>NZ_CP022584.1:2877500-2960000 GCF_002240225.1 Paenibacillus physcomitrellae | reverse complement strand
TAAAAGAGGTAAAAGCCCTGTAACCGAAAGTCTATTCCCTCCGAGACGGATCCCGAGTAGGGCGGGGCACGTGAAACCCCGTATGAATCTGCCAGGACCATCAGGTAAGGCTAAATACTCCCTAGGGACCGATAGTGAAGCAGTACCGTGAGGGAACGGTGAAAAGCACCCCGGCAGGGGAGTGAAAGAGATCCTGAAACCGTGTGCTTACAAGAACTCAGAGCCCTATGATGAAACTGCGTTTCATCCCGGGTGATGGCGTGCCTTTTGTAGAATGAACCGGCGAGTTACGTTCCCGTGCAAGGTTAAGGTGAGAAGCCGTAGCCGCAGCGAAAGCGAGTCTGAATAGGGCGAATAAGTACGTGGGCGTAGACCCGAAACCGTGTGATCTACCCCTGTCCAGGGTGAAGGTGCGGTAACACGCACTGGAGGCCCGAACCCACGAACGTTGAAAAGTTCGGGGATGAGGTGGGGGTAGCGGAGACATTCCAATCGAACTCGGAGATAGCTGGTTCTCCCCGAAATAGCTTTAGGGCTAGCCTCGGTGGTACAGTCGTGGAGGTAGAGCACTGATTGGGTGCGGGGCCCGCAAGGGTTACCAAGCTCAGTCAAACTCCGAATGCCATAGACTGATTAACCGGGAGTCAGACAGTGAGTGCTAAGATCCAGTGTCAAAAGGGAAACAGCCCAGACCATCAGCTAAGGTCCCCAAGCGTGTGTTAAGTGGGAAAGGATGTGGAGTTGCCCAGACAACCAGGATGTTGGCTTAGAAGCAGCCACCATTTAAAGAGTGCGTAATAGCTCACTGGTCGAGTGACTCTGCGCCGAAAATGTAACGGGGCTAAACACACCACCGAAGCTATGGCTTGATGCTTGCATCAGGGGTAGGGGAGCGTTGTGTATGCGTTGAAGGTGTACCGTAAGGAGCGCTGGAGAGTACACAAGTGAGAATGCCGGTATGAGTAACGAAAAGATCAGTGAGAATCTGATCCGCCGAAAGCCTAAGGGTTCCTGAGGAAGGTTCGTCCGCTCCGGGTAAGTCGGGACCTAAGGCGATGTCGACAGGGGTAGTCGAAGGGCAGCAGGTGGAAATTCCTGTACCACCGTAAACCGTTATGAGCGATGGGGTGACGCAGCAGGGTAGTGACGCGGACTGATGGATGTCCGTCCAAGCAGTGAGAGGGTAGCATAGGCAAATCCGTGCTACATAACCTTGGGCTGTGATGGGGAGCGAAAATTGCAGTAGCGAAGGTCATGATCTCACACTGCCAAGAAAAGCCTCTAGCCAGGTGAAGGTGCCCGTACCGTAAACCGACACAGGTAGGCGAGAAGAGAATTCTAAGGCGCGCGGAAGAACTCTCGTTAAGGAACTCGGCAAAATGACCCCGTAACTTCGGGAGAAGGGGTGCCTCGGTAGGGTGAATAGCCCGAGGGGGCCGCAGTGAAAAGGCCCAAGCGACTGTTTAGAAAAAACACAGGTCGGTGCGAAGCCGTAAGGCGAAGTATACGGGCTGACGCCTGCCCGGTGCTGGAAGGTTAAGGGGAGTGGTTAGGGGTAACCCGAAGCTATGAACTGAAGCCCCAGTAAACGGCGGCCGTAACTATAACGGTCCTAAGGTAGCGAAATTCCTTGTCAGGTAAATTCTGACCCGCACGAATGGCGTAACGACTTGGGCGCTGTCTCAACGGCCGATCCGATGAAATTGTAATACCTGTGAAGATGCAGGTTACCCGCGACAAGACGGAAAGACCCCCTGGAGCTTTACTGCAGCTTGATATTGGACTTTGATACGATTTGTACAGGATAGGTGGGAGCCTAGGAAGAGGGAGCGCCAGCTTCCTTGGAGGCGCCGTTGGGATACCACCCTGATCGTATCGGAGTTCTAACCTGGTGCCCTGATCGGGCATGGGGACAGTGTCAGGTGGGCAGTTTGACTGGGGCGGTCGCCTCCTAAAGAGTAACGGAGGCGCCCCAAGGTTCCCTCAGAATGGTTGGAAATCATTCGAAGAGTGCAAAGGCAAAAGGGAGCTTGACTGCGAGACTGACAAGTCGAGCAGGGACGAAAGTCGGGCTTAGTGATCCGGTGGTACCGCATGGAAGGGCCATCGCTCAACGGATAAAAGCTACCCTGGGGATAACAGGCTTATCTCCGCCAAGAGTCCACATCGACGGGGAGGTTTGGCACCTCGATGTCGGCTCATCGCATCCTGGGGCTGCAGTAGGTCCCAAGGGTTGGGCTGTTCGCCCATTAAAGCGGTACGCGAGCTGGGTTCAGAACGTCGTGAGACAGTTCGGTCCCTATCTGTCGTGGGCGTAGGAAATTTGAGAGGAGCTGTCCTTAGTACGAGAGGACCGGGATGGACGCACCGCTGGTGCACCAGTTGTTCCGCCAGGAGCACAGCTGGGTAGCTAAGTGCGGAAGGGATAAGCGCTGAAAGCATCTAAGCGTGAAGCCTCCCTCACGATGAGATTTCCCAATTTAGTAAGACCCCTTGAAGACGACGAGGTAGATAGGCTGGGGGTGGAAGTGCAGCAATGCATGGAGCTGACCAGTACTAATCGGTCGAGGGCTTATCCAAATAGATCTAATCGCAATTGATTGTTTCGTATCCAGTTTTCAAGGATCAATCTTGAATGCTGACTTTTGGAGAGATACCCAAGTGGCTATAAGGGGACCCTCTGCTAAGGGGTTAGACTGCGTAAGTGGTGCGAGGGTTCGAATCCCTCTCTCTCCGCCATTGTACAAGCATTCAGATGGTTCATTAATATGGCGGTGTAGCTCAGCTGGCTAGAGCGTACGGTTCATACCCGTGAGGTCGGGGGTTCGATCCCCTCCGCCGCTACCAATTTTAATATTTGTATATGGAGGCTTAGCTCAGCTGGGAGAGCATCTGCCTTACAAGCAGAGGGTCGGGGGTTCGATCCCCTCAGCCTCCACCATATACGCCGGTGTAGCTCAACTGGTAGAGCAACTGACTTGTAATCAGTAGGTTGGGGGTTCAAGTCCTCTCGCCGGCACCAGAAATAATATTGCGGAACCGTGGTGTAGAGGCCTAACATGCCTGCCTGTCACGCAGGAGACCGCGGGTTCGAATCCCGTCGGTTCCGCCATTATTATGAATTGTATAGTTCCACAGTGAAGTGGGAAGGATACAAACTCCACCACTTTATTTTTTTGACCAAATCCGTGGCTCGGTAGCTCAGTCGGTAGAGCAGAGGACTGAAAATCCTCGTGTCGGCGGTTCGATTCCGTCCCGAGCCACCATTTCTAAAACTGAATATGCCGTTGTAGCTCAACTGGTAGAGCAACTGACTTGTAATCAGTAGGTTGGGGGTTCAAGTCCTCTCGACGGCACCATTTATTGTGGAGGCTTAGCGAAGTGGCCAAACGCATCAGACTGTAAATCTGCTCCCTTACGGGTTCGGTGGTTCGAATCCATCAGCCTCCACCAGTTTTAAGAGCCATTAGCTCAGTTGGTAGAGCACCTGACTTTTAATCAGGGTGTCGAAGGTTCGAGTCCTTCATGGCTCATCCGCTGTACAAAAGACCGTTAACTATATGTTAACGGTCTTTTGTTATTTTCCGATAATGCCGGTAAGTGGCTGGTGTATGGAACAGAATAGCAGACGTACTCTATCTTGGAACTCTTTAATGAAGCTTCAGTTCGGTTCGTTCCTATGGTTTTGTATTAAAAGCATGACCGAAATAGGAAGCTGGCATATCCATGTGATACAATCGATTTAAGGTTTAAGGTTTAAGGTTTAAGGTTTAAGGTTTAAGGTTTAAGGTTTAAGGTTTAAGCTAGCTCTAGTATTTAAGTCGAAGACTAAACGCAACTTAGATTAATGATTCAGGCTGGGAGAGATTCCGATATGAACATGATTGATTTAAGACACAGAATTGAACAGATCATCGACGCTCCTCTAATCGAAAACTCAATCCCCTTGCACAAATGGTTGGAGCTTGGAGGAAATGAAAGCCGGCAGATTGGGGTTCCTCTGGTGATAGATGGAGTGCGCTGCTGGCCGTGGGCTTTCAGTGAAGAGTATGTAAACGTATGGGAGATTGAGCCGGTGAGTCTTCAGGACTCGGAAAGTCAGCTGATTGAATTGCTTCTGCAGACGGCAGCTAATCAGATCCGCCCGTCACAGGGTGATAAAGATAATGAGGAAGCGGCTGTACTGGAACTTGGTGCCTGGCTTCGCGCCCAGTTAAAAGAAGAAATTCCTCAGCAAATGATTCCGGAGCGGTTTGTTTTGAAAAAGCGGTTATCCGAATCCAGTGTTCCGTTTCTGTTAAGCAGTGAGAGCCGGACGAAACCACATATGCAGTATCAGAAGCTGAACAAGCTGCTGAAAAGTTATTTTGGTTCGGATTTGCTTCTCATTCCGGTCGAAGAACAGGAGTGGCTGATTCTGGTTGGTGAAAGCCAGCTTGAGGACCTGCGTCAAGTCAGCGAAGAAAGCCGTGAGGCGGAACGTGCGATGTTGGACGATCTTGGGCAGGGGGTTTATGAGCTGATTGCCAATGAGTGGGTCGGCAACTTTCATATCTCCGTGGCCCAGCCGGTTATACCTGAACAGAGTCTGGTGGAAGTCACCGAACTGCTCCGCGAGACCTTGATTCTGGGAAAAATATTTCATGTATCTGAGCAGATCCATCTGCCATGGACTTTTCATCTGGAACGTCTGGTTTACAGCATTCCAGATAAGCAACGCAAGCAGTTTATGGCCCGTACGGACATTGCGATGGGGATCTTTAACGATCCGGAGACGCTGTCGACGCTCGAAACTTTTTTCCAATTGGATTGTAATGTAAGTGAGACGGCTAAGCGGCTTTATATTCACCGAAACACACTTTTATACCGGATGGACAAGATCAAACAGGAGACTGGATTGGACGTTCGGAGCTTTAAGGACGCCGTTTTGGTGAAGCTTACGCTATTATTGTATAAAGTCACGAAAAGAAAATAGGTTTTTTGTGCAGTTTGTGTATGGCAGGCAGGTGCTGAATCGGTTAATATAAAAGTGTGAAATGTATACGATTTCAAAATTTATTTTATCATACTTCAAATTAATTTTTAGGGGGAAATGACGATGGCTGGTGTACGTTTAGAGCACATTTATAAGAAATATGCAGGTTCCGACAAAGCAACGGTTAAAGACGTCAATCTTGATATTGCCGATAAGGAGTTTTTGGTACTGGTTGGTCCTTCCGGTTGCGGTAAATCCACAACCCTGCGTATGATCGCTGGTTTGGAAGAAATCAGTGAAGGTAAATTGTATATCGGTGACCGTGTCGTGAACGACGTAGCTCCTAAAGACCGTGACATCGCGATGGTATTCCAATCCTACGCCTTGTACCCTCACATGAACGTATATCAAAACATGGCATTTGGTCTGAAACTTCGCAAAACGAAAAAAGAAGAAATCGACCAACGTGTACGCGAAGCTGCAAAAATCCTCGATATCGAGCATTTGCTGGATCGCAAACCAAAAGCTCTCTCCGGTGGTCAACGTCAACGTGTGGCCTTGGGCCGCGCGATCGTGCGTAACCCGCAAGTGTTCCTGATGGACGAACCTTTGTCCAACTTGGATGCTAAACTTCGTGGTCAAATGCGCGCCGAGATCACTAAACTGGTTAAACGTTTGGAAACTACTTGTATCTATGTAACGCATGACCAGATCGAAGCCATGACAATGGGCGATCGCATCGTCGTTATGAAAGACGGTATCATCCAGCAGGCGGCTTCACCTGAAGAGCTTTACAACCAGCCAACGAACATTTTCGTTGCAGGTTTCATCGGTTCCCCTACAATGAACTTTGTTAGCGGTACTTTGACTGAGCAAGGAGGCACTACTACCTTCACGGCTCCAGGCCTGAAGCTGGAAGTTCCTCAAGGTAAAGCCGGCATCCTGAAACAAGGCGGCTATATTGGTAAAGAAGTGATCCTGGGCGTTCGTCCTGAGGACATTCATGAAGAGCCTGTATTCATGGAAGCTTCTCCAAACACTGTATTCACAGGCCGTGTAGACGTTACTGAGAACCTGGGTCACGAAATGCTGCTTTACCTGAGCGGCGCTGGCAATGACACGATCATTGCACGCGTGGACGGACGTTCCACTACTCGTGAAGGTGAAAATGTGAAACTCGCAATCGACATGAACAAAGTTCATATCTTCGATAAAGACACTGAATTGAACATTTTCTTCAGCTAATAATAAGTTGTCTTGAGTTCAAGTTCAGCTGAACGATAAGAAAAGCCGCCCTTCGGGGCGGTTTTTTAACATTATAGGGTTGGAATGAAAATTGGAAGCGTTACAGCATGTAATTGATTTAGACTTCATTTTCCATTAGGATGGGAGAAGGAATGTGTAGAAGTACGCCCGAGTAGTTGGGGGATAAAGGAGAGCAGTCATGGCTAAAAAGGTAAAAGTATCGGAGCTAGTCAACCAGTTTGGGCTTGAGGTTATTTCCGGAGAGCAAGGCCTGAAACGGACCATTACCGTGGATGACTTGTATCGCCCCGGTCTGGAATTAGCGGGTTATTTCGAATATCATCCGCTTGAGCGGGTGCAAATTTTGGGTAGAACCGAGCTTCACTTCATAGGTATGCTACCAGCGGACGAGCGCAAAGAGCGGATCGAACGTTTATGCCAAGGCGAAGAGACCCCATGCATTATCGTGACGCGTGGTCTTGAGGTGCCAGAGGAGCTTATCCAAGCGAGTACTGAAAAGCAGCTGCCTGTGCTGCGAAGCACGATGGCCACAACGATTCTGTCCAGCCGTATTACCGGCTTCCTGGAGAGAAAGCTTGCCCCGACAGCGACGATTCACGGCGTTCTGGTGGACGTGTACGGCGTAGGTATGCTGATCACTGGCAGCAGCGGTATCGGGAAAAGTGAAACCGCGCTTGAGCTCGTCAAACGCGGACACCGGCTGATTGCCGATGATGCGGTTGAAATCCGTCAGACGTCGGATAACCAGCTTCACGGTACCGCTCCGGAGCTGATCCGCCACCTGCTGGAAATTCGCGGGGTAGGCATTATCAATGTCATGACCTTGTTTGGCGCAGGCGCAATTCGCAACAATAAGCGGATTACGCTGGTTGTCCGTCTGGAGGCTTGGCAGCAGGAGAAGCAGTACGACCGTCTTGGGCTGGATGAGGAAACGACGCGGATTATTGATACGGATGTTCCGCTCGTCACGATTCCGGTTCGTCCGGGCCGGAACTTGGCTGTTATTATCGAAGTGGCGGCGATGAACTACCGCCTGAAGCGGATGGGCTACAACGCTGCGCTTCAATTTACGGCTAAACTGACGGAAACCATTGCGGAAGATATCGATGATTTGGATTAGGAGTGTGAACAAGTGAAGACTTTGCTGCTTAACCCGATCGCTTTCTCGATCGGCTCATTGGAAGTACACTGGTATGGTCTGATTATCGGCTTCGGAGCCCTGCTTGGGCTCCTTATGGCCATTTACGAAGGCCGGCGTTTTGGCATTCCGCAGGATTTCTTTATGGACTTGCTGCTGTTCGGCGTTCCTTCAGCTATTATTGCGGCGCGGATTTATTTTGTGGCGTTTATGTGGGATGACTACAAAAATAACTTCTGGGATATCTTCAAAATCTGGAACGGCGGTATTGCGATTTACGGAGCTTTGATCGGCGCGATTATTTGCGCTATTTTCTACGTCCGTTATAAAGGCTACAATTTCTGGAGAATCGTCGACATTTGTGCGCCTTCCCTGATCGTCGGCCAAATGATTGGCCGCTGGGGGAACTTTGTGAATCAGGAGGCCTATGGCGGGCCGACAACGGAAACTTTTTTACGGGATCATCTGCATCTTCCGGCCTTTATTGTGAATCAAATGAATGTAAATGGTGTATATCATCATCCGACCTTCTTGTATGAGTCGCTTTGGAATTTGGTAGGTCTGATTATTCTGCTTGTGCTTCGCAGACAGAAGTTTATGCGGGCAGGGGAAATGTTCTTCAGCTATTTCATTTGGTATTCGATCGGTCGTTTCTTTATCGAAGGACTTCGTACGGACAGCCTGGCGTTCCAAGGCTCCGATGCTTTGGCGGCCTTTGTTAACGGCTTGTGGAAGCCAATGGAATGGTTTGGATTTGAGCACGGCGCTCTTGATCCGATGTACGGGAATGTCCGGATCTCGCAGCTGCTGGCGATTCTGTTTGTCGTAATTGCGGTGGTGCTCATCGTTTGGAGACGGAATATGAAGCCGCAGCCTGCACGTTATTCGGATCCGATTGTTTCAACGAAACAGACGAAGCAGGATGCTTTTGTCGCAGAAGCTTCCGCTCCGCGCACAGAAACAGCTCCAGTCTCTGCTGCACCGGCTGCAGCCGGTAGTGAAGCATCATCCTCTGAGGTTGAGGGGACGACAGAGACAGAGCGTAAAGAGGATTAGAATAGGAGTAGGATATGAGTAAAATAGAAACTATACTGTTCGATCTAGATGGAACTATTGTGAATACCAACGAATTAATCATCAAATGCTTCCAGCATGTGATGGAGAAGCAGGGCCAGCCGGGCTACGGCCGCGAGAAAATCATTCCTTTCATGGGGCAAACACTGGAGCAGCAGCTTGAGGCTTTTACAGGAATGACAGATGTAGAGCTGCTGGTCAAAGATTACCGGGCTTACCAGGCGATCCACCATGATGCGCTGATTCAGGAATTCCCCCATGTGGACGAGGTGATGGCCAAGCTGCATGAGCAGGGCTATACGCTCGGTGTGGTAACAACCAAGGTCAAGGCTTCCACGGACCGTGTGCTGGAGATGTTCGGGATGAAAAAATACCTGTCCACGATCGTCACGCTCGAAGACGTGGAGTTTCCGAAACCGGACCCGCAGCCTGTGCTTACGGCTGTGGAGCGGCTGGGAGCCAATCCGGCGACTACGCTGATGGTTGGCGACAGCCCGGCCGACATTCAGTCGGCGCTGGCAGCCGGCGTTAAGGCTGCCGGAGTAGCCTGGTCGCTGAAAGGCAAAGAAAAACTGCTGGAATACGGACCGCATTACATGCTGGACGATATGCGGGATCTATATCAACTTGTGGGAATGGAGTCCGAGGCCTAGTGAGGAAGCTGGAGCGTCATCCGGTAGAAGGGCCCAATGCGTTGTGGCAGCTCTACCGGACCGTCAGTCCATGGAAAGGCATTCGAAATTTCATATTCATTCAATTTGCCCGGTATTGTCCGATTCTTCCGCTGAAGAACTGGATTTACCGGCATGTGCTGGGCATGCGGGTCGGCAAGCAGACGGCGTTTGGGCTGATGGTGATGGTGGATGTGTTTTTCCCCGAGAAAATCACCATCGGTGACAACAGCGTTATCGGCTATAACACGACTATTCTGGCGCATGAGTACCTGATCAAGGAATACCGGCTCGGCGAGGTACGAATAGGCAGCGAAGTGATGATAGGCGCCAACTCAACCATCCTGGCCGGGGTGACGATCGGCGACGGGGCTGTAGTGGCTGCGGGGTCGGTCGTACATACGGACGTAGCGCCCGGGGCGTTTGTGGGCGGGAATCCGCTGCAGGTGATCAAGGCAGGGAAAAGCTGACGCCGTGAAGTCGTGCGGCAGACTAAAATGAAAACAGGAGCACAGCAAGGTTCAAAACCTTGTGGTGCTCCTGTTTTTTATTTTGCCGTCTCTTCTTTACCTGTAACGGTAATGGGGCTTTCAATAATTGCTCCTTGATAAAACGGTACTGTAAAAGTTAAAGGCTGGTTATACTTGCGATCTTCCAGTCCGACCGTTACTTGGTTGGCGGTCCCATCCGCTGAAATCGAGGTTTTGGACGGCGTTTTGAAGGTGAATTCGTTACCTTTTGTATCCGTGAAGGTGCTATTTAAATCGAAGCTCTGTTTCATATAGTTCTCGCCGCCATTGGCGGAGGGTTTCAAGGAAAGACTCAAGAGAAGCTGCCCGTCCTGCTTTGTGATACCCTCGAATTTTAAGCGGTCATCAGGGGCATGAATGATTTGTCCCGTGTCCGTATTAACAGTAATCTGCTGACTTAGTAAAGTAGACCTTTCAATTCCATTTGCCATCAAAGTGATTGTAGAGGTGTCCTTCTCGTAAATCCCGCCTTCAAAGGGCAGGACGATCTTATTCGGCTCGTTCCTCATTTTTAAATAAGGGAGATTGAGGAAGGCGTATAGATGCACTAAATTATTCCCGGTGCCAATCGTCAATTTTGGTTGATACAGATCTTCTATGGGTTGAAGCGATTTGGAGAAATCAACAACAATCCAGGTATGGAGCGGGCCCATAAGTGCATCTTTAATCGTAATAGTGTCCCCTGCCACCTTCACAGATTGGTTGATGGGAATTGTTTTTTCAACGGCAGCCTTATCTAATTCAGGGTTAATTGAAAATGAGAATTCCATAAGCGCCTGATCTTCCTCTGGCAAAGCCTCGTTTCCCCAATAACCGCTGAAAGCGAGAGTACCTGGAGTTAGATCCGTTGTGGAATCTGCATTAAAAAATTCAAATCTACCGAAGGTAACGGATGCTTTTTTGGGGTCGGACTCAAAATAAGGATTGTCGTATCCAACAGATCCAGTTTCTGAGCCAAAGTTAAGTTGGGTAGACCTTATCAGCTTAATGGGGGCGTTGCCTTCTAAGTTCTCTGCCGTATAAAAGACAATAACAACCTTGCTGTCCGCCAAAACCCCATCCACCGTAACCCTGTACCCGTTCTTCTCCTGCGTTTGATTGATCGGCTGATACAGGCCATGCTCCAGCGCTTTCTTCCAATCCTTATGCGAGTCAATCTGCTTCATCGCATAATCCGGCGGCTGTGCGGCAGGGTTTAAAGAAGCGGCGGGGCCTGATACGCCTTTCTGGGCAGCGTTCCCACCCGGGTTTTGGTTGGGGGCGAGGATGAGCAGAGCGGCGAGGCTGGTCAGCAGGACGGCGGCCAGTGCGCCGTAACCGATCCGCGTACGACAAGCTGAAATACCGCGTCTGGAGCGCGTGCGGCGGGCTTGCTCCAGACCCAGGCGGACGGCCCGGTCCAGCTTGTATTCCTCGATCTGCTGTTCGTTAGCCCGCATTTCCTCATAGTGTCTGGCTATAACATGCTGCTCTCGATTATCGGTCATAACGTTCACCTCCGTTGGTTAATTGGCGGCGGAGCTGTTTCAGCCCCTGGTGAAGCCAGGTCTTGATCGTCCCTTCCGGTTTGTCCAGCACATCCGCGACTTCCGGCACGGTCATGTCCTGATAGTATCTGAGCATCAGGGCATGCCGGTATTTAGGCTTCATGCCGCTTAAGGCCTGAAGCAGGTCCACTTTTCGGACGTCCATCATTTCCGCGGCAGCGGCCGCTTCGGCATGGATGAAATGAACGGGCGCCTGGTTCTTGCGCCGCTTCAATTCATCCATGCAGCAGTTGATGGTAATCCGGATAAGCCACGGGAGGAACAGGGCGGGATTTTTAAGCTTTCCACAGTTGACCCAGGCCCGGCAGACGGCTTCCTGCAGCACCTCTAAAGCATCATTTTCGTTCCCTACATAGCTGTAGGCAATTCCGTATAATCTGCGCCTGTACAGAGTCATTAGCCGGTTAAAGGCCTCTTCGTCCCCTGAACACGCGGCGGCAGCCCACTCGTTGTCCTGCACGTTTTGTATGTCCCCCTCTCTTTAGCAATCCTTCAAACCTGTGAATCTGAAAATCTAATTCTATAAATAAGACTGGAAGGGAAGGCAAATCGTTTTAAATCATGTAAAATAGTTACATAAACGAAGCTATTTTCTTCATTTTGTTAATCAAAAAGCCTCAAACCACCTAAATTCGCCCGCAAAGCTGCCGCTTGTATTGAACCCATCCCAAAGATTGGAGTAGATGCTTGTGAAGGACCCAGCGAAAAAAGAAAGGCTTCCCGAGCTCGATCTCTTTCGTGCTTTTGCCATCCTCGGTGTGATTCATGTTCATGCCACCTCTTATGCTGCAGGCGGACAAGCCGCCAACTCTCCCTACTATTACTGGTTTAACCTGGTCAATATCTTCTTTAAATTCGGAACCCCATGCTTTATCTTTCTAAGCAGTTTTGTTTTGTTCTACAACTATTTGGGCAGACCTGCCGGTAAAGAGCTGATCGCCCGCTTCTACAAGAAAAGACTCCTGTATATCATCGTCCCTTATGCGGCAGCTTCGATTTGCTATTACGTTGTGGTGCATATGTACAGCGGGGCGCAGAGCTTTTTTAATCCGAATGTCCATTTTAGCTCTCACCTTGTTTGGCTTGTCCAGGATCTGGCTTCCGGGACAGCGTACACCCATCTTTATTTCGTGTTTATCAACTTACAGTTCTATCTGATGTTTCCTTTGTTCCTGCTGCTGTTTCAAAAATTCCCGCGTCTGATCGCCTGGGCGCTCCCGGCCGGCTTCCTGATCCAGTGGGGATTCGCCCTGTGGAATAAATATGACCTGCAGTTAATGAACAAAGCCAGCTATGCGCCGACCTATATGTCTTACTATCTGCTGGGGGCATTTCTAGCGTATTACTTTGATTACATCAAAGAATGGCTCACCCGTGCCTTTCGGCAGCAAACCGCGCGTCAAAAAGGACTTACCGCCGCTTTATGGATCGGTTGTCTTACCGCCGCCCTCATTCATGTTCAGCTTTATCATAATGGCCGTGCTTACGGAAAATGGGTCAATTCCTTGTGGTATGAGGGACTCTGGAATATACATACGTTTCTATCGGCTTTTGTCCTGCTGCAGGCTTCGTTCTGGGTTTACCGCAAGGCGTCCTCGGCCATACTTTCGTTTCTGGCCAGGCTTGGCGCCCTTTCGTTTGCGATCTATTTGCTGCACCCGATCTTCCTGCTGATCTACAGGAGATTTCGTTATACGCTGGATCCGGTATCGATGCCCTATCTGATCTGGGTTTGGGCGGGGGTTCCGGTCAGTCTGTTCCTGGCTTGGGGAGTTGCGGCCTTTACATTCCGATGGATCCCTGGAGCACCTTTCCTGCTTGGAAGCCGGCCTGGCGGGGGAGCGCGGAAGACCCGGCTTGAGCTTGCGGAGCAGCAAGGGAAGTCGGCGGCGGTTTGAGCCATTTTGCGAAACGGATTGACTATTTGTACTAGGCAGGGGCTTCTAGGGGCTTCTAATCGACTTCTGGTGGACCTCAAATGGGCTCTGGGGCGCCCCGAGGAAAAGAGTGGACCATCAGTGATCGATATGACAGCCTGTCCATCTGGAGTGAACAAAACCCCTTCCGGGGAATTGACGGTTAATACCTGACATGATAGGATATACAGTATCCTTTACTTTGTTAACACTTTACCATAGTAAAGATTATGTGGACGAATAATTGAATGGCAGAAAGAACAAGTCTAACTACGAAAAACGCGGGGCAGGAGCCCTATTGAATTGAAATAGAGATTTTACCGATTAGCATAACAAGGATGAGGTGACGGAAGGATGAGCAAGCCGAAAAATTTTGAGAAACCGGCCGGTGTGCGCGATTATTTGCCTTTGGCCGTTTCCAGGCTGCGCAGAATTGAACGCCAGGTGCTGGACTGCATGAACCGCTGGGGGTACCAGCAAATTATGACTCCTACGCTGGAATATTACGATACGGTTGGGGTGGCCAGCTCAACTTCCGACCAGAAGCTGTATAAGCTGCTGAATAACCGCGGACAGGCGCTGGTCCTGCGTTCAGAAATGACGGCGCCGGTG
Organism: Paenibacillus physcomitrellae; assembly: GCF_002240225.1. Lineage (NCBI taxonomy): Bacteria > Bacillati > Bacillota > Bacilli > Caryophanales > Paenibacillaceae > Paenibacillus > Paenibacillus physcomitrellae. Next base: position 2,946,271 of record NZ_CP022584.1, on the reverse strand, counting down.
GCGCGGGTGGTATCTTCGCTGCTCAAAGATGAGCCGCTGCCGCTTCGTTTGTCCTATCACGCGAACGTGTTCCGGGCCATTTCGGAGGAGGCGGGACGCGATGCAGAGTTCTACCAAACCGGCGTCGAGCTTGTCGGGGAAGACTCGCCGGATGCCGATGCCGAGGTTCTGGCTCTGGCGATTGCCTCACTGCAGGCGGCTGGAGTCAAATCGTTTAAGATCGCGATGGGCCATGTCGGTTTCCTGAACGGTCTGCTCGAAGAGGTCCTCCCGGGCCGGAAGGAAGATCAGGAAGAATTGAAAGGCTACCTGCTCGGCCGGGATCATGTTGGATTCCGAGAAGCTGTCCGCAAGATGCAGCTGACTCCGGCACAGAAAGAAGGCATGAGCGGGCTGCTGCGCCTGCGCGGCGGGATGGAGATCTGTCAGCAGGCTCTGGAGCTAAGCGGGCATGAACTGGCCAAACGGTCGCTGAACCATCTGTGCAAAATCTGGGAAGTGCTTGATGCCTATGGCGTCTCCGAGCATGTCCTGATCGATCTGACGATGATCGGGGATTTCACTTATTATACGGGAATGACTTTCGAGGGCTATGCGGCGGATCTGGGATTCCCGGTCTGCAGCGGCGGCCGTTATGATAATTTGCTCAACGGTTTTGGACGTTCAGTGCCGGCCACCGGCTTCTCGCTCAAAACAAACCGGATTCTTGACCTCGTTGGCGGTCTGGATCAGGAGCATGGGGAACTGCCGATTCTGATCCAATACGACTGCGAGCACCGCAAAGAGGGACTTGCAGAAGCCCGGCGCCTTCGCAGCGAAGGCAAGTCGGTTGTTACCCGGCTGCTAGAGGGAGGGTCTGGTCTCCGGGAGACAGACCGTAGGGAAGCGGCAGGTGCCTGGACCAGTCCGGATGCGAATCGCTACCAGACAGTCCATACCTTTGCTTCTCTGGTGAGTGAACGAGGTTAAACAACGTGGCGGCGGCCTAATAGGCCGTATGATCAGAGGTTGTATGCTGAGAGCCGTATGATGGTCTTGAGGAAATAGAAATGGTTGAACCGATGATATATAACAGCAAGTTGTTGAATGGAGGAACTCGATGTGTCTGAACGGTTAAGAGTAGCGATGCCAAAAGGACGGATCTATAACAAAGCTGCGGAGCTGCTTCGCGCAGCGGGCTTGCCGGTACCGCCGGAAGGCGAGGAAGGCAGGAAGCTGGTTATTCCGATTCCGGAAGCAAACATGGAATTTATTCTTGCCAAGCCGGTAGATGTGCCGACTTATGTAGAGTATGGCGCAGTGGATATCGGCATCGTTGGCAAAGATGTGCTGATGGAAGAAGGCCGCGATGTATATGAGCTGCTCGATCTTGGTATCGCGCGCTGCCGCATGTCGGTGATCGGCCTGCCGGGCTGGCAGCCGGGCATTCAGCAGCGGGTAGCAACGAAATATCCGAACGTAGCCTCCCAATATTTCCGTGAGCAGGGACAGCAGGTTGAGGTGATCAAGCTGAACGGTTCGATCGAGCTGGCTCCGCTGATCGGTCTGGCCGACCGGATTGTCGACATGGTCGAAACCGGGCAGACACTGCGGGAGAACGGGCTGGTGGAGCAAAGCCAAATTTTTGAGATTACAAGCCGTTTAGTGGCTAACAGGGTCAGCTATCGGTTGAAAAATAAAGAAATTCAAACGCTCTGCGATGCGCTGTATCAGGTGATCGGGTCGCCAGCCGGGCTGCAGAAGTCTTAAAGAGCCACAAGCTTCAAGCAAGCAGGAGACCAAGGAATCAAGATAGGCAATCAGGGCAGGTAAACAGGGGAGTTAGTTCCAGCTTTGGGAGCGTATAAGGGGGAGAACATATGAAAATCTTATCCAGCGCTGAGTTCAAGCTTCAGCGGGAGGTTGAATACGGGTCGCCGCAGCAGAATGAAGCGGTGAAGGAAATCGTGCAGCAGGTTAAAAAGGAAGGCGATGCCGCGCTGCTTCGCTTCACGGAACAGCATGACCGGACCCGGCTGGAAGCCGGCCAGCTCCGGGTTACGCAAGCCGAGCTGAAGGCTGCGTATGCTCAGGTGGAGCCCTCCTTCGTCAAGTCGATCAAGGCGTCGGCGGAGAACATCCGCGCCTTCCATCAGAGACAGAAACGGAATTCCTGGATGGATCTTCAGCCGGACGGCAGCCTGCTTGGCCAGATTATCCGGCCGCTGAAGCGGGTCGGCGTTTATGTCCCGGGCGGCAAAGCCGCTTATCCGTCTTCCGTGCTGATGAACGTTATCCCTGCGCAGGTGGCTGGCGTACCGGAGATCGTTATGGTCACTCCTCCGGCAACCGGCGGCAAGGAAGGCGTTGACCCTTACATTCTAGTGGCTGCGGCCGAAGCCGGTGTACACGAAATTTACCGGGTCGGCGGCGCCCAGGCGATTGCCGCTTTGGCTTATGGCACGGAGACGATCGCTCCGGTCGATAAAATCTGCGGACCGGGCAACATTTACGTCGCGCTGGCCAAACGCGAGGTTTACGGCGTGGTCGATATCGACAGCATCGCCGGGCCAAGCGAAATCGCCGTGCTGGCTGATGAGCATGCCAATCCGGCTTACGTGGCCGCGGATCTGCTGTCGCAGGCGGAGCACGACGAGATGGCTTCGGCGATTCTGGTGACGCCTTCGCGCGAATTCGCGGAGCGCTGCGCGGCCGAGGTGGAGCGCCAGCTGGCGGAGCTGCCGCGCAGGGACATTGCCGGCGCATCGATTCGCGACTATGGCGCGATCCTGCTGGTCGATTCCCTTGAAGAAGGGATCCGGACCATTAACCGGCTTGCGCCTGAGCATTTTGAGCTGCTGGTTGAGAATCCGATGAACTACCTCGGGCTAATCGAGAATGCGGGCGCTATTTTCCTCGGTCCGTACAGCTCGGAGCCGGTTGGGGATTATTTTGCAGGACCCAACCATATCATTCCGACGAACGGAACGGCGCGGTTCTCGTCGCCGGTGGACGTGGACGATTTTATCAAGAAATCGAGCTTGATTTATTATAGTAAGGAAGCGCTGCTCAGCGCGGCGGACGACATTATGGAGCTGGCCCGGAAGGAAGGGCTGGAAGGGCATGCCCGGGCGATCGAAATCCGGGTGAAAGCAGAAGGAGAGGGAAACGAGTCATGCTGATGGAGATGTATGGAGCAAACGGAGCTGGCGAAGCAAAGGACAACACAAGAACAGCTGGTGTCAGCCGCAAAACGAATGAAACGGATATTCAGCTGAAGTTTGGCGTGGATGGAACAGGGCAGGCGGCGATTGAAACGGACGTGCCGTTCCTGAACCATATGCTGGACTTGTTCACGAAACACGGCCAGTTCGATTTGACCGTTAAAGCCAAAGGCGACGTGGACATCGACGACCACCACACGGTCGAAGATATCGGCATCTGCCTGGGACAAACCCTGCGTGAAGCCTTGGGCGATAAAAAAGGCATCAAACGTTACGCAAGCGTGTTTGTGCCGATGGATGAAGCGCTGGCACAGGTCGTGATTGACGTCAGCAATCGTCCGCATTTTGAATACCGCGCTTCTTATCCTTCTGCACGGGTAGGCACGTTTGATACGGAGCTGGTGCATGAGTTTCTGTGGAAGCTGGCGCTGGAAGCCCGGATCACGCTTCATGTGATCGTACATTATGGTCAGAATACGCACCATATGATCGAAGCGGTGTTTAAGGCTTTGGGCCGCGCTTTGGATGAAGCGACTTCGATCGATCCGCGCGTAACGGGGGTTCCATCGACGAAAGGGGTGCTGTAAGCATGGCCATTGCAATCGTCGATTACGGCCTCGGCAACCTGCACAGCGTTAGCAAGGCGATCGAGCGCCTGGGCGGCGAAGGCGTGGTAACCGCCGACCCTGAGGTGATTCTGGGCGCGGACGGCGTGCTGCTGCCGGGCGTCGGCGCTTTCGGGGACGCGATGGAGCATTTGCGATCGAGCGGACTGGACGCTGTGACGAGGCAGGCTGCAGAGAGCGGGACACCGCTGCTCGGCATTTGCCTCGGCATGCAGCTGCTCTTCAACGAAGGAGAAGAGCACGGCACGCACGCCGGCCTCGGGCTGCTGCCCGGCCGGGTGGTGCGGTTTGAAGGCGGCACGCTGAAGGTGCCGCACATGGGCTGGAACCGGCTGGAGTTCCGGCAGCCGGAAAGCCCGCTGCTCCGCGGCCTCGCGGAAGGGCACGTGTACTTCGTGCACTCCTATCACGCGCTGGCGGAGCGGCCCGGTGACCTGATCGCGGTCACCGATTACGGGCGCCCCGTGACCGCAATCGTCGGTCACGGCAACGTGTTCGGGATGCAGTTCCATCCCGAGAAGAGCGGGCAACTGGGCATGCAGCTGCTGGACAATTTCCTGCGTCTGGCGGCGGGGAACCAATAAGCCGTCCGGCGGCGCACACCAATGGATCGCCAATGGACCGCTGCTGGATAGCTGCTTGGTCGCTGCCAGCTTGCTGCTTGGAAGAGGAGTTCTGCGCCTTTAATCAAGTTTTATATAGAAATAAGCTTCTTCATAGAAAGGACGAGGAGAATGTCTTCATTTACGATATACCCGGCGATTGACATCCGGGGCGGAAAATGCGTCAGGCTGGTTCAGGGGGATTATGGGCAGGAGACGGTCTATCATGACAGCCCGGTGGAGGCTGCGCGCGTCTGGGAGCAGCAGGGCGGATCTTTTATACACCTGGTCGATCTGGACGGTGCCAAAGCCGGTCATCCGGTGAACCATGAAATTATCGGCGAAATTGCCCGCGGGGTAAAGGTTCCTGTTCAGGTCGGCGGAGGCCTGCGGACGCTCGCGGACGTGGAGCTGCTGTTCGGACTCGGCGTCAGTCGGGTAATTCTGGGAACGGCTGCGATTGAGGACCGGGCATTTACGGAAGAAGTCCTGTCCAAATACGGCAGCAAAGTTGCGATCGGCCTGGATGCGCGTAATGGTTTGGTGGCCACGCGCGGCTGGCTGGAAACGACGGAAGTAAAGGCGGAGGAGCTGGCCAAGGAGCTGGCGGCGAAAGGCGCAGAGACGTTTATTTTCACGGATATCTCCCGCGATGGCATGATGCAGGGGCCAAATACGGAAGCCATCGTGGCACTGGCCCGGGCGACCGGCAAAACGGTAATTGCTTCGGGCGGCGTAACCTCGCAACAGGATCTGGAGCGGCTGGCGGCTTACGCCGACCAGGGCGTCGGTGGCGCCATTGTGGGCAAGGCGCTTTACACCGGCAGCATTGAGCTGGAGAAGGCGATTGAGGCGGTTAAGGCAGCCCAATAGTCCGGATCAGGACAATTCTGCAGGGTAAGTAAATCTCAGGGGAAGCATGGCGTACCGATTTTTCAAATACAGAGAAGATCAAAAGAAAGGGGAGAGCGGCATGCTGGCAAAACGGATTGTGCCTTGCCTGGACGTCAAAGACGGCCGTGTGGTCAAAGGCGTAAATTTCGTCAATCTGCGTGATGCCGGAGACCCGGTGGAGCTTGCGGCTTTGTATGACCACGAGGGGGCGGATGAGCTGGTTTTTCTGGACATCTCCGCGTCGGCGGAAGGCCGGGCTACCATGGTGGATGTAGTCAGACGGACTGCCGGGGAAATTTCCATCCCGTTTACGGTGGGCGGGGGTATTTCGCAGGTGGACGATATGAAGCGGATTTTGCGGGCGGGTGCCGATAAGATCGGCATCAACACGGCGGCGGTGCTGAATCCGCAGCTGATCTCGGACGGAGCCCAAAGGTTTGGTTCCCAGTGCATCGTGGTAGCGGTGGACGCCAAATACAACGAGGAATGGGGAACCTGGGAGGTGTACACGCACGGCGGCCGGAAAGCCGCCGGCATCAAGGCGCTAGACTGGCTGAAGGAAGCGCAGGAGCGCGGGGCCGGCGAGATTCTGCTGACCAGCATGGACGCGGACGGCACGAAGGACGGCTTTGATCTGCCGCTGACCCGGGCGGCCTCCGATCTGCTCAGTATCCCGATCATTGCATCCGGCGGCGCTGGCCGGCAGGAGCATTTCTATGACGTGTTTGCCGAAGGCCGTGCGGATGCGGCGCTTGCGGCAACGATTTTTCACTATAAAGAACTGGGCATTCCGGAATTGAAACAGGACTTGAAGAGCAAAGGGGTAGAAATACGATGAGTACGCTTGAGCAGCTGGAACAAAAGATTAAATGGGACGGTCAAGGCCTGGTAGCGGCCATCGTGCAGGATGCCTCCACGCTTGAGGTGCTGACCCTGGCTTATATGAACCGCGAGTCATTGGGCAAAACGCTGGAAACGGGCGAAACCTGGTTCTGGAGCCGTTCCCGGCAGGAGCTTTGGCACAAAGGAGCCACGTCGGGCAACACCCAGCAGGTGGTGCAGCTGAAATACGACTGCGACGGAGATGCTGTTCTCGTGCTGGTGAACCGGAAAGGCCCGGCCTGCCATACGGGGGCAGAAAGCTGCTTCTTCGAGGTGGCGTTGGACCGTACGGCTGATTTTCAGAACAGCAGCAACGGAAGCAACGCGAGCAGTGACAGCGGTAGTAGCAGTGGCAGTGGCGCCAGCCTGAATTCCGCTTCCACAGCGCCGCTGGCGCCAGTGGCTGACGAAAACGCCGCCTCCTCAGGCGTACCAGCAGGCGAGTTGGCCCGCTTTGCGGTGCTGAATGAGCTTGAGCGCGTGATCGCCCAGCGGGATATCGAACGTCCGGAAGGCACCTACACGACTTACCTGTTCGAGAAAGGCCTGGATAAAATCCTCAAAAAGGTCGGTGAGGAAACGGCCGAATCGATCATCGCTGCGAAGAACTGGGACAATGACGAGCTTCGCATGGAGGTCAGCGATCTGATCTATCACCTGCTGGTGCTGCTGAGAGAACGCCGGCTTCCGCTGGACGATGTACTGGGCGAGCTGGCGCTGCGTCACGAAAGACCACGCAGAGACTAATAGGATTAGAGTTAAACCGGAGGGCGTCTTCATGGACGCCCTTTAACATATTGGAGCAAGGAGAGTGAACGGGATGCTGATCGATTACCATACGCATCATGAACGCTGTGGCCATGCGGTAGGCCGTCTGGAGGACTACGTAACAAGAGGCATAGAAATCGGCCTCTCCCATATCGGCCTGTCCGATCATATGCCGCTGCTTCATGTGAAGCCCGAGGAATATTATCCGGAAATGGCTATGCCGATGGCCGAGCTTCCGGCTTATGTCGAGGAGTGCTTCCGGCTGAAGGAGAAATACAAAGGACAAATCGAGGTCCGGGTTGGGCTTGAAGCCGACTACATCGAAGGCTGGGAACAAGAGATTCAGGCGATCCTGCAGGCTTATTCCTGGGATTACGTGATCGGTTCCGTGCATTTTCTCGGCACCTGGGACATTTCCGATTTCCGCCAGACCCATAACTGGGAGGGCAAAGATATTTTTGCCGTCTATGAGCAGTATTACGAGGCGGTTGTCAAAGCGGCGGGTACCGGTTTCTATGATATTGCCGGACATCTGGATGTGATCAAGAGATTTGCCTATAAACCAGATCTCTCCCGCCAGCAGGAGGTCGAGGAGCTGGAAAACCGTGCGCTGCGTGCTGTCAAACAAGCCGATATGGTCATGGAGCTCAACGCATCGGGTTTGTCCAAAGCGTGCGAGGAAATGTTCCCGAGCCGCCGGATGCTGGAGGAGGCTTGTCGTCTGGGCATTCCGCTGACGCTTGGTTCCGATGCTCACGATCCGCAGAAACTGTCCGAACATCTGGATCAGGCGCGTGCCCTGCTGCATGAAATCGGATTTCGTGAGCTGGCGGTGTTCGAGGGAAGAACAAGGCGAATGATCCCTTTGGAAATAGAGAGATAACCTTATATAATTAAGCTATAAGAGTTACGGTTATGAATCTAGGATGAAGGAGCTGGAAGGGCGCTATGCAGCAGTCCAAAATGCGCATTTTCTCAGGATCGTCGAATAAAGCGCTTACTACCACGATATGCAAACAGCTCGGCGTAGAACCCGGAAAGATCGAAATCTCACGTTTTAAAAGCGGGGAAATATACGTCCACTATGAGGAAAGTATCCGGAACTGTGATGTGTTTCTGGTGCAGTCGTTGTCGCATCCGATCAATGAGCTGTTTGTAGAGCTGCTTGTCATGATTGATGCGGCCAAACGGGCTTCAGCCCATACGATTACGATTGTGCTGCCTTATTACGGCTATGCCCGGCAGGAGCGGAAATCCGCGCCCCGCGAGCCGATCTCCGCAAAAATGGTTGCCGACGTCCTGACGACCGCAGGCGCGAGCCGGGTGGTCACGCTTGATCTGCATGCACCCGCCATTCAGGGATTCTTTAATATCCCTGTCGATCACTTAACGGCGCTTGATCTGATGACCGAATATCTGCTTTCGAAAAATATCCAGAACCCGGTCATCGTCTCCCCCGACGCGGGACGAGCGTCCATGGCCGAGAAGCTGGCCAGCGGCATGGACTCGCCTTTTGCGATTATGATCAAGAAACGGCCTGCTCATAATCAGTCCATCATTACCCATGTCATTGGTGATGTGGAGGGCCGGACCCCGATCATCATCGAAGATCTGATCGATACCGGCTCCACGATCCTGCACGTGGTGGAAGGGCTGAAGGAGCGGGGAGCTGGGGACGCCATCGTGTGCGCCACGCATGGCTTGTTCTCGGATAAGGGGCTGGAGCGGCTCGACCATCCGAACATCAGCGAGGTCGTGATTACGGACTCGATCGAAATTGCGCCTTATGAGCCTTATGAGTTCGCCTCCTCACGACTGCATGTGCTCAGCGTAGCCCCGCTGTTCTCCCGGGCGATCCGCTACATCATGGAGGGCGGGTCCATCGCGACAATGTTCCGGAACCGCGGCGTTTAATCTGGACGGGATGTGGTATTCCTATTCCATTCAGCAGATTTTTCTGAAAAAGCGTATTTTGGCAACGTTCCTGTTAAGTCTGGGAAAGGCAAGAAGAGCTTTTACTCTTCTTGCCTTTTTCTTTTTTTGTCTTATCCTTTTTGTTTTTTTGGTCTTTTGTCTTTTGTCTACCATCTATCGTCTTTCGTTTTTCGTCTATTTGTCTTTTCCCATTTCTAATTTTGTCTCTTCTCATTTTGCCTATAGGGGTTTCTTCATCTTTGCAGCGGCTTAAAGGATATATAAGGTTTCTCTCAGCCCTTGTGCGGCAAGCGGTGAAGGGCATAGTTCCCGGTAGGAGGTTGCAGGGGCCTTGTGGTATACTGGGAGGAAGAATGAAAGCAATTTTAAGGAGGTGCCTTGATTGACGGAAGAAAGCAGGATCGGCGGCAAGAAGCCCAGAACATCGGGTAAAATTGTGCCGGTTCGAATGGACGCTAACTTTTTCTTCGAGAGAGCAGTTTCAGCGTTGGAACGCTTGCGGTACGACAAGGCATTGAAATATTTTCGCAAAGCTGTGGAATATGAACCGGAAAACCCGGTCAATCATTGCAATATGGCTGGCATTTTGTCAGAGACAGGCGACTATGAGGGTTCGAACGAGGTGCTTTCCCGCGTTTTAACCGAAGTAGACGAAACGATGACGGAATGCTATTTCTACATGGCGAATAATTATGCCAATATGGAACGATTCGAAGAAGCCGAGGACGCGCTCGTGACTTATTTGGAAAAGGATCCGGACGGCCAGTTTCTAGCCGAAGCCGAGGAAATGATGGAGCTGCTGAAGTATGAGCTGAACAGGCCGACAAAGGTGGGCCCGATTCGTTCGCTTCAGGGAACGGCAGAGCATGACCAGGCTCGCAGTATGCTCGAACGCGGCGAATTCAAAGCAGCCGTCAAGCTGCTGGAGAAGCTCCTTGAGGAGCAGCCCGATTTCCTGGCCGCACGGAACAACCTTGCGCTAGGCTATTACTATATGGGGATGTTCAACGAAGCAATGGCCGCGATTGAAGATGTGCTGAGCCGGGACCCCGGCAACCTGCACGGCTTGTGCAACCTGGCGGTCTTCATTCAGCATGATGGAGACCCAGAGACGCTGGAGCGGCTGTCGGAGCAGCTTTCGCGTATTATTCCCTTTCACCAGGAGCATGTATTCAAGCTGGCGACTACTATGGGAATTCTGGGCCATCATGAAGCGGCTTACGGGCATTTCAAACGGCTGCTCAAGGACGAGGAGGTCAATTTCGACCCCTGCCTGTTTCATTATGCGGCGGTAGGCGCTTTCAATATCGGTCGTTACCAAGAAGCAAAGGCGCTGTGGAAGCAGGCCGCCAAGCTGGATCCTGAATCGGAGGTGCCGGGATTTTATTTGGCCCGGCTGGAGGAATACGACCGCGTTGAAGATAGAGATGGTCAGCCCTCCCCGGCTACTGCTGCAAGACCTTCCCAGATCAGTTATCAATACGGGCTGCCGTTTGAAGAGCAGCTGAGGAAGTGGCAGAAATGGGAAGAAGGCATCCCGGATCAGATGAAGCAAGATCCGCTGATCCGCTCGTCGTTCTTCTGGGGACTGCGCCACGGCGATGCCCATACGAAACTTCAGGTGATCGAGGCTTTCAGCCAGATTGCCGACAGTGAAGTTCAGGAAGCGCTCCGCGCTTTCCTGATGGAGCCGGAGGAGGAGAAATACCTCAAGGACATCGCGCTGTTTGCGCTTCGCAGCCTGGGCGTGAATGAGCCGCTGCCGATTGTGCTGGAAGGCAAAACGGAGACGGTGGATCCCGGTTTTGTCTCGGCCAGACTGCCGGTCTGGAAGCCGGAATGGCAGTCAGTGCTGGATGAAGCCAAACGGCGTATGGGCAAACGGTACAATCTGATGCAGCTGCATGACGTGGAAACGCTGTGGGTGGAATTTATCACCCGGTCTTACCCGGATGTGCCTTCCGTTTCCCATCTGGGCGGCTGGGCCGCGGCTTTGGAATATGTAACCGCCAAGCTGCATCGCCGTCATGTGACGTTTGAAGAGGTGGCGAAGCGGTACGGCGTATCCGTATCGACGGCCAGCCGCTGTACGAAAAGGCTTGATGAAGTGTGCGGAATCAAGGAAAAAATGAATGCAATGTTCCCTTCGGGTTAATAAATAGAAGGTACACGTTTTCTAAAGAAGAAAGCGGCAGCCTTTCAATTGAAATGCCGAGGAGGTAATTAAGATGTATAAATCGATTATCATCGGAACAGGACCATCCGGATTAACTGCGGCCATCTATCTGGCCCGTGCCAACTTGAAGCCGCTCGTCATTGAAGGCGTGCAGCCCGGCGGGCAATTAACGACAACTACGGAGGTCGAGAACTTCCCGGGTTTTCCGGAAGGGATTCTCGGTCCCGATCTGATGGACAATATGCGCAAGCAGGCGGAACGTTTCGGAGCAGAGTTCACCAGCGGCTGGGTGGAGGAGGTCGATTTCTCCAAACGTCCTTTTACGTTAAAGGTGGACGGCGGTCAAACCTACCAGGCCGAAACCGTCATCATTTCGACCGGCGCTTCGGCCCGCTATCTCGGTATTCCGGGTGAACAGGAGAACGTCGGACGCGGCGTGAGCACCTGTGCTACCTGCGATGGATTCTTTTTCCGCGGGAAAAAGATTGCCGTCGTCGGCGGCGGCGACTCCGCGATGGAGGAGGCCGGCTTCCTGACCCGCTTTGCTTCGGATGTGACGCTGGTGCACCGCCGCGAGGAGCTGCGGGCGTCGAAGATTATGCAGGACCGCGTGCGGAGCAACGAGAAAGTGAAGTGGGCGCTGAACCGCCTGCCTCTCTCTGTAGCGACGGATGAGAGCGGCGCGGTTAAGGGTTTGATGGTCCGCAACAACGCGACCAATCAGGAAGAGCTGGTCGAAGCGGATGGCGTGTTTATTGCGATCGGACATACGCCGAACACCGCTTTTCTGGGCGGACAAGTGAAGACAGATGCTAACGGCTATATTGTCGTGAAACCGGGTACTACGCAGACCAACGTCCCAGGGGTGTTCGCTTGCGGAGACGTACAGGATACCCGCTACCGCCAAGCGATTACCGCGGCAGGTTCGGGCTGCATGGCGGCCATGGACTGCGAGAAATATCTCGAAGGCGAAATGATCCACGACTGGAGCGTTACGCTGGACAATTGAGATATGTGAGATGTATGTGAAAATAAAAAAGCAATGCCCTAAAGGCATTGCCGGGAAAGCGCCGGAACCTCTGAGGAGGGCCGGAGCTTTTTTTCTATACAAGTAAAGTGGCAAAGGCAGGCCGGTGGGTGGGTAGACCGGAGTTAAATCTCTTTCCGGTTGAAATAGATCAGCCCGCAGACTAAGAATAGAATAAAGCTGCCCAGTATCGTGATCATCAAATTCTCGAACGGCAGACCGAAGGCTCCGAATGTATAGCCCTGCATCCCTTTGGGGATCATGGCCAGAAAAGGCTGGGCCCAAGGATAATAAGGGCCGTAAGTGGCAGAGTTGACGATCAGCAGGTTCGGCACCGTAAAGATGACGTTGATGACGAGCGGAGCGGCAAAGCTGGACCAGCGCAGGGAGAAGAACATCTGCAGCGCGGCCAGCGGGAAGCAGGCGATCCAGCCGCCCAGCATGCTCTGCAGCAGCATGTTCCAGGGAATATCCCCGCTCCCGGACAGGTGCCGGACTTTGCCGACGATCAGAATACCGGCGAGCAGCAGCAGCTGCGTAAGGGCCAGCAGCAGAACCACGATCAGGAACTTCGCCAGATACACCGCGCTGCGGGAGACGGGCAGGGAGAGCAGCGCCTTCCAGCCGCCTTGGGTATGCTCATACCGGCAGATGAACGAAGAGAACAATCCGGTCAGCACGGGCAGGAAGAGCATGGAATGGAACATGGACATGCCGCCGAGCAGGAGCGGCCAATTCCCGAACTCCTCGTTGATCAGCAGGCCGATAAGGACGGCCAGTGCAGGGCTGGCCAGGACCAGCAGCCACAGCAGGGAGCGGGACATTTTGAGCCTTTCGGAAGAGACAAGGTTCAGAAACATTTTCACCTTCTCCATCTCAGTCCACATCCTTCCGTGTAAAATGCAGCAGTCCAAGCAGCGCAATTAGCAGACCCAGCGCCGTCCCCATGCCCAGATAGAGAACATGGTGTTCACCTTGAAGGGCCAGAGAGGGCCAATTCAGCGGGAAATAGTCGCCTAGATTGCCGGTAAATAAGGAGCCGAGTGACATGGCGATGCCCAGGAATACCGGGAGCGCCTGGTTCTTCAGGGTCAGCGACAGCCACAGCTGGAAGGCCAGCAGAGGCAGCGATCCGATCAAAGGCCAGAAGCTGAGCGTCAGCAGATCTTCGTAAGGAAGCTCATGCGGAAATCCGAGCGCCAGTCCGAACACGGCCGCCCCAAGAGTTAACAGCAGGCAGGACACGGCCAGCAGCAGGACGGACAGGACGTATTTGGCGCTGAAGACGGCCGTTCGCGAGATCGGCAGAGCCAGCAGCTGCTTCCAGGAGCTGAGCTGATGCTCGATGCCGGCCAGCAGTGAGCTGACCAGCGTAGCGCCAAGGAACAGAGCGAGCGGAACGAAGGGGAATAGATTGTCCATTACGAGTCCGTCCCACAAACGCCCCTCGTATGACTTCATCATAAAGTCGTAGCGCAGCCCGTAATTCAGCGCCTGCATGGCGATCAGGCCAAGCGGGGCGATGATGATGAGCAGCCATAGGCCTTTGCCGCGGATCTTCAGAAAGTCGGCGGATAAAGCGCGCAGCATCAAAGCGATCCCCCCGTTCCGACAATCTGCATGAAGATATCCTCCAGCGACTGCCGTTTCTCTTCCACCCGGTAAATGTCATGCCGGTTCTCGACCAGACGGCGGATCAGCCAGGCTACCTGCGGGTCGGACAAGCCGGTGAAGCGGATGCTTCCGTCAGTCAGCTCGCCGACCAGCCCTTCATCACGGGCCAGCCAAAGGGCCGTTTCCGCTTCCGACACCCGGAGCGAGATCGATCCGGCGGACTGCTGCTTCAAATGCTGGATGCTGTCCTGGAATACCATCCGGCCCTGCGCAATGATGCCGACCGAACCGGCCATCTGCTCCACTTCGCTGAGCAGGTGGCTGGAGACGAGCACGGTGATGCCGTGCTCCTGTGGCATCCGCTTGATCAGCTCACGGATCTCCTGAATGCCGGACGGGTCCAGCCCGTTCGTCGGCTCGTCCAGAATGAGCAGCTCGGGCGATCCGAGCAGGGCGGCGGCAATGCCAAGCCGCTGCTTCATGCCGAGCGAATAGCCTTTCACCGCACGTTTCGCTTCTTTGGTCAGGGAAACGATGTCCAGCACCTCGGCGATGCGCGATTTCGGCACTTCAAGAATCCGCCGGATGGCCTCCAGGTTCTCTATCGCGTTCAAATGGCCGTAATAGGAAGGGGATTCGACCAGGGAACCGACCTTTTTCAGAATGGACAGCCGCTCCTTGCGCAGGTCTTTGCCGAAGATCTTAACGCTGCCGCTGGTCGGCCGAATCAAGCCAAGCAGCATGCGGATGGTAGTGGTTTTCCCCGCACCGTTCGGGCCCAGGAACCCGTAGATTTCCCCTTTAGGTATACTTAAGTTCAGCGAGTCAACTGCGGCTCTGCCTTTATATGTTTTGGTCAGGCCGCGTGTTTGGATCACAAAATCGTTCATGTTCTTCACCTCGATTACCAGCTTACCGGGTCAAGGTTAAATCAAGGGGGAGGCCAAGTTTAAATTTTGTTTAAAAAAAAGACCTGGACAGCTAATTCAGCCGTCCAGGCATCGGATAGATCCATGTGGTTGTTCCTTCGTGGCTGCTTTCGGTCTCACGGACGAGCCCCATCTCCTTCAGCAGCAAGTCTACAATAGCGAGTCCCAAACCAGCGCCTTTATTTGCGCTGTCTGCCTCCATGCCCGGTCCGTGATCCCGGATGGCTAAAGCGGCCTGTCCACGGCGCTGGCCGGCAAACAGTCCGATGTACCGCCCGGAAGCCGCATGGCGCAAGATATTCTGGAACAGATTATCCAGCACCCTGCGGAACGCCTGGCTGTCGACCGGCCAGTTCAGCGGCTGGCCGCCAAGCTCGATTTCCGGCTCGATCTGCCGTTTCTCCCACAGCGGATACCAGGCCGCGGCGCTTTCCCGGACGAGCCGCAGCACATCCTGGGCGTGCGGCTCCAGCTTGTATTTACCGCTGATCAGCAGGTTATAAGACAAGAGGTGGTCGATCAGGCCGCTCAAGTCGTCCATTTTCGTTTCCATCAAGGCAACGGAGCTGCGGCCTTTCTCCGTCAGCGGTTCGTCCTTCAAGGAATAAAGATGGCTGTTAATGACGGTCAGAGGTGTGCGCAGATCGTGGGACAGATTGCTGATTAGCGACTTGCGCAGCGCCTCCTCCTCCTGCTCTCTGCGGCGGCTCAGCCGGAGCTCGGCAATCATCCCGTTAAACGCCTGCTCCAGCATGCCGATTTCATCAGGCCGTCCGGGTGTGATCGGCTGCGGGATGCCGCCGGCCGGCGGGTTGTCCATTGCGGCGGACAGCCGCAGCAGCCTGCGTTTGATGTTTCTGATAAACCAATAGGACATGCCTACAAACAGGAGGATCAGCATCGCCAGCAGAAGGCCATAGAACCGCCAGTCCGCGCCGCGGTCCGGGGCGGAATTCAGCAGCGACCTTGGCAGCTCAAAGGAGATAAAACCTTTTCCCGTGTCTGCGTTATCTCCGATAAACGCAACAATCGTAAACGGCCCGCCGCTTTGCCGTTCCTTCATATAATCGACGAGCTGCTCCGTGGACCAGACATCCGGAAGGCCGCTTTGCTCCGGCAGCTGAAGGGTTGTCCTTCCTTCGTGATCCACCCGGAACATCGAGGCCGCCGGGTATTTCTGCTTGAGAACCTGCAGCCTCTGGTTAATCTGTTCCTCCGTTGCCGACTTGAGCTGCAGCGCCTCTTTATGCCACATTTCGGTCAAGGTCTGGCTGCTGCGGTACAGCTTTGCTTCCGGACTAATCGCGGGCTCCGGGAAAATCATCCGGCTGACCAGCCAGGAGCCGAGGAAGCTGGCGGGCAGAAAGATGGGAACGAAAGCCACGGCCACAAGCAGGATCAGCACGTACCGTGACAGCAGCGATTGCCTGAACCGGATCACCCGGACCGGCTTCAGGTCTTTTCCATGGATGCTATTTCGTTGGATGTTATTTCGTTTGATGCCCTTTCCTCTGATGCCGCCTCGCTTCATCGTGTTCCGTCTCATGCCTTAATCCTGTACCCGACGCCGCGGATCGTTTCGATGACTTCGGGGGCGGCAGGGTCCTTTTCAATCTTCTCCCGTAAATACCGGATGTGCACCATCAGTGTTTTGTCGCCTTCGAGGTAAGGCTCCTCCCAAACGGCTTCATAAATTTGTTCTTTAGTCATGATCTGTCCCAGGTGCCGGATCAGGTAATGGAAGATTTGAAACTGCTTGCCGGTCAGCAGAATTTCTTCCCCGCTGTCCTTGAGCGTCACCCGGTTCTCCTGAGGATATACAAGCAGATGCTTCAGACTGATAGGCTGGCTGTCATGTGCGCCGAAACGCCGCAGAAGCACGTCCACCCTGGCTGCCAGCTCTTCCGGATGAAACGGCTTGGTCAAATAATCATCCGCGAACTGCAGTCCCTGAAGTTTGTCATCAATGGAGGAACGCGCGGACAGCATCAGAATCGGAGTGCCGGGGTATTCCCGTTTCAGGCGCTGTCCAACCGTAAAGCCATCGAGGCCCGGCAGCATGACGTCCAGAATAACCAGCTGGCAGGCGGCGGCTTCCTTAAGCGCCTGCTCCCCATTTTTCAGCCATATAATTTCGTACCCCCGGCTTTCAAGATCCGTACTGACCCAGCCGCCGATCTCCGGATCGTCTTCGATGTAAAGCAGTTTAAGCGCCGTGTTCAAGTCTAAGCCCGTCCTTTCCGAACATAATCCCTTCTTTGGCATTATATCACGAGTAATAAGAAGGGGCCGCCGTCCGCTCGAACGCCACAATCCAGTCGCCTTGAACAGCCGCAAAGCCGGTATCGTCTTCGGCTACCAGGCCGTAGAGTCCTTTGACGTCCAGAAACTCCTTACGTTCTCCATCCTCAAACTCCAGCGTAATATAGTAGTAGGTATGAGAATGCGAGGGCGTGCTTGTGAAGTGTTCGTCGGTGAACGATGGGGTACCGCTGTGATGCTCCACCCGCGTGCGCTTCGCAACGACTTTGACAAAGGCGGATTGCCGGGGGGAGGCGGCATTTTTGGCATAGCGGGCCCCTCTGAACAGAAGGCTGCCGACGATCAGCAGGAACACGAGGACAAACAGATAAGGAAAGACAGAGAACAGGAAATCAAAGCCGGACGTATCCGGGCTAAAGCCCGACGGAGAGTTAGGGAACATGAATGGGAATTCCTCCAAATTATGTATTTTACTCATTATACGAGACGTGCACCAAAATTGTTACGAAAAAATGAAATTTTACCGGTTTATCCGGGGTCCCTCTGTGTGGTAATCAAGGTTTTGAAAGCCTGATTCGGCAAGGTTTCTGCCATTTTGATTCTCTTGACCACAGGGGGAGGTTCGCTTATAGTGGGTAGTTAGGAGCAACTATTTTATTTTAGAAAAAAGGTGGCTTAATACATGTCTGAACAAATCTACATTGGTGTCGATCTGGGCGGCACGGCTGTTAAGGTCGGAATCTGTAATGCAGAAGGCAAACTTTTGCAGACCTATGAAGGACCTACTGAAGTTGCCAAAGGAACCGATACCGTGCTTGCCAATATCGAGAAGTATGTCCGCCAGATTGTAGAGGACTCACCATACAGCTGGGACCAGCTTGCAGGAGTGGGCGCCGGCGTCGCTGGATTTACGGATCTTAAAGAAGGCGTTGTGATCCTGGCTCCCAATGTAGGTTTTCGGGACGTTCCGGTCCGCGCGATTCTTGAAGAGCGGCTCGGCAAGCCAATCAAAATAGATAACGACGCTAATGTGGCGGCCCTCGGCGAAGCTTGGGGCGGCGCAGGCAAAGGCGTAGACGATTGCGTATGCTATACGCTGGGAACAGGCGTAGGCGGCGGCATCATTGTCCGTGGTAAAATCTATCAAGGTTTCTCCGGTCTGGCCGGAGAGCTTGGTCATATGTCTGTAGTACCTGATCTGGAAGCCATTCAATGCGGATGCGGGAAAATGGGCTGCCTGGAGACCGTCTCCTCGGCCACAGGCATCATTCGCATGGCAAAGGACGCCGTTGAACGCGGCGACCGTACGTCTTTGGCGCAAGTGGAGAACATCATGGCGAAAGATGTGTTCGATGCCGCCAAGAATGGCGATGAAGTCGCTGAGCGCATCGTCAACCGCGCCGCTTTCTATCTGGGCAAATCCATGGCGGCTGTAGCTGCCGTGCTGAATCCGCAGCGTTTCATCATCGGCGGCGGCGTATCTAAAGCCGGAGATATTTTGTTTGATGAAATCCGCAGCGTATATGCGAAATTTGCCCCTGAACCGCTGCAGCGGGGCGTGGAAATTGTGCCGGCTACACTGGGCAACGATGCGGGTATTGTAGGAGCGGCAGGTCTGTTCCTTCGTTCTTAATTTCTTAAGCTTACTGCGTTCCAGACTGTTTCAGCCGTTCTTATTTTATTCTTTTGTTATAGAGAGAGTCAGACTATAGAGGGAGGGAATTCTGATGCCGGATCAGGAACATACTTCTTTAGCCAATTTGATTATTATTACCGGGATGTCGGGAGCGGGGAAGTCAGTTGCCGTTAAGAGCCTGGAGGATCTGGGTTTTTTCTGCGTGGACAACCTGCCTCCTGTGCTGATTCCGAAATTCGCGGAGCTGATTGAACAGTCCAACGGTAAAATAGCCAAGGTGGCCCTCGTCATTGATCTTCGGGGCCGTGAATTCTTTACGGCGCTGTCGGAGTCGCTTAATTTTATTAAAGATCATTTCACAATCCATTCGGAGATTCTGTTTCTGGATGCGACCGATTCCGTGCTGGTTCAGCGGTACAAGGAAAGCCGCCGCCGTCATCCGCTTGCCCCGCAGGGCATGCCGCTTGACGGCATCCGGCTGGAGCGCAAGATGCTGGACGAGCTGAAGCTTTCCGCGACCCAGGTGCTGGATACTTCCAACATGAAGCCTGCACAGCTGCGCGAGAAGATTATTTCCCGGTTCTCTCATTTGGAGAGCAGCAATCTTTCGGTTAATATTACTTCCTTTGGCTTCAAATACGGGATTCCGATTGATGCAGACCTGGTGTTTGACGTAAGATTTCTGCCCAACCCTCACTATATCGAGCAGCTTCGTCCACACACGGGACAAGACAACGATGTATATGAATATGTTATGAAG
Source organism: Paenibacillus physcomitrellae (assembly GCF_002240225.1). NCBI lineage: Bacteria > Bacillati > Bacillota > Bacilli > Caryophanales > Paenibacillaceae > Paenibacillus > Paenibacillus physcomitrellae. Next base: position 2,926,957 of record NZ_CP022584.1, on the reverse strand, counting down.
TGGCCGGAGACGCAATCGTTTCTGACCAAGCTGATGGATATGCTGCATTTTCTGATTCCTCAGTATCATAAAGAAGGAAAAAGCCAGGTCATTATTGGCATTGGCTGTACGGGCGGCAAACACCGCTCGGTGGCTATTGCCGAATATCTGGGACGGATGCTGGGTACGAGTGAAACGGAGACGGTGCGTGTCAGTCACCGTGATTCGGACCGGGACCGTTCCTAAGAGGTGAACAACATTGAGTAAACAGCCTTCCGAAGGAAGAAAGCCGCGCATCGTTGTGATGGGCGGCGGAACAGGATTGTCCGTCATGCTGCGGGGGCTGAAGCAGAAGCCGCTCGACATTACGGCCATCGTAACCGTAGCCGATGACGGCGGCAGTTCTGGTATTCTGAGAAATGAACTGCAGATGCCGCCGCCGGGCGACATCCGCAACGTGTTAACGGCGCTTGCCGATGTCGAGCCGCTGATGTCCGATATGCTCAGCTACCGCTTTCCAGCAGGCTCGGGAGGGCTGGCCGGGCACAGCCTCGGCAATCTGATTTTGGCGGCCATCACCGATATTTCCGGTGATTTCGTAACGGCTGTGCGCGAGCTTAGCCGTGTCTTTGCCGTCAGCGGGCGCGTATTGCCTGCCGCGGATCAGGCTGTTATCCTCCATGCGGAGATGGAGGACGGAAGTATCGTAACCGGCGAGTCCAAGATTCCGGAGGCGCAGGGGAGGATCAAACGTCTTTTCCTCGAACCGGAACAGGTGGAGCCGTTGCCTGAGGCTGTCCAGGCGATCAAGGAAGCGGACGCGATCCTGATTGGTCCCGGAAGCTTGTATACGAGCATTTTGCCGAACCTGCTTGTCCCTAAGCTGGCTGAAGCGGTGCTGAATAATACGAAGGCGATTAAAATTTTTGTCTGCAACGTCATGACCCAGCCTGGAGAAACCGACGGGTATACGGTCAGTGACCATTTGCAGGCCGTTTATGATCATGTAGGCCATCATTTGATCGATTATGTCATTGTGAACGATGGAGAGATCCCGCTGCATGTACAGGATGTCTACGCCGAGAAAGGCGCCAAACCCGTTCAACTCGACTATGATGTGCTGACCAGCAGAGGTTATAAGGTGATTGCCGATACGCTTGTGCTGTTCCGCCGTTATTTGCGTCACGATGCGGATAAATTAAGCGAGCATATTTGGTCCCTGGTCCAAAACTGGATGTTAAGAAAGAGGTGAGTCCCTTGTCCTTTGCGGCACAAACCAAAAAAGAATTGACCATGGTCGAGGCGGAGCCCTGCTGCGAACAGGCTGAGCTGTCAGCCCTGATTCGGATGAATGGCGCGGTTTCGGTTTCGAACAAGAAGGTCATTTTGGATATATCTACGGAAAATGCCGCGATCGCGAGGCGGATTTACTCTTTGATCAAGAAGCATTTTGATGTGCACACAGAGCTGCTGGTTCGCAAGAAGATGCGGCTGAAGAAAAATAATGTATACATTGTCCGTATTCCGGCCCGGGTTCAGGAAATACTTAAAGAGCTGAGGATCGTTTCGGAAGGATTCATGTTCATGGACGAAATTCATCCGGATCTGATCCAGGATGACTGCTGTAAGGGGGCCTACTTGCGTGGCGCTTTCCTTGCGGGAGGGTCCGTCAACAATCCGGAGGGCTCCTCGTACCATCTGGAGATTGCCTCCATGTATGAAGAGCACTGTCAGGCGCTGGTTAACCTTGCGGCTGAGTTCCATCTGAACGCCCGGTGCATCGAGAGGAAGAAGGGCTTTATTTTCTACATCAAGGAAGGCGAAAGGATCATTGAGTTTCTAAGCCTGATCGGGGCACATCAAGCCTTGTTCAAGTTCGAGGACGTCCGAATTATGCGGGATATGCGCAACTCCGTCAACCGGATCGTCAATTGCGAAACGGCCAATCTCAACAAAACGATTGGAGCGGCCGTGCGGCAAATTGAAAATATTAAACTGCTGCAGCGCGAAATCGGTCTCGATAATCTTCCGGATAAGCTGCGGGAGGTCGCTGAGGTAAGACTGGCTTATCCCGATATGAACCTGAAAGAAGTAGGCGAACTTCTAAAGGGCGGAGTCAGCAAATCCGGTGTGAATCACCGTTTGCGGAAGATTGACGAGATGGCCGATAAAATTCGCCAAGGCTAAAGGCTGGTTTGCAGCAAGTTTTGTATGGTATACTATTTTTATTAAAATGACCATACTATGCGGAATGATTTGAAGAGGGGGTAAGTTTCCATGATCAAACAACCGGTAACTGTTCGATTGAAGACAGGGCTTCACGCCCGACCGGCTGCGCTTTTCGTACAGGAAGCGAATAAATATTCGTCTGAAATCTTCGTGGAGAAAGACGACAAGAAAGTAAACGCCAAGAGTATCATGGGGATCATGAGCCTTGCGATCAGTACAGGTACTGAAATTTACATTAGTGCTGAAGGCGCGGATGCGGAACAGGCTGCAAACGCTTTAGTGACTCTTGTTAGCAAGGAAGAGCTGGAGAACCAATAACCAATAAGCGGCTGTAACTGTCGAGTAATCTCTTGACGGGTATAGCTCTTGCTCGGTTATATTTCTCTTGAATAAAACGGAAGAAGACGGCCTCGCCTTGTGCGTGCGCTGTCTTTTTTAATAATAAAGCCAGGAAGCTATTAATCTAGCAAAAAATGGTTGTAATTCCTTATGTAAGCGCTTTATAATGAAGAGGGGTAAATGGGTTGTTTTTCCAAATTAGAGAAATAGCCCATGACCCAGGAGGGGCTTGATCACCAAAGCATAGGTTAGCCCTTCCGGATCAGATCGGCTCCTAAACAGGCGTCTTCTGATTAAAATTCTCACTAAAGCGAGGTGGTTGCTCGGCCCGGGGCCGGATGTTGTTCGGAGGTTTCCTGACTGCCTGAAGGCGGGACAGGGTGAGAATCTTAAAATCGAAGAGGAGGCTATGGAATGAGGAAACAAGGAAAATGGTTCAGCCTGTTGACCCTGTTTACACTTCTGATTGCACTGACTCCGCTCACAAGCGCTAATGCAGCCGGAGAATGGAACCTGGTGTGGAGCGATGAATTTGACGGAACTTCTCTCAATACGAATAACTGGAAGGCAGAAATCGGGACCGGCAGCGGCGGATGGGGGAACAACGAGCTGGAATATTATACGGACCGGCCTCAGAATTTGCAGGTGACAGGCGGCAATCTGGTGATCACCGCCCAGAAGGAAGCTTATGGCGGTATGAACTATACTTCGGCCCGGATCAAAACTCAGGGACTGAAGAGCTTTACTTATGGGAAAATTGAAGCCCGAATCAAACTTCCATCCGGGCAAGGTCTTTGGCCTGCCTTCTGGATGCTGGGCTCCAATATTGATACCGTAGGCTGGCCAAAAAGCGGTGAAATTGACATCATGGAGCGGGTCAACAATAACGCTTCCGTGAATGGAACCGTGCATTGGGACGCCAATGGTCATGCCGATTATGGCCAAGCCTCCGGAAGCCTGGACTTCTCGCAGTATCATGTATACAGCGTCGAATGGGATGCAAACTATATCCGCTGGTTTGTAGACGGCAATCCATATAACGAATTCTATATTGCCAATAACACGGGTAATACGGAAGAATTTCAGAAGCCGTTCTTTATTCTTCTGAACCTGGCAGTAGGCGGAAATTGGCCGGGCAGCCCGAACAGTTCAACGGCATTTCCTGCGCAAATGCAGGTCGATTATGTGCGGGTTTATCAGCAATCCTCGGCCCCGGCTCCTTCGCCTATTGTCAGCGGGGGCATCTATACGATCGCTTCCAAAGCGAGCGGCAAAGTGCTTGACGTGAAGGACGTCTCCACGGCAAGCGGCGCCAAAATCCAGCAGTGGACTAACTTTACGGCTCCAAACCAACAATTCCGTGTCGACAGCACCGGTGACGGCTATTATAAGTTGACCGCTATTCACAGCGGAAAGGTGCTGGATGTGCCAAGCGCTTCAACAGCCAGCGGAGTGCAGCTCCAGCAGTGGGATGACAATGGCTCCGATGCGCAAAGGTGGAGAATTGTGGACGCCGGGGGCGGTTATTTTAAACTGGTATCCAAGGTCAGCGGTCTCGTCCTGGATGTAGCCAGCGCCTCCACGGCGGATGGGGCGGCCGTCCAGCAGTACACGGATAACGGCACAGACGCGCAGCGTTGGTTTTTTACAAAAGTAAATTAACGGAAGTGAATTAACAGAATAGAAGGAGGAGACTGGATCAAGGACCGGTCGTTCCGAAGACACCAGCCGTTCCGAAGGCAGCTTGAAAGGCCTGACGGAACGGCTTTTATTTTTACTGCGAATAACTGACTGATTATCTCTGATTAGCTTGATTTAAATAACTGATCTATTTGGGCCTGAAATTCTTTGAAATCGCCTTCTTATGTTGCAACCTTTATCTGGAAGGCCTCGTCTTAAAGATTAAATCAACCAGTAATAACTACCAATTCAGAAGACGGAGGGGTTTAAAGATGAATATTTGGGCTAAGAGATTGGGAGCAGTAGCTTTGGCGGGAGGATTGCTTGCAGGAGGCTCGGCTGTGGGTACACTGATTAATCCGACTACTCCCGCTTATGCGGCGGACAGTGAGTCCCAGCAGAACACGATTACCGTGACGGGAAGCGGCGAAGTATCGGTGAAACCGGATGTGGCTTATCTGTCGCTGGGTGTAGAGACAACGGCGGCTACGGCCAAAGATGCCCAGTCTAAAAATGCGGCAAGCCTGCAGAAGCTTACTGCTCTGCTGAAGGACACATGGAAGATCAGCGCATCCGATATCCAGACCAGCCAGTTCTATGTACAGCCGAACTATACGTACAATGACAAAGAAGGACAAAAGGTCAACGGATATACGGCTTATCACACCCTGCGGGTGAAGTATAAAGACCTGGACAAGATCGGGCAGCTGCTGGATGCGGCCTCCAGTGCCGGTGCCAACCGGATCGATAACGTTACGTTTACGGTAGACAATCCGGATCAATACCAGGAGCAGGTCATTACGAAGGCCATGGCCAATGCCGGCGTTAAAGCGGGTATTATTGCAAAAGCGGCCGGACGCAGCCTTGGTGTTGTAGTCAACGTCGTGCAGAATGACGGCGGATATACGCCGATCGTCAAACAAGGCGAGTCGTTCCTTGCGAATGCTTCCGCCGCCGACAGCGCGGCCAGCACCTCCATTGAAACCGGAGAGTTGACTGTAAATACAACTCTGACGGTTCAATATTCGATGAAATAAGGTCACGTTATAAAATACGCAGCGCAAGCAGCCTGTCCCGGGTCGGGGCAGGCTTATTTTTTTCCGCATAAGCCATAGAAAAAAAGCTCCGTTAACTCCGAATTAAACTTCTCGGCATCTCCGGAATTTTTCGAGGCTTCCAGCAGCTGTTTGGAGTTCGAAATGAACATTTGCAGGTAGGCGATGAACACGGGCAGACTGACGCTGGACGATACTTCCCCGCTTTGCTTGCCGCGTTCAATCAATCGGATCATGAGCGGAAAAGCTCTTTCCTTATATTCGTTTTCAATGAAGCGGCTGATTTCCGGATCCTGGGCGATCAAATCCTCAACCAGGCTCGAGGAGACCAGTGAGTAGGTGTTTTGTTTGTTTCGGAGGACATAATCCATCGTTTCCCGGAAGGAATGTCCGGCCTCCATAAAGGTTTCAAATTCATCCATTGAGGTCATCGCGCGGTCTTTAAAGGCCTCCCGCAGCAAAACTTCCTTACTGCCGAAATAATTATAGATCGTGACCTGGGACACGCCGGCTGCTTTGGCAATGTCGGTGATTTTCAGTTTTTTGTAGGGCCCGTTCTGCAGCAGGGCAAACGTAGTTTGTAAAATCTTTGTTCTGATTTTGGCCGTTCGTTGTTCAAAGCCGTTTGGGGCTGCCTTTTCTTCAAAGCCGTTCATTTCCGTCTCACCTGCCTCATTTTCGTTCTTTAACCTAATAATGAAATTATAACACGAAAATATTACATAAATAGATTGACGGGGAGAAAAGGGAAGCGTAGTATGAGTTGTGAAATAATGTGGTTAAAATATTTCATAATTTTGAGGCGGAGGTGCGGTTATGTTGGCCGTACAGCATTTGACGAAAGTATTTGCAGGAGGAAAGGGAATTCACGACATCACGTTTGATGTCCAGCCTGGCGAGGTATTTGGTTTCCTGGGGCCGAACGGGGCCGGGAAATCGACGACGATCCGCCATATTATGGGGTTTATGAAGCCGGAACAAGGCTCCTGCACCATTAAGGGGATGGATACGTGGAAAAGCCGGGAGAGGGTCCAGCAGTTGGTCGGCTATCTGCCGGGGGAGATCGCTTTTTTTGAGGGGATGACCGGTAAAGGTTTCCTTGATTTCATGGCGGACATGAAACATCTGAAGGACCACAGCCGCAGACAGGAGCTGATCGGGCGGTTTCAATTCGATGATCGTACCCCAATCCGCAAAATGTCCAAAGGAATGAAGCAGAAGGTAGGTATCGTTGCGGCTTTTATGCACCGGCCCGAGGTGATCATCCTGGATGAACCTACGTCAGGTCTGGATCCTCTGATGCAGCGTCTCTTTATTGAACTGGTACTGGAAGAGAAGGAGCGGGGTACCACTTTCCTGATGTCTTCCCACAGCTTTCCTGAAATTGAAAGAACGTGCGACCGGGCGGCGATCATCAAAGACGGCAAACTGGTCGGCGTTAAAAATATGCATGAGCTGCGGACGATGCAGCGGAAGTGGATCGATATTACGTTTGCGGATGCGGATTCGGCCGTAAAGTTCTCGGCATCCGGCCTGGATATTCAAAACACCAACCGCAGCAGGGTTGTAGTGGCGGTGCAGGGGGGCGACTACCCGGCTGTCCTTAAGGAGCTGGCGAAGTACCCGGTCGTCAATCTGGAGATTGCGGCACAGAATCTGGAGGATATATTTATGGATTATTACGACGCGGGTAAGGAGGCGGCGAAATGAACGGGGTATTGTATAAAAGAATGCTGGGCATCAAGCTCAAGGGGCTTTTGCAGTATGCGATCGGCGCCGCTTTTTATATGCTGCTTATGCTTGGCGTTTATCCCAGCATAGCCGGCAATAATTCGGCGGTCGATGAGGTGATCCGCTCCCTGCCGGAGGGGGTTTCGCGGGCGTTTGGCCTGGGCAGCGGCTTCGGCAGCGTGGATGCCTTTATATCCGGCGAGTTCTACGGGCTGATCATGCTGGTGCTGCTCGGCGTCTTTACCGTCCAGCTGTCAGGTACGCTGATGAGCCGCCTTATCGATCAGGGATCGATGGCTTATCTGTTATCCGCTCCTACAACGCGTGGGAAAATCGCCTGGGCGCAGGCTTTGGTGCTCGTCACCGGTCTCCTGCTGGTGGTGGGCGTCACGACGTTAGCGGGGTTCGCCGGTTATGACTGGCTGATCGGCGGAAGATACTCTTTTGACGGGACCGCTTTTGTCTGGATGAACGTGCAGGCCTTCCTGCTCTTTTTTGCGCTTGGCGGATTGTCTTTTCTGATCTCCAGTTTAAGCAATGAAGAGAAGAGGGCGAAAGGGATCTCCGGAACGGTTGTCTTTTTGTTCTATACCTTTGATCTGTTAGCCAAGCTGAGCGAAAGTCTGGACTGGATGAAGTGGCTGACCCCGTTTTCCCTGTACCGTCCAAGCGACATTGTCGCCGGAGGAGGACATTTGCTGCTGTCAGGCGTGGTTTTGTTCGCCTTGGGCGTCCTTTGTTATGCGGCTGCTGTCATGAGCTTTACAAGGAGAGACCTGCCGCTTTAACCGCAGGGCAGTGTTAGGTCGATGACCCTGCGGCTTGGCCGTTTGCCTTTGAGGACAGATTCCCCGTTTCCTCTTGTGAAGCTCCTTCATATGCTAGATAGAGAGCATAGCTGAAAGGTGCTGAGAGGAGCATATGAGTTATCAATATACGGCAATCGGCGATTCGCTGACGACCGGCTTCGGGGCGCTGCCCGGAAACGGGTTTGTCCCCGTTTACCGGCGGATGGCGGAGGTCAGACTGCGGGAATTTGTCGCATACAACAATCTGGGAGTAAACGGATTGACCAGTTCGGAGCTGAACCAACGGGTGAGCCGAAATCCGTCATTCAGACAGGCGCTTAAAGAGGCCGATATGATTACGATCTCCATAGGAGGCAACGACCTGATCAAGGCATCCAAAGCCGCACAGGCACAGCCCTCGAATACGTCGCGGATCTTGCGCGGGGCCTTGCAGGAGTGCAAACAGAATTTTTCCAGTATCATAAGCGAAGTGTACCGTTTGAAATCCGGATATGGAAAACCTCATATCATCCGTGTGGTAGGCCTTTATAATCCTTATCCGAGGATTGGCGAGGCGACGGACTGGGTTCAGCAGTTTAACCGCTATGCGGCCCAGTACAGCAATCAGGTCTACGGTTTTGCCAACATTTATCCGGATTTCGCCGGACGGGAGAGAGAACTGCTGTTTCTGGACCATCTCCATCCGAACGGAAGAGGATACCGGACGATTGCCGAGCATCTGAACGCTTTGGGTTATGGAAGATTGGGATAGATAATAGATATAAGAAGAGGTAATAAGACTGGAGCCTGCATTCGGACGGATGCGGGTCTTTTTATTTTTGCCCGGAAAATGGCAGGATTGTCTCTGGATTGTTACCGGAACTTTAATTTCTAGGGGCAAGGGGAAGCTATAATAGAACGGGTAATAACGATTGGGTGAAGATGGCAGTCGAATCAGCAAGCAACGAAAGGGATGACCGACATGAAAGTGACCGACATGAACAGGAACCACAATAGGAATCATAGAAAATGGAGCGGCGCTTTGCTGGCTGCGGCCCTGCTGGTGGGGACAAGCGCAGGTTCGGTACAGCTCGCGTCAGCGGCTTCAGCCTCAGCCTCGAACTCGAACTCGAAGTCTGCTCTGGCAGCTCCGGCAGCGTCCAAAACGCAGGCCTCCATCCATCTGATGCTAAACGGTAAACCTCTTGCGCAAAAAGCATTGGCGGGACTAGAGGGAACATTGATTCCGCTTGGGGCCCTCCGGGACAGCCTGGGCTTTAAGGTGACCTATGACGCCAAGACGAAAACCTATCAGCTCGTCCGGGGGAATCTGACCGTCCAGCTTGCTCCGACGACTTTCGGAACGGTGGGCGTCAGCATAAACGGGGCCACGCAATTTCCGAATTACGAATGGATCAATAAGCAGGGGCTTAATTATGTGTCCGTGCATTTGCTGACGGATAATCTGGGCTACCGCACAGAATGGAACAACGCGACTAAAACCGTAAATCTCTTACCTTTCCAATTAAACAGCCTGAAAGTAACGGCGAACACCTTGAACCAATCAGATAAAGTAACGAATATTCAAATTCAGTATCCGGTAATCAGCGGGCTCGCGAATACTGAGGTTCAAGAGCAGATCAATAAGATCTTTAAAGATCGGGCGGATGCTTATGTGCAGGATTCCCTGAAACGTTCAAAGGATCTCGGCCTTGGACCGCAAGGTGCTAAAAATGAATTCGATATGTATTACACTGTCACCTATAACCGTAACGGATATCTCAGCTTCCGTATGCTGAACTATGATTACACAGGCGGCGCGCACGGAATGAGTTATCTGGAAGGATTCACCTTCCGTCTGAGTGATGGCAAACAGGTTGAGCTTACAGATCTTCTGAAAGCTAACCCCGACTTTGTGGAAGCTATTGATGCCAAGGTAGGGGCCAAACTGAACAACGATCCCGGCTACTTCGGCGGCTTTAAAACCGTAGGAGACAAACCGGGTTTCTACCTGAAGGACGATGGCCTCGTAACCTTCTTCCAGCTTTATGAGTATCTGCCTTATGCGGCCGGCTTCCCGGAATATTATCTTCCTTTCTCATCGCTGCTGCCCAAAGGGGCAGACCCGCTTACTGCAGAAGCTGACAAATGACACATTTGAAAAGCCGTATCCGGCGGAGGTGTTTTCCCTCCCAGCCGGGTACGGCTTTTGTTTTTAATTCCGGCTACGGGGTGAGCTGCTGCTGGAAGGGGAGCTGCTGGAAAAAGGAAAAGCGGCAGCCCGCTGCCGGTGTGCACCGCAGAAGGTTGCCGCTTTTAGGATTTCTTTGAAAGTTACCGATTGTAGAGACGCTCTTAAAGGTGGCCCTGAAAATAGTCCTAACTTCGTTCGGTAAGACTTATACGCCTTCCGAATTCACTTTCTCGATCACTTTGTCGATCAGGCCGTATTCTTTGGCTTCCGCCGCGGTCATGAAATAGTCGCGGTCGGTGTCTTTTTCGATGCGTTCCAAAGGTTGACCTGTGCGCTCCGCCAGGATCTTGTTCAAGCTGTCCCGCATCTTCAGGATGCGGCGGGCACGGATTTCGATATCCGTAGCTTGGCCTTCGGCTCCGCCCAGCGGCTGGTGAATCATGACTTCACTGTTCGGCAGTGCGTAACGTTTGCCTTTCGCTCCGGCATTCAGCAGGAAAGCACCCATGGAAGCGGCCATGCCCACGCAGATGGTGGAGACGTCGGATTTGATGAACTGCATCGTATCGTAAATCGCCATACCTGCCGTAATGGAACCGCCAGGACTGTTAATGTAAAGGTGAATGTCCTTGCCAGGCTCTTCGGCATCCAGGAACAGCATTTGCGCGATAATGGAGTTGGCTACAACATCGTTCACTTGGGAGCCAAGGAAAATGATCCGGTCTTTGAGCAATCTGGAATAAATGTCGTAAGCACGCTCTCCGCGGTTACTTTGTTCGACGACCATAGGAATATAACTCACGATAAAAACCCTCCTAAATGATAATGTTAAAGTCATATGCTCAGTGCCCGGCAATCAGAAGCCGCAGCATTGTTAACAGGTTAACCCGTCCGGGTCCAGTGGCTACAAGATTACAGGATTAACCAAAACCCCGAAATTTAAACCCTGCCCAAAGAGTCAGACACTGTTAATAACCACATCATAAACAATTTCAAACAGAAAGTCAAAGAAAGTCAAACTAACCGATCAAAAAAAGCCCGATTCCTCGGACTACTGGTTAAACATATATAGGGTACTGTTATTCCTGCTCTTTTGGACAAGCTTCAAAAGCTGTTGAAAGGTCAAGAGTTTAAAAATGGCGCGCCCGCGAGGAATCGAACCTCGATCTCAGGCTCCGGAGGCCTACGTCATATCCATTGGACCACGGGCGCACAGATTAAGAATCAAACTAACGTCGATAAAGTCAACAGAATTTATTATAGTCGCTTCCAAATTAAAAAGCAAGCCCGTAAATGCAAAGAGTCCTTTCATTTCTTGCAGGCTGCGGGGATTGCGAATAACGTATGGAAAACTTGCTCATTCTACGGACGATACACTTGCAACAGGAGCAGAAATTGGTTAGAATATCAGTGGGACTTAAAACGTTAACCCGGGACATTTTAAGACCAGAGGAATGGAGAGAGATAGTCGAAGCCGCAGGAGTGAAGACATTGCGAGATTTGTTGGAGATCCAAAAGCAGCTTCTGCCTGATCTCATGGACGTTCTCAAGAAGAGATATCTGATCCTGAACCAGATCATGCTTGAAGAAGTCATCGGAAGGCGCACACTGGCGCTCTCCCTGAATATGACGGAACGCGTATTGCGCGCGGAAACCGATCTCCTTAAAGCTCAAGGTCTTATTGAAATCGAGAATGTGGGCATGAGAATCAGTGAAGCTGGCCGCCAGCTGCTGGAACAGATGAAGCCGTTCGCGAAAGAACTGCTGGGGCTGTCCGAGATGGAGAAGAAGATCCGCGACACCTACGGATTACGCAAAGTGGTTGTGGTGCCAGGCGACTGTGAAGCGGCTGAAACCGCCAAACGCGAGCTGGGCCGCGCAGGAGCAAGGGCTTTGCTTGAGGTGATTGGGGAGAATGACGTGGTTGCCGTAACCGGCGGTTCAACGCTGGCCGTTATGGCTGAGCAGCTTACACCCCCGTCCGCACCTATTAAAGGAAGCTGGTTTGTACCGGCCCGCGGAGGTCTGGGCGAAAGCCTGGAGATCCAGGCCAACACGATTGCTTCCGGCATGGCGAAACGGGTCGGCGCCGAATACCGGCTGCTGCATGTTCCTGATCTGCTTGGCCGGGAAGCTTATGAATCCCTTGTCCATGATCACAACATTCAAGAGATCGTAAGCCTGATCCGCAAGGCGCGAATCGTGGTGCACGGCATCGGAGACGCTATGGAGATGGCGCGCAGGCGCAAGCTGGATGCGGAGATGGTGGAAGAGCTCGCGAGAGACGGGGCCATTGCCGAGTCCTTCGGTTATTATTTTAACGAGCAGGGTTCCGTAGTTCATAAGATGTTAACTTTGGGTTTAAGGCTCGAGGACATCAAGTCTACGGAGACGATCATCGGTATCGCAGGCGGGCGCAGCAAAGCGCAGGCCATTCATGCCGTGCTGAAATTCGGGCAGGAGGATATCCTGATCACGGATGAGGCGGCAGCCGAAGAGATCATTAAAGCTTTGTAGAAGCGAAATTAGGTATGAATTAACGTTGTTTTACTCAGGTCATCAGGCCTGAATAAATATAAAAAAATTATTTTCTTTGGGAGGATCTATCAATGAGTGTAAAAGTAGGCATTAACGGTTTTGGACGTATTGGTCGCTTGGCATTCCGTCGTATTCAAGAAGTAGAAGGTATCGAAGTAGTAGCAATCAACGACTTGACTGACGCTAAAATGCTGGCACACCTTCTTAAATATGATACAACTCAAGGCAAATTCAACGGTGACGTTGAAGTTCACGAAGGTTTCTTCAAAGTAAACGGCAAAGAAGTTAAAGTTCTGGCTAACCGCAACCCTGAAGAGCTTCCTTGGGGTGACCTGGGCGTTGACATCGTTCTGGAGTGCACAGGCTTCTTCACAACTAAAGAAAAAGCCGAGCTTCACCTGAAAGGCGGCGCTAAGAAAGTTGTTATCTCCGCTCCAGCTACAGGCGACATGAAAACGATCGTTTACAACGTAAACCATGAAACTTTGGACGGAACTGAAACTGTAATCTCCGGTGCATCTTGCACAACGAACTGCCTGGCTCCTATGGCTAAAACATTGAACGATTCCTTCGGTATCGTTGAAGGTTTGATGACTACAATCCATGCTTACACTGGCGACCAAAACACTTTGGATGCTCCGCATGCGAAAGGTGACTTCCGCCGCGCTCGTGCTGCTGCTGAGAACATCATCCCTAACACAACTGGCGCTGCTAAAGCGATCGGCCTGGTTATCCCTGAACTGCAAGGCAAACTTGACGGCGCTGCACAACGTGTTCCAGTTGCTACAGGTTCCCTGACTGAGCTGGTTACTGTTCTGAACAAGAAAGTAACTGTAGACGAAGTAAACGCAGCTATGCAAGCAGCTGCTGATCCGCAAACATTCGGTTACACAGAAGATGAAATCGTATCTTCCGATATCAAAGGTATGACTTTCGGTTCCCTGTTCGACGCTACACAAACTAAAGTGTTGACTGTTGGCGACCAGCAATTGGTGAAAACAGTAGCTTGGTACGACAACGAAATGTCCTACACTGCACAGCTCGTTCGTACTTTGGAACACTTTGCTAAACTGGCTAAATAAGAGCCTTGCTTGAAACCAAAGAGCGGAAACAGCTAGTGTTTCCGCTCTTTATACATGATGAGTGTTTTTCCTTGAATTGCAGATAATCAAATTTAAGGGTGCGGAGGAACGAACTATGAATAAAAAAAGTGTTCGCGATGTAGAAGTAACAGGTAAACGCGTATTTGTACGCGTCGATTTTAACGTGCCGCTCGAAGACGGCAAAATTACGGACGACACTCGGATCCGCGAAACGCTGCCAACGATCAACTATTTGATCGGAAACGGCGCGAAAGTGATTCTGGCGAGCCACCTGGGCCGCCCTAAAGGTGAAGTTAACGAGTCTATGCGTTTAACAGCTCCTGCTGAACGTTTGGCTGAGCTGCTTGGCAAACCGGTTGCCAAAGCGGACGAAGCTGTAGGCGAAGCCGTGAAAGCCAAAATCGCCGCATTGAACAATGGCGACGTACTTGTGCTTGAGAACGTGCGCTTCTATCCAGGCGAGGAGAAAAATGACCCTGAGCTGGCTAAACAATTTGCTGAGCTTGCCGATCTGTTCGTCAACGACGCTTTTGGCGCTGCTCACCGTGCGCATGCTTCTACAGAAGGCATCGCTCACTATCTGCCGGCCGTATCCGGTCTTCTGATGGAGAAAGAATTGTCTGTACTGGGCAAAGCCTTGTCGAGCCCGGACCGTCCTTTCACCGCGATCATCGGCGGCTCCAAAGTTAAAGATAAAATCGACGTGATCGACAACCTGCTGAACATTGCAGACAACGTACTTATTGGCGGCGGCTTGTCCTACACCTTCTTCAAGGCTCAAGGCCATGAAATCGGTTTGTCCCTGTGCGACGACTCCAAACTGGATGTGGCGCTTGGATTCATCGAGAAGGCGAAGAAGCTCGGCAAGAACTTCCTGCTTCCGGTTGATATTGTGATCGCTGACGACTTCAAAGCGGATGCTAACGTGGATATCGTGGATGTCGACGGCATTCCGGAGAAATGGGAAGGCGTGGACATCGGTCCTAAGACACGCGCTATTTACGCTGACGTGATCAAGAACTCCAAACTGGTGGTCTGGAACGGACCTATGGGCGTATTTGAAATTGAACCGTTCTCCGGCGGAACACGTGAAGTGGCAGAAGCTTGTGCGACTACAGAAGGCTACACGATCATCGGCGGCGGTGACTCCGCAGCAGCAGCAGAGAAATTCCATCTGGCTGACAAAATGGACCACATCTCCACAGGCGGCGGCGCTTCCCTTGAATTCATGGAAGGCAAAGCTTTGCCGGGCGTAGTGGCTTTGAACGATAAATAAGACGGCTTGGACCGGTGCTGAGTGGCACCACGGATTTAAGAAAGAAACATTGGAGGTTTAACGGCATGAGAACACCAATCATTGCAGGGAACTGGAAAATGTTCAAAACGGTTTCCGAAGCAAAAACGTTCTTCGAAGAAGTTAAAGGCAAAGCGGAAGTAGCTGGCGTGGAAAGCGTCATCTGCGCTCCGTTTACCAACCTCCCGGCATTGGTGGAAGCGGCTAAAGGCACTTCCATCAAGATCGGTGCCCAAAACCTTCACTTCGAAGACGAAGGCGCGTTTACCGGTGAAATCAGCGGTAAAATGCTGCAGGAGCTCGGTGTCGATTACGTCATCATCGGGCACTCCGAGCGCCGTGCTTATTTCGGCGAAACGGATGAAATCGTGGGCAAGAAGGTACATGCTGCATTTAAATACGGCATTACGCCAATCCCTTGCGTAGGCGAGAAGCTGGAAGAACGTGAAGCCGGCCAAACCAAAGAGGTAGTGAAGGTGCAAACCGAAGCGGCTCTTCAAGGCTTGACGGCTGAACAGGCTGCTCAAGTGGTTATCGCTTATGAGCCAATCTGGGCGATTGGCACAGGCAAATCTTCCACAGCTCAGGATGCTAACGAAGTGATCGCTTATATCCGCAGCCTGGTGGATGGCTTGTACGGCTCCGAAACAGCGGGCAAAATCCGCATTCAATACGGCGGCAGTGTGAAACCTGAGAACGTTAAGGAATACATGAGCGAAAGCGACATCGACGGCGCGCTCGTAGGCGGCGCAAGCCTGCAGCCTGCTTCCTACATCGCTCTGGTTGAGGGGGCCAAGTAAGATGGCTGGAAATACTGTACCTAGACCCGTAGCTCTGATCATCATGGACGGTTTCGGTCTTCGCAATACGGTAGAAGGCAACGCGGTTGCCCAAGCCAAGAAACCGAACTATGACCGTTACCTGAAAGAATATCCCAATACCACTTTGACCGCCTGCGGCGAAGCGGTAGGTTTGCCTGAAGGCCAAATGGGCAACTCTGAGGTTGGCCACTTGAACATTGGCGCAGGCCGGATCGTTTATCAGGATTTGACCCGGATTTCGAAATCGATTCGCGAAGGCGAATTTTTCGAGAATCAAACCTTGGTTGAAGCGGTTCGCTTTGCCAAGAAAAACGGCAAAAAATTGCACCTGTACGGGCTTTTGTCCGACGGTGGCGTGCATGCGCACATCGACCATTTGTTTGCGATGCTGGAGCTGGCCAAGAAAGAAGATATGCAAGAAGTGTATATCCATGCTTTCCTTGACGGCCGCGACGTAGCACCGGACAGTGGTGAAGGTTACCTGAGCCAGCTGATCAAGAAGATCGAAGAGATCGGCATCGGCAAAATTGCAACGCTTTCCGGTCGTTACTACTCCATGGACCGCGACAAACGTTGGGACCGCGTAGAGAAATCCTACCGTGCGATCGTTTACGGTGAAGGCCCTCATTATGTGGACCCTCTCCAAGCTGTTAAAGATTCTTACAGCAATGGTGTATTTGACGAGTTCATGGTGCCGACTGTAATTGTGGACGGTCAAGGAGAGCCGGTCGGTTCCGTTGAATCCGGCGATTCCGTTGTGTTCCTGAACTTCCGTCCAGACCGTGCAATCCAGCTGTCTCAAGTGTTCACCAACCTGGATTTCCGCGGTTTTGACCGTGGGCCGAAATTCCCTGAAGGCCTGCATTTCGTATGCTTGACCCTGTTCAGTGAAACGGTTGGCGGATACGTGGCGTACGAGCCTAAGAACCTGGACAATACGCTGGGCGAAGTGCTTGTGCAGCACAACAAGAAACAGCTTCGCATTGCGGAGACTGAAAAATACCCTCACGTAACGTTCTTCTTCAGCGGCGGACGCGATGTAGAGCTTCCGGGCGAAACCCGTATCCTCATCAACTCGCCGAAGGTTGCCACTTACGACCTGCAGCCTGAAATGAGCGCTTACGAAGTAGCGGCCGCAGCCGTGAAAGAGATCGAAGAAGAAAACTTCGATACGATCATCCTGAACTTCGCCAACCCGGACATGGTTGGACACTCCGGCATGCTGGAGCCAACGATCAAGGCGGTTGAAGTAACGGACGAATGTGTAGGGAAAGTGGTTGACGCGGTTGTTTCCAAAGGCGGCGTAGCGATCATCATCGCCGATCACGGCAACGCGGACATGGTATTTGACGAGAACGGCCGTCCTTTCACGGCTCATACGACGAACCCTGTTCCGTTTATCGTAACTTCCCATGACGTCGTTCTGCGCGAGCATGGCATTCTGGCCGACGTTGCGCCAACGATTCTGGATCTGATGCAGCTGCCTCTGCCTGCCGAAATGACAGGACAATCCATGATCGCTAGCCGCAAATAAGCCTGCTTGCTTGCGAAAGCGAACATAAAGCGTTAGACTTCTGCTCAGAGAAGTTTTAACAGCTAAGCCAACTGAACTGGCTAATACACACAACTTGAATTCAAAAAATGATTTCAAAAAGGAGAATACTCAAAATGACTATTATTTCTGACGTATACGCACGCGAAGTCCTTGACTCCCGCGGCAACCCGACTGTTGAAGTTGAAGTTTATCTGGAATCCGGCGCTATCGGCCGCGCTATCGTACCATCCGGTGCTTCCACCGGTGCTCACGAAGCTGTTGAGCTTCGCGACGAAGACAAATCCCGTTACCTGGGCAAAGGCGTTCTGAAAGCCGTAGCTAACGTTAACGACATCATCGCTCCTGAAGTAATCGGCATGGACGCTCTGGACCAATTGGGCATCGACAAAATGATGATCGCTTTGGACGGAACACCTAACAAAGGCAAACTGGGTGCTAACGCCATCCTGGCTGTATCCATGGCTGTAGCCCGCGCTGCTGCAGACGCTTTGGACCTGCCTTTGTACGTTTACCTCGGCGGATTCAACGCTAAGCAGTTGCCAGTACCTATGATGAACATCGTTAACGGCGGCGCACATGCCGACAACAACGTTGACGTGCAAGAATTCATGGTACTCCCTGTAGGCGCACCAAGCTTCAAAGAAGCGCTTCGTATGGGCGCTGAAATCTTCCACAACCTGAAATCCGTATTGAAAGGCAAAGGCCTGAATACAGCAGTTGGCGACGAAGGCGGGTTTGCTCCTAACTTCACTTCCAACGAAGACGCTTTGACTTCGATCATCGAAGCGATTGAGAAAGCCGGCTACACACCAGGCAAAGACGTATTCCTGGGTATGGACGTTGCTTCCACGGAGTTCTACAAAGACGGCAAATACCACCTGGAAGGCGAAGGCAAATCCTTCACTTCTGCTGAGTTCGTTGACCTGCTCGCTTCTTGGGTAGACAAATACCCAATCATCACCATCGAAGACGGCTGCTCCGAAGACGACTGGGAAGGCTGGAAGCTGTTGACTGAGAAATTGGGCAGCAAAATCCAATTGGTTGGTGACGACCTGTTCGTAACAAACACTGAGCGTCTGGCTAAAGGTATCGAAGACGGTATCGGTAACTCCATCCTGATCAAAGTAAACCAAATCGGTACTTTGACTGAAACTTTCGACGCTATTGAAATGGCTAAACGCGCTGGTTACACAGCTGTTATCTCCCACCGTTCCGGTGAGTCCGAAGACAGCACAATCGCCGACATCGCGGTTGCAACAAACGCTGGCCAAATCAAAACAGGTGCTCCTTCCCGTACAGACCGTATCGCAAAATACAACCAATTGCTTCGCATCGAAGACCAATTGGGCGAACTTGCTCAATACAACGGCTTGACATCTTTCTACAACCTGAAGAAATAAGAAGTTTGTAGAGGTTTAAGCTTTTACGGGTACAAACAAAGTCTGTAATCCCCTGGTATGCTTCGGTATGCCGGGGGATTTTTATATGCTGGAGGGGCTTGCAGCTTAGCAAGAATTCTTTCAAATTTTACTCAAATATGGCAAAACGCTGTTCATTCGTATACAATGACTGCAGAGAGAGCCATACGTCCATACCAATTTTGTAAAAGGGAGGCATCGGCATGAGACACTTGTTTCAACTGAACGCTGTTTGGAACGGCGGCCGCAACAGCGAAGGAACCATCGAGACCGGCAATTTGAAAACGGTTATCTCCATTCCGGAGCCGATGGGCGGACCGGGAGTTGGCACAAACCCGGATGAAATGCTGCTCGGGGCTGCGGCAACCTGTTATTTGATCACGTTGGCGGCCGCGCTGGAACGATCGGGAATCGAGACGGAGAGCTTGTCCCTGAATTCTGAAGGAACCGTGGATGTGACCAACAATATTTTCACTTATGAAAGTATTGTCCATCGTCCTCATATCGTGCTTAAAGCCGGTACAAGCGAACGCGATGTAGAACGTGCCCGTTTGATCGCCGGGAAAGCCGAGGGAGCCTGCATGATCTCCCGGGCGCTGGCAGGGAATGTGGGGCTGACTACGGAGCCTGATATTGAGGTAGCTCCTGCTGAAGCGGCACTGTAAGACAGGCGGTTTGAATAAATAGGTAAAAGGCTGCAGGGTTCCTGCGGCCTTTTTTATAAGTGGCGGCATATAGCCTGGCCTGGCCTTAGAATGTGAATGAAATCCGGATTTCTGAGGCGGCAGGTACAGCCCGTCTGGGGATTTCAAGGACTTAACGGGTCGAAGGAGGGGAAGGCGAAATCGTGACAACGAACGTTCTGCATGAGATTGTTAAAAGTTATGGGATTCAGCAGCCTGTGATTACTTATATCAGGCACAGCGAGAATCGGACCTACAGAATAGATGGGGCAGACGGAAGCTACCTGCTGCGCATTCACCAGCCCGTGAAGGACAGTATGGCCGGCCTGCAGCATACCTATGAAGGGCTACTTGTTGAACTGGACATGCTTGAGCAGCTTGCCAAAGGAAGCAGCCTGCTTGTGCAAGCCCCTTTACGTCAGACGGATGGAGAGTTGATCTACGTCCTGAAACAGGGAGGGGAGAAGCTGAACTGCTCTATACTCACCTGGCTTGAAGGCCGGGATCTACAAAGAGAGGATACGGCTGCTCCGGAGATGGCGCAGAAGCTTGGGACACAGGTGGCGAAGCTGCACGCTTTCTTTAAAGGTTACAATCACCCCGGCCTGAAGTACCGCCCCAGCCAAGACCTTTCGTATAACGAACGTCTAGTGCAAACCATCAAGCGGGGAGCTCCGATGGGTCTATTTACAAATAAGGACGTCCTCATCATTGAGGAAACGATCCAGCTAGTCAATTCAAGGATACGGCAGCTTGGGATCACCGAGGACACGTGGGGGCTCATCCACGGCGATCTGGGGATGGGGAATACGCTAATTAATGACGAAGGGGAGACCAGCTTCATTGATTTTGGATTTTTTGGTCGTGGCTACTATTTAACAGATATAGCAATGGGGACCTTTATGGTTCCTTACGGTCACAGGGATGTCTTTCTGGACAGTTATTACGGGTATTTGGGAATGGAGCCCTACGATTTGCAACTAGTAGAAGGTTTTATGCTAATTGCCGTTATCGGTTTCTATGCTTTTGAGCTGGAGAATGAGGCCTATCACGATTGGATGCGTGAGCGCATGCCTAAGCTGTGCAAGGACTTATGCAGGCCTTATCTGGCCGGGGAACGTATTTGTTATAAGTTTTAAAAAAAGGAACCCCTTGACCTGTGACGATCATACAAACGGCGCCCGCTAATGGGCGCCGTTTGTATTTCAGGGTCATATGGGGTTGATGAGCTGCGTCAAAAGCTTTGCTGAGCTTTGAACCCTCAGCTCTTACTCTTTAAGCCTTCTGCAGGCCAAAAGCTTCCGCCACAAGCTGATAGGAACGCAGACGGGCTTCCAGATCGTAGATTGGAGACACAAGCAGCAGCTCTTCCGTCTGATACTCCTCGGCCAGCTTCTCCAGCTTCGCTTTCACCTGATCCGGCGTACCGATGACGCGTCTTTGGCGGGCGGCTTCAATCCGGGACAGGTCGTACGGCGTGTAAGGATAGTTCTTGGCCGTTTCGACAGACGGCAGATAGGCAAGCTCCATGCCGGTCTCCAGCGCGTAGAAATACAAGCTGACACTGGAGGACAGATCAAGCGCCTCTTCTTCGGTCTCGGCGCAGATCACCATGACGGCGGCAAGGGCGCGAGGTCCTTCTTCCATCAGGGACGGAACGAACCGTTCCCGGTACATGTGGATCGACTCCGCGCCGCCAGCCGTGCCGAAGAACTGCGCGAAGGCATACGAAGCGCCGACTTCGGCAGCCAGTCCAGCGGTGCCGCCGCTGGACCCGAGCAGCCACAGCTCCGGCGCCGTAGGCACGGACGGGGCTGCCAATATGCCCGGGAAGCGGTGGTCGGCCGGTACGGCGTCATTCAGATACGCAATCAGGTCGACGACCTGCTGCGGATAAGTGTCGCCGTGATGGTACCGGCCTTCCTGCAGCGCCCGTGTGGACAAGGGCCGGCCGCCCGGCGCGCGGCCGATCCCGAGATCGATCCGGCCGGGGTACAGCGCCTCCAGCAGGCGGAAATTCTCCGCCACCTTATAGGCGCTGTAGTGCGGCAGCATGATGCCGCCGGAGCCCACCCGGATCCGCGAAGTGTGCGATGCCAGATGGGCAATCAGCACCTCGGGGCTGGAGTGAGCCAGACTGCGCGAGCTGTGATGCTCGGATACCCAATACCGGTGGTAGCCGAGTCGATCCGCCTCCTGAGCAAGCCGGGTAGTATCGGATAAGGCCTGAACAGCTGTTCCGCCTTCATTTATATGCGATTGGTCGAGAACACCTAGTCTCGTTAACATGTCATCACCTCAATTCCTACTTTATCAATTGAAGGGTAGGAGGTCAAAGTTTTATTGTTTCATAACAATAGAAGTCGTACTCTGACTAATGGACGGATGGGGGGCCGCAGAGCTGGGTGTGTACAACTAAACCGATAACGAAGATATTCTTATAATTAACCTTTTCTCGAGCGGAAATCCCTTTTCTATTCATCTTGCTAGGAATTATAACTTGTATTCAGCAAAGCGGCTGTGATAAAATATAAGCAATGTGTAGTTTGGATAACTGTTTTTTGATGATTATAGATGTGCCAGCCTGGGGGGTGGAATGAATGGATATTCTGTTGAAAATTTTGTTAGTTATCTTTTCCATCGGTTTGATTACAATCGTTCTTTTGCAAAAGGGCAAAAGCGCAGGTCTTGCCGGTGCCATCTCCGGAGGTGCGGAGCATCTTTTCGGTAAAACGAAAGCACGCGGTATGGAATTGGTGCTGGAACGTACGACAATCGTTTTGGCGGCGGGATTTTTTATCCTGGCAATTCTAGTTGCAGTAGTTGAATAAGATAGCGCTGTTCGAATGAGACATTTCGAATCAGATAAATGAACAAGAGCCTTCGATCCTAAAGATCGGAGGCTCTTTGTTTTGCTGATAAGCTTCAGGTAAGCTGCCGGGTAAGCTTCAGATTATGTAAAATTACGGGGCTTGCTGGGGTATTGATGATTAGCGGGCTGCTCTTTCAGGGGCTTTCTTATAGGTCTTTCTTAAAGATTTTCTTTAAGTCTTTCCTGGTGTTTAATGTTTTACCGGGATTGCTGCTGTGGTGATGCTCTGAGACTCGGGTTCTGGCTTTCATGAATCTGAATTTTTGGGATAAATACGCTGGAGAGAAGAAAGATTTGTGGGTCAAGCAGCCTGGCTTTGATTTCAAAGCTGTCCCTGTGCCTTGAATGGCCTGGATCAGGCCGGATAATTGACCGTACTGATGGGACAGACCGGCATGAATGTCTTCGATGGATTGTCGGTTCGCCATCATCTGCTCGGATAAATGCAGCATTTTGACTGTAATTCTGAGGAATCGTTCCCGAATGTCGTAGGGATTAACGGTACTGGCTGAAGAGGCTGTTTCGCCTGGAGCCCGAGCGGATTCCGCTATCTTTTCCCATTCCAGTGTAAAACCGGCGGCATCCAGCGAAATCCGGATGTCTTGACAGACCTGAACGGCATGCTCCAGTTCGAGCTCCAGCTCTGTGCTCCAGTTGTACAAGAGGTCGGCGGTCGATTGTAAATCGGCTGCTGCTGCGGTTGTTCGGGTCTGCATTTGCTCGCAGGCTCTTCTCCTGCTAACAAGGGTGAGCACTGCTTGTTCAAACCTTCGGGCGTTGATGGCCAGGATAGCTGTAGTGAGCAGGCTTCCGCCCAGAAGGAGCAGCTCGTTATCAGCCAGAAATTCGTTGTTGGCCTGAAACAGCTGACTTACCGTCATGATGGTGGCGGTGACCAAACAGCCGTTAAAAAGGATGAGCCGGGAGTTCGAGTAAAGCGAGCATAAAAGGAGACTTATGTACAGCGTCAGAAAGTTAAACAAGCCGGAATTTCTAGCCAGGGCATAGCAAGTAATCAGAGCGAACAGTGCTGCCGTAATGTAGGGGATAGAGGAGATTTTTAAATTCTTGTAATGCATCAAGGTTGGAAGACTGCAGGCGATGCCTCCGCCGATGATAACAAACAACAGTCTGGGGTCATCCTGTCTGAGCAAAGGATCCCTCAGGACGACAAGAATAAGAGCAATCCAGGCCAGTACGACGAACAAGCCGTTACGAGACTGGTAAAAGGTGCTGCGATCCATTCCTCGACCTCCTTCTGAATGATGGGGGGCAGCTAATTAACAGCAGATAAACAACAGTTGAACAACAGATGAACAGCTGTAAAAAGTGCCCGCTACCCTCATTATCGGGGGACTCCTTCCGTTTATTTATAAGGGATTGTGTAAAGCGCCGTGACTGGCGGAAAGGATTTCAGGGTTTACGGATGCGCAGGGTTAAATTCGTGTATACTAGGTTATATACATGGAAAAGAAAATATTGGATTCTATTATAACGGCTTCTTCATTGGACGGGGCTTTTGAGGTGAAATCATGATAACGGAAAATACGCTGCTCGATTTTATGCGGGAGACCGCTTATAAACCGATGACTTACCAGGAGCTTGAGGAACATTTTCAAATTTCGGATGCTTCCGAATTTAAAGCGTTTCTGAAACTGCTGAATGAGTTGGAACAAAGCGGAAAAATCGTGCTGACCCGCACGCAGCGCTACGGTGTTCCCGAGCGGATGGATCTGCTGCGCGGACGCCTGCAGGTGCATGCTAAAGGATTTGCATTCCTGATCCCGGAGGATCGGGAGCATCCGGACGTTTATGTCCATGCGAACGATTTGAAAAGCGCCATGAACGGCGATACGGTGCTGGTCCGCGTGAACAGCAAAGGACCGGCGGAAGGCCGGCTGGAGGGCGAGGTTGTCCGCATCGTGACGCGGGCGGTGACCCAGGTGGTCGGCGTGTTCCAGCATCACGAGACATTTGGCTTTGTGATGCCGGATGACAAACGGATTAACCGGGATATTTTTATCGCTCAGGAGAAAATGGGCGGTGCCGCTAATGGCGACAAAGTGGTCGCTCGGATTGTTTCTTATCCGGAAGGCCGGGCGGCCGCTACGGGTGAAGTCGTGGAGATTCTGGGTCATAAAGATGACCCGGGCGTGGACATTTTGTCCATTATCCGTAAACACCAGCTGCCGGAGGAGTTCCCTGAAGACGTCATGGAGGAAGCGACCGCCGTGCCGGATACGATTGATCAGGAAGAAATCGTGCGCCAGGGGCGCCGTGACCTGCGTGACCGGGTGATCGTAACTATTGACGGCGAAGACGCCAAAGACCTGGATGACGCGGTGAATGTGGAACGTCTGGAGAACGGCAATTACCTGCTTGGCGTACACATCGCCGATGTCGGCTATTATGTGAAGGAGAACTCGCGTCTGGACCAGGAAGCCTACAACCGGGGCTGCAGTGTTTATCTGGTGGATCGCGTTATTCCGATGCTGCCGCATCGTTTATCCAACGGCATTTGCAGCTTGAATCCGAAGGTGGACCGTTTTACACTGTCCTGCGATATGGAATTCGACGAGCAGATGCGTGTGGTCCGGCACGATATTTATACGAGTGTAATCCGGACGAAAGAACGGATGACGTACACGAATGTGCGCAAGATTCTGCAGGAGGAAGATCCTGAGGTTACGGAGCGTTACAGCGATCTGGTCGATACCTTTAAAAATATGCGCGATCTCGCCCTGCGCCTGCGCGGCAAACGGATGAGACGCGGCGCGGTGGACTTCGATTTCGAGGAATCGAAGGTGATCGTGGATGAGTCAGGCAAGGCGGTCGACATCGTCAAACGCGAGCGGTCCATCGCGGAGCAGATCATTGAGGAATTTATGCTGGCTGCCAACGAGACGGTAGCCGAGCATTTCCACTGGCTGAAGGTGCCGTTTATTTACCGGATTCATGAGGATCCGGATCAAGAGAAGCTGATGAATTTTATGGCGTTCATCGCCAACTTCGGTTATGCCGTGCGGGGCAAAGGCAACAAGGTTCATCCGCGCGCCCTTCAGTCGCTGTTGGAGGATATTGACGGCACGAAGGAGCAGACGGTGATCAGCACAATGCTGCTTCGGTCGATGAAGCAGGCGAAGTATGACGCTGAAAGCACGGGTCACTTTGGACTGGCAGCGGAGTTCTACACGCATTTCACCTCACCGATCCGGCGTTATCCGGACTTGGTGATCCACCGGGTCATCCGCGAGGTGATCGAAGCCGGTGGTGCCCTACCTGCCGACCGTCAGGAATATCTGGCGAGCCGGATGGCGGACATTGCGCAGCAGTCCTCGGAGCGGGAACGGATTGCCGTAGATGCGGAGCGCGACACGGAGCAGCTGAAGAAAGCCGAGTTCATGCTGGACAAGGTCGGCGAGGAATTCACCGGCATGATCAGCAGCGTAACCAGCTTCGGCATGTTTATCGAGCTGGATAATACGGTGGAAGGCCTGATCCGTCTCAGTGCGATGACGGATGATTATTACCATTTCCATGAGCAGCATATGGCGCTGATCGGGGAACGCACGTCGCGGATCTTCCGGATCGGCGACGAGGTCAAGATCCGCGTGGCCCGCGTGAACATGGACGACCACACCATCGACTTCGAGCTGGTGGACATGAAGCCGCGGCGCCGTGAACGCGGCGGGGATTTGGAGCCGGGCGGCGGCGGTGGCTTTGGCCGGGGCGGCGGTAAAGGCGGCCGCGGGAAGAAAGGCGCGGCCGGCGGGTTTGGCGCTGCCGGGCGCGGCAAAGGCAGCGGCGGTGCTGGCAGCGGCCGTGGCAAGGCCGGCGCTGGTGGTTCCGGCGGCGGCAAAGGCAAAGCCGCCGGCAAGGGCAAGCCGCGCGGCGATGCGCGCGGCGTGTTTGGCAGCCCGGACGCGTGGAGTCCGGGCGCAGGCGAGCCGCCGGCATCGGGCGGCTCGCAGGGCCGTCACCGGGGCGAAGCCGGTGACGGGGTGCTGGCCGCGGCCGAGGCGGCAGGCCGCGGTGAGGGCGCGAAGCCGGAAGCTGGCGCCGGTGGCGTTAGTTTCGGCTTCGGCTCGGGCAAGGGCGGCTACGCCAGCGGCTCGCCGAACGGCTTCACCCGCGGCGGGGATAGCCGCGGGTATGGCAAGGGCGGCGGTGGTGACAATGGCCAACGCCGCAAAAAGACGTCCGCCAGCGGGATCTTTAACGCTGGCGGCGCGGGCGGTGCTGCCGTCACCGGAGATCCTTCCGGCTCCGGCAGCAAGAAACGCAAGAAGAAAAAGCAGGGCGGCGGCAAAGCCGGTAACGGCGCTGGCGGTTCAAGCCGCAGCGGCGAAGGTGATTCGGGCAGAGGTGGTTCTGCCAAGAACGCTACCGCAGCTTTTGTCCGGAAGAAAAAGAAATAAGAAAAGCTTCAATTCTTTACTGTTCATTTTTCGATGAATGAGGCTTCCAAATAAGGTATTCATCATGTGCTGCGGGCTTTGGGTCCGCAGCCTTGATTTTGCCTGCGCCTGTTGATACAATTGAGTTCTGAGTCGCTTAGGTAGGTATTTTTTGAATAAGGGAGTGAGCACATGGGTAAGAAAACGACAGAAGGCAAAGTTTTGGCCCAGAACAAGAAAGCTTCCCATGACTACTTCATCGAAGATACGTATGAGGCGGGCATGGTGCTGACGGGAACGGAGATCAAATCGCTGCGGGCGGCGCGGGCGAACATTAGTGACGCTTTTGCGACGATTCGGAACGGTGAAATTCACGTCCACAACATGCATATCAGTCCTTTTGAACAGGGCAACCGCAGTAATCCGGAAGATCCGACGCGCGCGCGCAAGCTGCTGATGCACAAATCGCAGATCAACAAGCTGCTCGGACAGTCGAAACAGGAAGGCTATACAATTGTGCCGCTAAAGGTTTATGTGCGGAACGGTTACGCCAAGCTGCTGCTGGGTCTTGGTAAAGGTAAGAAGCAGTTCGACAAACGCGAAACAGCAGCCAAGAAAGACGCTCAGCGCGATATTCAGCGTGCTTTGAAGGAACGTCAGAAGGTTGCACGGTAACTTCGCAGCGAATTAGCAGGATTTATCGGCAGTTCCAGCAACTTGGCGAGCAGTTCTTCGCCGGTTGTGTTATAATAATTGATGTACCGTTGATATAGCATTTCTGCTATACGTTGGCGCTTGACCTTCTTTTATGGAGGGAAGGATCAAGTAAGTAATGTGCTTCCTGGAGCTTCGGCATCCGATTTAATCCGGAAGACACCCTTTTTGTAGATAGGCCCGGCGCTGTAAGGTGCTGGTGAGCCGATTCTCATTTTACGGGGGCGTTTTTGGATTCGACGGGGGTTGTTCGAGCATGGGTAGCGGGTAGTGGGGACGCGTCCACTTCATCAACGCTAAAGCCTATTAAACGGCAAACAACAATCTAACTACGCTCTCGCAGCTTAATAACCTGCAGACGTGCTCTCGCTCTGCATCGCCCATGTGCCGGGATGAGGGCTCAACCTTTAGTGGGATACGCTGTCTAGTCTCCGCCTGCGGCTAGCTGAAGAAGATAACCAGGCTGACCCAAAGGGAATCCGGTGACGGGGAGTTCCTAGGGTGACATCAAAACTGTCACTACACCCGTAGAAGCCTATGTGGCGTTGCCTTCGGACAGGGGTTCGACTCCCCTCGCCTCCATTAAAAAAACCCGCTGGTAAGCGGGTTTTTTCCTTTTCCGAAGTGAAATTATAGACGGAATGTAGACAAGAAATTTTTAGTTCTTTATTTTGTGGATTCTTGTAGACAAATCGTCTACAAGAATCACAGTTTAAGACTAATCGTGACAAATCATATCTGATACTGCTTGAAGGAACCGGGTTAATATAGACAACTGGCCAAGGCATGAGATACCTACGGAAAACTAGACTACAAGATGGATGAGAGCGATGCGGAGCAACAAAATGAACAGCGGAAAGGCTGTAGTGCCTTTCCGCTGTTTTCTGTATACAGGTTTTTGCCGCGAGCTGGATATATCTAATCATCCTGGTTACATAATCACTTTTTTGAGGTCGTTGAAAATAAATAAAATAATGTAAGGGGTAAATTACTCTTTAGTTTCTTCACCGGCCGCAACCATTTGATCTACCCAAAATATCTTCATATACTCTTCGACCATCGGAGCTTGCCATTCTTTGATTGCCTGTTCTAGTTCGGTCCAATCATCTTTTTGATATTTCGGTAATAGAGTATCGACTGAATGGTCAAGAGGGTTGTCCGTCTCTAAGCCAAAGGCACTTTTTACTATGCTCATAAATCTTTGAGGCAACTGATACAACTCTTTTTCCTTTAGGAATTCATAAGCTGAGAAAGATTTAGATGTTCCTTTTTCATAACCATCAGGCATCTCAGATTCAAATGTATACTGAAAAACATATTTTTTATTACCTCTGGCTAGTGCCAACTTCTCTAATTTGTGATTGATCGTGATGACTGATTTTAATGCAGGGACACCTCTTCGTTGTTTTTTAGAATTATATTCTGTTATATCAAAGTCGTGTACAACTGTATAACTAATATTGAAATTGTTTAGTATATTCATAATTACATACATAGTGGGTTTACCTGCGCAATTTATCACGGTTGTTCTGTTAAGTACTTCTTGTGACAATAATCCGTCACTCACAAGCTTTTCACCAATAACTTTAAAAGCAACAACTTCTGTGTCACCTTCAACCAAAATTGCGTGATCTGCAAAAAACACTTCGTTAACATATGGATTAAACTTTAACAAAGCTTGAAAACGTTCTATATCATCTGTTTCCATACCATAAATATCTGAGCTAACTTGTGCTACACTAACCAGTTTATTTTTATCTAATGACAGTTTTGCCAATGTCCTATTTGGCTTTGATAAATCTATAAAATTAGGAGAATGTGAAGTTGCGATTACTTGGAATAAATTATCGTCAGCAAGTGAATACAACGTATCTTTGAATACCTTTGCAATTTGAGGATGAAGGTACAATTCAGGCTCCTCAATTGCTACTATTAGAGACCTCTTGTACAGTGATTGTTCTTTTTTATCAGACGGATATTTACTTTTAAATTTCCTAAATCCTTTGAGTATTGAAACAATAAAGGTGCGTTGAACCCCGTTCCCTTGAAAATCTATACCTGTTTCTATACCGTTATAGTTAAAGAAGGGGCTAACACTCGTGCTTACAATCTCATCCATAGGTTGGACGTCAACTTTGAAGTTTATTTTTGTAGATGTTACATCATTAAGGAAGGTTTGGACTTCGGACTCAAAATACTTTATTTTCTCATCATCATGCTGATTTATTTTCTCTTGAAGCTTTTTTGTTTTCTCTTCTGCAACTGAATACTCATCAAGTGAGTGGATGATATCTTTATAGAGTGTTGTTAAAGTCTTCATATTATCCGAACTATTTTTTAGTTCATCACTAGCATTTTTCACAGCTGGAATATAAATCACTTCAGGGAAAACACTGACAAAATGTGAAGAATTATTTCCACCGCCTAATTTTCCGTCCCAACCAGCGTCCTCTAGATCATGTTCAAGGGAGCCCGTGGTTTTTGCGGCTCTTTTTACATCTTCACCAAAATTATAAACTGCACGAACAATGAAATTATGAGAATCGGAATGCATAGAAGCACGGATACCATGCATTTCTGCCTCTTCTAATGAGATATCTGTAAATGTCGCATGAAATGAAATTGGTAGCGAGGTGTTGTGTCTAAAATAGTATTTGGAGTCGATCTTCTTATCGCTTGAACCGAATAACTTTAATGCTTGCAATATTGTACTTTTACTACAATTGTTTGGGCCAATTATCACAGTTATATTTTCCACATTGATACTTAACTCTTTGATTCCTTTAAAGTTTCTTATTGTTAGTTTTGACAGCTTCAATGGATTTATTCCCTCCCGTAATAACTAAAATTGAATATTTATTCGACATAGCAGAGCGTTATTCCTTCATTTGGAATATAAACCATTTTTAATTAATGGGAACGCATGGTTACTTAGTCTATGTAGGGTTCATTTTGTCTTCAAAGGTGGTTTTTAATGCATTGCAACAACACTGATATTTTGCTGGACCTATTGGTAAGCCCATGTTATAATAGAGTCACAAACATGATATAATATTAGGCTAAACAGAGCGGAGTGAAAAGAATGAGCTATCCAACAATATCACTGTTCTCTGGAGCCATGGGACTAGATTTAGGTCTGGAATCAGCAGGCTTAGAGATAAGAGTTGCACAGGATTATGATAAGTGGTGTGAGAAAACTGCAATTGCAAATAACAAAAATTTTGTTTTTGGTGATATAAAAGAATTGATACAAGAAGACCCGAGTTGTTCGTTTCTTCTAAGAAAGGCTGATCTAAGAGCAGAAGAAGTTTTTGCAGTTGTAGGAGGCCCCCCTTGCCAAGCGTTTTCCACTGCTGGGAAGCGGGAGAGCTTAGGTGATCCACGCGGTTCTTTGTTTATGGAATTCGCTCACGTTATTAGAACAGTCCGTCCTAGGTTTTTTGTAATGGAGAATGTAAAAGGACTTACATCCGCATCAATAACAAAACCACCTAAGGGAAAGAAAAAAAGCGATTATACTGAAGATGAAAAACCGGGTTCAGCATTTAAGATAGTAAGGCAGACGTTGGAGGGGTTGGGATATAAAATTGTATTTGGTGTCTTAGATGCTGCTCATTTTGGTGTTCCGCAATTCCGTGAACGTTTAATTATTATTGGTTCGAGAGATCACGAAGATATTTTTTTACCTGCTCCAACACATTTTCAGAGACATCAAGACCCTGACTACAGATGGATGACATTAGGGCAGGCAATTAGAGATATTGAAGATGAGCCTGGAATATGCGGATCGTTCTCTAAAGATCGGGTAGATATTTTAAAGCATGTCCCAATGGGAGGGAATTGGCGTTCATTGCCGGTAGAACTGCAATTGAAAGCAATGGGTGGGGCATATAAGAGCGGTGGTGGGAAAACAGGATTTTTCAGGAGGCTGGACTACAATCAACCTTCACCAACACTACTTACAAGCCCTGTTCAAAAAGCAACATTGCTTTGTCATCCCACAAAAGATAGACCCCTGAGTGTTCGGGAGTACGCTCGTATTCAGCAATTTCCTGATGGCTGGACTATTGAAGGAACTGCAGATGATATTTATCGCCAAATAGGCAATGCGGTGCCTGTTGGGCTTGGAAAAGCAATAGGACAGGTACTATTATCTGTTGCTGAAGGGTCAGCAACAGTTGAAACCAAACGTCTACGGGGGACGAGTGTTCATAAAACTTTAAATGAAGTTGCAGTTACCAAAGAACTTGAGATTGCCAAAGCTTAAGTTGTGGAAACCCGTCCTGTGTAGGATGGGTTTTTCATTTGGTTCTTTTTTCCTATTAAGGTCCTGTTCATAGAATGCATCTTTGGTTATAATTACAGGTGCTGATGAAATGGAGGGACAAGAATGGATGCAGAGACTCGCTTGCAGGTTAAGAACCACATTACTATTGCAATGAATAAGAAAATACATGACATGACTATAGGCAATCCTTTCAGTGAAGATGCCATCCTTACAACAAACCCTTTCGGTGCTCGTATCGTACCTGTTGAGGTTTGGAAGGGGAGTAAGTTTGAGCGTTCCTTTGTTACAACGCTCGGTCAAGGTATTTTTGAACAAATCGGAAGGATCATAGCTCAGGGAACAGGCGCATACGCTGAAAATCAGCATACAAGTGTTCTTACTTTAAATACTTTCCAAACTCAAACAATCGAGCAGATAGTTGAGCGACAAGGTAAAGATAAAGGTAAAAATAAGGTTGCTCCGAATGTAAATAATGAAATCAAAAAGATTCAAGAACTGTCCATTGATTCTACTGTTCCGGTGTCTGTAATCAGTGATCTTTATGTCAGGAGGTTGGATGGGCATGAGGAGTTCTATTCTTTTAAGACTGTCAAGCCCAACAAGGATCAATCTGCAATTGCGAAGAAGAGTCTCTTATATTTAAAAGTAGCAAAGCCTATGTGTGATGCTTACTTTGGATTGCCGTATAACCCTGCTGGGGAAGGTAATTCATACGGGTCGCAATCTCATAAAATTCCATATAAATATTTTGATATGGATGATGACAAATTTGTCTTGGTTGGTTCCGACTTATGGAATCGTATCGGACAAGATGAGGGCACTTATAATGAGCTGTTAGAAATTTTTGATGAAGTTGGTGAAGTCACCCGCAAGAGAATTAAAGCTGAGTATTTTTAAACCTTAATTGTAAAGGGCACTCCTAGCAGTGCCCACTTTTATTGTGACCCGCTATGCCCAATTAAGTTTGCTCTAATAGAATGTTTGTTGCTACCCTCTGTAGGTTATCAAAGTACTGAAGGCTTTTTTGTATGCCAAAAACAAGGAAATGAGTGATTGAAATTACCTATCCCCTCATGGTAAGTGGTAGTCTCGAAAGGGAAAGTCATTAATCTAGGAGTAATGTTAATGAAATATTTAGAAGTAAAAGAGAAGAGTGAACGGGAAAGAATTCTCTTAGAATTTGGGTTGACCCTGAATCCTTCAGTAGAAGAGTTAAGTCAGGGAGTATCTAAATATGTTTATGAGAAGTGTGAATTTTCCATACCAAGCAAGATTAAAGGGATATTTAAATATATTCATAAATTGAATTTGAACAGCAAAGAGAGATCAGTACCAGAAGATGAACTATTTCGCGATATTGAGATTCATTTAGAGTTAAATACTCATATGCTAAGGATTTTAAATAGTTCAGAAGAGAGATTAAAGGGTATTACTACAAAAATGGAGGCTCTAAGGAATAGCTTGAGTTATAGAATTGGGGAGTTTCCGCAGGCACCTGAAAGGGATTGGATGAAGCCCCTAATAAAAATATGTGAAGAGGATTTTGAGGTCGAGGTAATAAGGAAGCAGAATTCTTCTTCCAGGAATCAAATTTATGCTCCAAATAGCACCAGTTTCTTTTTTATATTTTTAAGTGCATTTTATAACAATTATAGGCGGTATAAACAATTAGATATTGATAAAAGTTTTATAGGGTTAGTTACGTGTTTTATAGAAATAATGAAGGAGTTTCCTATAGATCAACAAATCATTAGTAAATATTTATTCGAGAGAACCTTCAAAGTCAATTTAATAAAGCAAATAAGAACTGTTTTAGATAGTGCCGCTAGTACTAAAAAAGAATCGGGAGAGGTATCCATTTCTAAAAGTGAAGAAAATGGCGATCCACAGATACAAGATCGGTTATCTTTCTACATTGATTTTTATAGCAATGAAGGCAGAAGTTTACTTAGTCTTGCGACGCTTTTACCGAATATCCATAGCAGGGGTAAGTTCGTTGATTATATTAACCAGACAATTCTAAGTGGAGTGTATACGAAGATTGTGCCTGAATACACCTACGGATGGTACGGTAGTTCTTCCATTTTTAACTCTTCTGAAAACATGTATAAAGAGATAAGGAAAATGATCTTAGAATTGTCTGTAATAGCATTCCCTTTAATGGAGTTATATCACTACCATTTAAGTGAGATGGGCTTCTCAGATGAAAATAAACAAAGTAAATATTCTCCTGCATTAGCTGAATTCAATCTTTCAGTTCCAGATATTGATAAGACAGCCATTGCAATAATGGGGGATATATCTAATATTGAGAAGATGGTTTCTCAAATAAAAGATAGTGAGGTTGTTGAAGACCTAGATAAGATTGATCATTACGATGAGCTAGCTAGGTTTCTTTTAGAGCCTCAAAGTACACGTGATCTTTGGAGAAGTAGAGTAGATGAGTTATTAGATAAATTAAAATAATAGTAAAATAAGAGGTTGTCCAAATGGACAACCTCTTATTTTACTGTATTTAAACCTGATTTTTCTAGTACTAATTTTTTTGAAGGGCTGTTCTGAATATTAATCTCTAGAAAAGTTATATTTCTGTTATACCCAAAAACAACACCTTAAAGGAGATGTTCAGAATGGAGAACAACAGTGTTAATTTATTAAGTGGACTAAGTAAGCAAGGGGAAAAGCTGGTTAAGATACTATCGAATGGAGAGGGCTCTCATATTTCCATTATTGCAATGAGTGATACTAAGCTACAAGCAAACGTAAGTGGAAAAAGCGTGCAGCCATATGCAGCCTTTATTGGATCAAAACTAGGGGGTAAAAAATCTTATTCAGCTTATTTGGATAATGAGGTAAAGAGTCTCAACTTAAAGGAAAATGGATTTATCAGAATAATCATAGATGCTAATGACAATCAAGAACTAAAGTATCACTATTACTTAAATGGTGAGAGTGAAATTTTCAACAATTCAGTGCCGGCTAGCGATGATGTTATCGTACTATTCATAGAGACGCTTGATTTTACACAGTTTTGTATATTTGATGGGAGTCTTAAGTACAAAAAGACAGCTGAAGTATTTGCTACTAAGCAAGCAACAAAAGAAAGCATCCGAGTAATAGCGTTCGCTCTTATAAAAAATATCTTTCCTGAACTAAAGCTCGATGCTTGGTTTAGTGAGGAGGAAGATAGGGATGAATAATAACTATGGAAAATATCGATTTGAAGGGCTTGATAATAATACAACGTCTTACGAGGACAGACTCGATTTCGATACTGAGGAAACACTATTTTCAGAAGATAATGAGTACTCTTTAGAAGTTCAACAAAGGTTTATAGATCAGGAATCCGAGATAGAATCTGGTATCGTAGAATCAAGCTGTATTAGTGAGGTGGTTAGTAGTAAAAACAGACTTGAAATGGTTAATGCGTCTTCAAGTTTTGTTGCAAAATATGTAAAAATTGAATATATCATATATCTTCAAATATTGGATAGATACATTATAAAAAGTTCAAATAATGATATATATATTTACACGGAAGAATTTGGTTACCACAAAAGGTTGTCCGATAATGAATTGATAGTCCTTATACGAAGTAGCATGGATGAAGAACAAGATAGGCAAATAAGTCGCTATAAATTAGAGGAAATAATCTTTCTTCTAAAGAGCTGCCCAGACATACAACTTGATATAAATGCATTCGATAGTCAAAAAAATATGATTAATTTCCGGAATGGTGTTCTTGATCTTGTACAAAGAGTATTAATTCCTCATCATCCTCAATACTTATTCACCAGCTTTATAGATTCCGAATACTACGATTCTAATACGTACACCGGGGCTAGTTTAAGAAATGAGAACTTTTTAAGTTTTTTAGATTTTTCTACGGAGGAGGATGCAAAAAAGGAAGCAACACTTCAAGAAATGACGGGCTACATTTTAAGCAACTACACAAATGCAAAGAAGTTTTTTGTCTTAATGGGTAAGCCACACAGTGGGAAAAGTGTTTGGTTGAGCATCCTTCAGAACTTAATAGGTAAAGAACACACCACCGCAATGACATTAAAACAATTATCTGAAAATAGATTCATGCAGGCACGACTTGCACATTCCAAATTAAATATCTCACCGGAAATGAATGAGGACGGTCCTTTGAAAGGCACAGAATTTATTAAGGCTATTACGGGTGGGGATTTAATTACAGCTGACCGTAAAGGCCAGGTTTCAATTGAATTTTATGGAAAAACCAAGCTGATAGCAGCTGGTAATCATATGCCTAAATTAAATAAGCGTGATGCTACACATGCGTTTACTGATCGGATTTTATTTATTCTATTTAATCACTCAGTGCCAGAGAGCATGAGAGATAAATCACTCCTAGATAAGATTTTATTTGAACGGGATTACATTGTATCTTGGGCTATAGAAGGTCTCTACAGACTAATAGAAAATAACTTCATATTTACAGAAAGTGATGAGTCAACTCAATTTAAACAGCAATATGTGGAGGAAATGAATAGTGTGACTCAGTTCGTTAAGGATTGTTGTTTAATTGATTTAAGCAACAGCGATATTAAGGCTCATAGAAGAGACTTACTACCTGCATATGAAGAGTTCTGCAAAGCTAACCAAATCCCAATATTGTCCAAAGAGGAGTTGTGGAGGGAAATTAGCAGTTTGGGAGTAAAGCCAGGAAAATTTAGAATAAATGGTTCGGTACCTTTATTGGGATTTAGAGGAATTCTTTTGCAAAAGAGTTTCTAGAGTTTTAAAAGCAGTAAGAAATTTCTCTTAATGTCTACATTAGCTACGGTTATTTTTAATCACTAAGAATTACCTAACTTACTAGGATTGCCATAGATATATCCGTAGAAAACGAATGCTACTGTGAAGCTACAGAATGAGCTACAAGTTTATGAAAGTAAAAAGTTAATTAGCGAGTTTGGATTATATATTATTAATTGGAGGTTCATTGAAATGACCAAAGACAACCAGCAGGTGTGTTACACAATTAATGATTTAGCAGCAATTCTTCCCCTAGGGAGAAACTCCCTTTACAAGCTGGTGAACAGAAGTGATTTCCCAAAAATAAGGGTCGGCAGAAAGCTACTAATTCCTATTACTTCTTTTAAAGCTTGGTTGGAGCAGAATCAGAACGGAGTTAATTAATGAAACACAGGAAAGCGAGTACATCTAAAGAAATGTGTCTATAGTGAAAGGAGAGCATATGGCTGGAAGTATTCAAAAAATAGGAAAAAAATTTAGAGTTACCAAAGAATTAGGTAAGGATCAGAATGGAAAACGGCAGAGAGAGTATGTGTACGCTTCAACAGAATCTGAAGCAAAGAAGCTGCTAGCCGAATTTGAGTATAATCAACAACGTAACCTGTTGGTTCAAACAAGTGAGATTACAGTATTAGAGTTTTTTGAACACTGGTTAGATAACTACGTAAAATACAATTGTGAAAAAACTACTGAATATGGATATCGAAATATAATATTCAAGCATATTGCACCTTATCTTGGGCATATTCCGCTACAGAAGCTACAACCAAGTCATATACAGCAGTACTATAAGTATTTGATGGATGAGAAAGGACTTTCGCCCAATACAGTGCATAAACATCATGCCAATATACGAAAAGCATTAGATTATGGCTTGAAGCAACAGTTTCTTTACAGGAATGTGGCTGATGCAGTTTCATTGCCTAGAAGAAGAAAATTTGAAGGCCACTCATACACCAAAGAACAGCTTGTTTTACTCTTAGAAAAGGTGAAGGAAACAAAGCTCGAGTTACCTGTAACACTTTCAATTTATTTAGGACTACGGCGGGAGGAGATATGTGGTTTGAAATGGAAATCAATCGATTTTAATAATTGTACTCTACAGATTCAAGAGGTCAGAACGAGTGCCGGTAAGGATGTAGTCGTAAAGGCTCCGAAAACTGAAAAGAGCAAAAGAACGTTATTCTTAAATAATGAAGTAATTGAAGTTCTACAGAAAACTTTAGAGCAACAGAGAAGCTTTAAGCAAACCCTCGGAAAAGATTATATAGACAGTGAGTATGTGTTTACACGTGATGATGGTAAACCGTACAGAGTGAATTCTATTACAGAAAGATTCAATGAATTTATCCAAAGGAACAATTTTCCTAAAGCCAGATTACACGATTTAAGGCACTCATTTGCCAGCGTCTTGTACGAAGAGGGAGTAGATCTCTTAGCAATATCTCAGGCATTAGGACATAGTGATATTTCTACAACAAGTAGAATATATACCCATCGTTTTGATAAAACGCACAAGAGTACTGTCAGTGCTATGAGTAATGCTTTGAGAAAGGAATAAGTGAAATAAGAATTCTTTACTCAAATGTACTAATTTATCAAAGAAGCAATCTTTCATAGGTTGCTTCTTTTACTTTGTAGCAAAACGCATGCTTTTTGGCACTGTCTCAGAAAGATTAAATGCATATGTCAAAACGTTATTAAAAGTCTTTTGGCATGTGCCATTCAGTTCGTAGACAATATGGCATGAAAAAGGAGGGGAATAGAATAGATGGAAATGGGGTATGGTCGAGTATCGGCTAAAGACCAAAATCCAGAAAGGCAACTATTGAAATTCAGGGAGCTTGGAATTGATGAAAGATATGTATTCCTGGATAAGTTGAGTGGAAAGGATTTTAATCGCCCACGCTATCAAGCAATGCGTCTAATGATTCGCGAAGGTGACCTAATTTACATCGATGCATTAGATCGTTTAGGGCGTGACTATGAAGGAATTATAGCTGAATGGAAGTATATTACCCGTGAAGTAAAAGCAGATATTATTTGCCTAGATAATGAAACACTATTTGATTCTAGGAAATTTAAAAGGATGGGTGATTTTGGAAAGGTTATGGAGGACCAATTTTTAAGCCTGCTGGCATATGTGGCCGAACAAGAGAGAAAGAAAAATAGGCAACGACAGGCAGAGGGAATTGAAGTTGCAAAGGCCGAAGGTGTGAGGTTTGGGCGCCCGAAGAGAGAAATTGATGAAATGTTTATTAAGATCTACAACGAATGGAATTTAGGAGAAATAACCGGAGTAAAGGCTATAGAGAAATTAGGAATGAAGCGGAGGACTTTTTATAGAAGAGTAAATGAATATGAAGAGCTTCTAAAAAGGCAAACAATTGGAGGTATCAAAAATGACTGATTACAGAAAAAACGAAATAAAACAGCTTCTATCAGTATCTCTTTGCGAGAAACAGGATAGTTATCTAATTCAAGAGCTGTTTCAGAATTTCCCTACAACAAGTGAATTGTTGGATGCGAGTGAACAGCAGCTAATACGGCTTAAAGGAATTGGAACGAGGAGAGCGCAACAAATAATGGCGTTATTTCGACTGACAAAAGTCCTTTCTATCCCAAGCTATGAGGATCACTACACTATACAGAGCCCTAAGGATGTTCAGTATTTGTTAGCCCCAGAATTAAGACATTTAACCAAGGAGCACTTTATCTGCCTTTTCTTAAATACAAAGAATCGTTTGATCTTTAAAGAAACTATCTCAGTCGGATCACTCAATGCTGCTATTGTACATCCGAGGGAGGTTTTCCGTGCAGCAATCAAACATTGTAGTGCTTCCTTTATATGCATACACAATCATCCAAGTGGTGATCCAACTCCGAGTCAAGAAGATATTCAGATTACTAAACGGCTGTATGAAGTAGGGGAAATAGTCGGTATTGATCTGCTAGATCATATAATTATAGGAGACAACAGTTACTATAGCTTAAAAGAACATGGTCACATGTAGCGACTATGTTCTTTTTCATGAGAACTACATTACTGTTCGTTCAAGTGGTCGAGGTGAGAAAACAGGACTTTCAACATGTCAAGTGCCATTTGCTTTTCTTGAATACTACGATTATTGACTATCTGTTTTAATGCTTCAAAAAATTGCTCATTGTTTGAG
The DNA here is from genome assembly GCF_002240225.1 of Paenibacillus physcomitrellae. Taxonomy (NCBI): domain Bacteria; kingdom Bacillati; phylum Bacillota; class Bacilli; order Caryophanales; family Paenibacillaceae; genus Paenibacillus; species Paenibacillus physcomitrellae. The sequence goes on along the minus strand of NZ_CP022584.1, from coordinate 2,887,321 downwards.
CTAACTGAATCTTGCAATAAAAAATCTACTGTAACACCAAATTGATTAACCAGTTTAATTAACGTATCCAAAGATAGGCTTCTTTCTCCCCGTTCAATCTGCCCTATATATGCCTCAGAAACTTCAACTTTTTCAGCTAACTTTTCCTGAGTAAGATTCAATTTTAGTCGTTCTTCCCGTAATCTCTTTCCGAGTTTAGTGTAATCCAATTTTTTGTACCCCCTTTTAATTAACAGTAGATAATGAAAAGGAGAATATTAATTAACTATTAGTTGTTTTTATGTTTACTGATAGTTTTGTTTTAGATATACTTCTTAATATGGTGGATATTTAAGGAAAAGTTTTTGAGAAGGGGGTGATTGAAAATGGAAGATAAAGTTATGGAGTCCATTGGTCGTACTGCAATAGCAGGAGGGGGAGCCCTATCTGGTGCAGCTGTTGGAGCAGCATTAGGAACAGCAGCTTGCCCTGGAATTGGCACGGGAATAGGATACCTAGTGGGTGTCGGAATAGGTTGCCTTGGGAGTGTTAGCCTAACTAATAAGTGGTTTAAAAAGGAGAATCGATATGAATGAAAAATGGGGAGAAATGAAAAAAGCTGCTAAAGATGCTGTAAGTCGCACTTTGGAAAACGGTTTTGATGTATTAAAAACAGCCAAAGAGCTAAATGAATCCTTTACTAAAAAATCGGATTCAGACAAGAAGTAACCCGTTAAAAAATAAGAAGGAGAGAAAATTATGTTCAAAAAATGCATAAGTATTGTAAGTACAGCAATTTTTATTTTTGGATTACTTGGTCAAACTCTAACCACGTATGCTGCTGATCCCCTGACCAAACGAATTATTTTAAAGGTAAATCACGCGGGGATGTTTGTCGACGATGCTCAATATACAACCTATATCGATCCGATAACATATGCATCACCTACTGTAGTAGATAATAGGGTCCTTTTACCAATCAGTAATCTAATTAAGGAATTCGGTGGAACTACAACTTGGGAGCCGGCCCAAAAGAAAATCACAATCAACCTCAACTCTAAAAAAGTGATTCTGATTCTGGATAGCCGCACAGCTTATGTAAATGGCTCAACAATAAAGCTTGATGTTGCCCCGACCACGATTTCTGGAAGAACGATGGTTCCTTTAAGATTTGTAAGTGATAATTTGGGGCTACAGCTAGTTTGGGACCAAAAGAATCAAATTATAGCCTTATATCAAGGGCATTTTGACAACGTCCCCACTGACTATAGTGATTACTTCTTACCAATCACCTCCGATGATTCAAATAACAGTACTCCTCAAGAGAATAACAACAACCAAGATGCCACCAGTAATAAACCAATTTCTAAAGAAGGAGTCAAAATCAATATAGGTGATCGTGTACAATATAGCTTTTTCTATGGGGAAGTGCAGAAAATTGATGGTGGGCGAATATTAGTGTATTGGGATAGTAAGGATAACCTTTGGCTAAAAGATGGTGATGCTGATTACTGGGCTATGCTTGCTGGCATCAAATATAAGTCATCTAGCTGGATTGATGCTAGTGATTTGACTGTTCAAAAGTAGAATAATGTTTTAATGCCACTTAGTTTTTATCTTAACCTTACTGAAAGACTTCTACTGGAGAGGGACCTTAAACCCCAACTTTACTTGGGTTTAAGGTCCCTATGTGTATAAATTACTCTATGTTCCTCTATGTTGAAATCTTTTATAGAACTACTTTAGTTAAGAGTGTTCAAAAAATGAGACATTAGCTGGTTTGCAATTGACTCAGATAGACCCATTAGTGCAAATGCAAGATATTTACCCACAGCTTCAGGATATTTAAATATTACATATAAAGCAGCCAAAACAACAAATATCTTGACTAAATCACGTTTAAGTATCAATTCAATCACCTCCATTGTATATTGTTTTTAAAAAACAACATTGTTTTTATAATGCAATATTATCAAGAGATATCTTCTGTTGTCAATAGATAACACCGGTTGAATTATAAAGACAACAACTGTAATATTAAAAATAATGAGGTGTTATAAATGCGGTCATACAGTGAAATTCTAAAGAAATACATTGATGATTCAGGATTGTCTTTAAGTCAAATTGAGACACTTCTTCGGGAAAAAGGATTATCGACCAATAAGGCTTATATAAGTAAGTTGCAAAACGGTAAACTTCCCCCTGCTGGAGATGAGATTAATAAAGCTTTATCAGAAGTATTGGGTGGAGATGAAGATGAATTAATTTGGGCATCGTATGCTGAAAAATCTCCTGTACTAAAGGAAATTGTTGATAAGCTTATTGAGTCGTTTAAATTATGGTTTTTAAATAATAAAGAAATAGTGGTTGAGCTCATTAGTCCGTTAGTCGATGTTGAAGAAAGTGTTCTAAATTCTGACTTAGAAAACTATATAGACCGGTTTGTGTCTCAATTAAGTTTTAAGGACAAAGTAGAGACGATTAAACTCTGTGCAACATTTATTTCAGAACAGAACCTTAAAGAAGATGCTCAATTAGAGAACGGATTATTACAAATTGATCCCTCTAGGTTTCTACAAGAGGAGGATAAAGTAAGATATCGAGATAAATTTCAAAGTACAGAGATACATTCTATTGGTGGACTAACCTCTGATGAATATTTATTCTTATCCAAGCAACTTCAGTTATATAGATCTTTAGGTTTGAAATCTATATAGCAATTAAAAGTTAATAATCGTAGTATGCAAATCTCCTGTCCGATTTTTGTAGACATGATGTAGACGAAACGAATAAAACTAGCTAATACGTTATGAAATGTATTAACACATCTTAAGAAGTATCTATTGGGAAAAGCTTATTATATAAGGCAAACGAGGACTTATTGGTATAATAAGAAATCTTTTAAAATTCGAGGGACAACAGTTCGACTCCCCTCGCCTCCATATGCAGTACCAAAAAAGCGACCTCGTGAGGTCGCTTTTTTTGTTATAGGCTTTAGCCTGTTGAGCGCGTGAAACGTGCGAAATATAAAACCACCCGCTATGCGGGTGGAGGGATCTAGGGTTACACCAATAAGACCATCCGGATAAAATTGAGATGTTCAGGCTCAATTCGAAAGGATGGTCTTATATGGCAAATAAAAATTTTAGTTTAGCGCACACAAAGTGGATGTGTAAGTATCACATTGTGTTCACCCCGAAGTATAGACGTAAAGAGATCTACAATCAAGTGAGACGAGATCTAATTGAAATTATGAAGCGTCTATGTAAATACAAAGGAGTCGAGATCTTAGAAGGCCATATGATGCCGGATCATGTCCACATGCTGGTAGCGATCCCACCGAAAATATCTGTATCTTCCTTTATGGGCTATCTAAAAGGGAAAAGCGCACTCATGATCTTCGAAAAGCATGCCAATTTGAAGTATAAGTATGGGAATCGGAAATTCTGGGCGGAAGGCTACTACGTAAGTACAGTAGGGTTAAATGAAGCCACCGTCGCCAAATACATTCGAGAGCAAGAGGCACATGACCAGGCAGTAGATAAGCTGAGTGTAAAAGAGTATGAAGATCCATTCAGCAGCAACAAGAGCAAGAAAAAGTGAAACCAGTTTAACTGGTAAGTGAAAGAGACAAATAACACTGAGCCTGAACGCTTTGTGGTCAGGCTAGCGTCTTTAGGCGCAGTTTGGCAACAGGGGGTTATACCCCTAGTGCAAACCACCCGTTGGACGGGTGGTTCTGATTTTCGTATACGTTGCGGTTAGTAAATACGAGTGGTTGTTGGGATTGTGCTGATTCTGACGATGAATAAGAAATAATTCTGATGATGTAGGGTGTGGTACCAGACCCAGTTGTTAAAAAGGTATGGTAGTCGTTCTTAAGTGTGTAGGTTGTTAAATCACCAGCTTACAGGTCAAGTCCCAGGTCAAGCACAATGTTTAGCATCCGAACAATGATTGCTACCGACTGCTCGCGGGTAGCGGTAGCGTTCGGTGCAAACTTGTCGTCGCCGACACCGCTCACAATACCTGCCTGGCTAAGCTGATTGATATAGTCAGCGGCCCAGTTATCGTCGATATCAGAGAAGTTCGTTCCATTAGCTGCACTCATATTCAGAATACGAGCCAAGATTGCAGCCATTTCGGCGCGAGTAATCTCTTGATCCGGCTTGAAGTTGCCATCACCCGTACCGTTCACGATACCTGCACGATGCAATGCACTAATGTCAGTACTCGCCCAGTGACCGGCCGTATCAGAGAAGGAACCATCCGCTCTTGTCGTGTCAAGACCCAGCGCGCGGACGATCATCGTAGCAAATTCGGCGCGTGTTACTTTCACAGAGCCGTGGAACATACCATCAGATTTGCCTTCGATAAGACCCAGCTGTGCAGCAAGCTGTACTGCCTTAGTAGACGAGCTTGCAGCAGGTAGGTCAGAGAAGTTGACTGGCTCGTTCGATTGCAGTGCTTGTTGCACTGCGGCCTTCACTTGCTTTACATCTACAAGTTGGCTATCCAACAGCGGCTTCTCTGGAGTTGGCTTCTTATCTGTAGAACCATCCGCTGCACCTAAACCTATAACTGTATAGAATGCCGCCTTAGGTCTATAGCTGTTGTCGAACAGCAAAGGCATACCCGATCCACGCCAGCTTTGAATATCGGCTTTGCCCCAGAATGTAACGCGGTCGATATTGGCAGCATATTTCTTGTAAATGGTAAACAGGGTGCCGTATTCATTCGCTTGTTTAGCTAACTTCGCTTCGTCAAGGTGATAGTTGTTGTTGGCTGAGTAAGGAATATCAAGCTCAGAAACACTGACACTAGCTCCAGCATCAACGAATCTTTTGATAGCTCTTTCTACTTCTTGTGCATTCACGTCCGGCTTGCTATTAATCCAGAAGTGAGATTGCATGCCAACGCCTTCGATCAACTTGCGATCATCATAACGGGAATCTTGCTCCCACTGCGCGTTAAGGTCTTCAACCATTTGAGCAATTTCCTCGTATTTGTAAGTCTCGTTGTAGTCGTTGTAATACAACGTAGCTGTGCTGCCAATTTGGGCCTGAGCTAAGTGTGCGAATACGAACGCATCGTAAATATAATCCGCGCCGCTCTCGCCTTTGCTCTCGTCCGCGCCATTGGTATAAGCAGTAAGCCAAGGTGAACTGCGTAGACCCGTTTTCCAATCCGTACCATTGAATTTTGCCGTGTTGTCGTCGAAAGCTTCGTTTACAATGTCCCAGGAAATAAGGTTAGGGCTGTTGAAATGCGTGATTACATTGGTAATATAAGTTTCCATATTAGCTTTGGCGGCTGCACGTGTGCCAGAAGCGCCAGAGTTAATGAAAGCTGGAGTCTGTGAATGCCATACAAGCGTATGCCCGTGAATGGACTGGTTATTCTCTTCAGCCCACTTAACAATTTGATCAGAACCTGCAAAGTTATACTTGCTGAGATTCGACAAGTCGCTTGCCGAAGAGATGTTCTTCAAAATATTTTCAGGCTTCATCGCATTTTCAGCGGTTACTACGTTGTACTGCTTGTCGTACATGGCAGTAAGTGTTGTATCCGTAGTTTGCTCTGGCTCCATGATGTTGCCGATTTTGAAGTATTTGCTGTAAGCGTCTTTCAGCGAGGGCAGCGACAGATCCCACTTCGGTTCCGGCCATACATAATCGTCTGGCACGAATGTAGAAGCCTCGGCAGCCCAATCTACCAGAGTGTTTCCACTATCATCCGTGATCTTAATGCTGTTCAGAATAAAGTCATTACTGCCTGATGTGCCACGAATACCAATGTTACCAATAAGTCCTTGATCAGGTTCGCTGCCGCTCATGGTGAAGTCGATCGCAAAGTCAGTCGCTTCAGCTTTTTCGACACCCGTGTACGAAGCCGGAATTCCGTCAGCTTTTACGCCAACTGCATAGGTGCGGTTAGGATCTGCTGTGACAACTCCATTATCTCCTTGAGTATAACCGCCATTATCATTGCCTGTAACCCAACGTACTCGATATCCAGTTGCCCCTGTGGAAGTGGCGTTGAATGTAAGGTGATATTTTGCGTCTTTAACAGGTGTGAAAGCCACTGCGTCGCCAGTAGAGAAAGGCCATACTGAACTGTCGGTACCCAAAATAATGTTAGCGCCTGACCAGCTGTCGCCATTGGATGTCAGCGAAACATGGACACCAGGAACATTCGACAATGATTTAGGAGGCATGGCTGTTCCACCTTTAACTTTAATTACAAGTGTATCAATCACAAATCGGGACAAACCAGGGTCGGCTTGTATTCTAAGCCCCGAGGTTTCGCCTGTATCTGCAGCTGCTGTTCCGCTATAACTTAATGTGAATGTGTCAGCTGCATCGACTGATTTTAAAGTGGCATAGGAAGATGCTGAACCACCTAAAATAATTTGTGCGCCGTTAGGAATCGTAAAGCCAGCAGGAATATGCCCTGTCAGTTCAACAGTGTAATCAGCGCCAGCTGTTAAGCCGATTGCGGAAGCTTTAATGTCAACGCCATGCCAGCTATCTGTTCTGTTCGAAAGGTCAAGTGATACTGTGCCGTTACCGTTAGAGATCGCGTTGATGGTTAGAGGGCCGGCTTTTTGCAAATAGGTATTTCCACCAGCAGAAACGAGATCAGCAAGCCCGGTATCCTGTTGCAGGTCGTAGGCTGTAACAGCCTTATCAGAAGCCGGGGGTGTGTCGGTTGGAGGTGTTGGAATTGTTGGGGTAGTTCCTGTGGATGTGATCATAATACTGTCGATAACGAACTTATCTAAAGTGCCTTTAGTATCTTGGATCCTTAGGTTGGTTGATTTATCCACATAGCCGCTAAGTGTTGCATAGTCAAAAGCATAATCCAATGTAAACGAAACACCTGCTGCAGCGTTATCCGTAGTCTTTAAATAGTCATAGCCGTCATTAGACTTGCCAAGCAGCATTTGATCGTCCTCGTAGCCTGTTGCATCTGCTGGTAGGTGACCTTTTACTTGAAGCTCAAAGGTTGCCCCGCCAATCGCCTTTATTGGCGCGGTCAAAATATCAACGCCGTTATAGTTTGCTGTTCTTCCAGAAATTTCGATTGTTTTTACCCCGGCAGTGTCAGTAACATTAAAGGCGTTGTCACCAGATTTTTGCAAGTTATCTGTGGAAGTAAATGCGCCAGCGACAAGTTTGGCATCGCTTTGCATATCGTAGATAACATTCGGGCCGCTAGGATCCGCCGCCCTTGCATTGTGCGTTATTCCAAACTGTGGCAAAAATAAGGCAACCGCAAACACTACCATCATAATCTGTTTAAACCGTTTGTTCATGGTGTTACTTCCCCTCCCCAAATATGATCTAGCCTCTCGGTACTTGCCGAGGTTTGTGGCATAAGGATTTTCTTGTACCGCCAATCCTGCCTTCATCCCACTGCTGTTTTGTTGGCTCGACCTCCTGAAGTTTTTGTAAAACAATAATGTAATCGCATACATAAGCGCGGTGATAATTTATGTATATCAAAAAAAATGAAGGCTAGCCTTGCAGTATATGCACGACAGATATCAGGTCTTCTCATAAGGGAGCCAAATAAATGGGATGGTGAAATAAGCGGAGCATCGAATAAGATTTTGTCCGCATGCGTTGATACTACATCCTAAAAAATATAGAATAACACTAAGAACGTAATCGCTTTCAACGAGGAAAATAATCTTATATATCATAAGGAAGAGAAGGATAGCCTTGCCATACATGCACGAGCGTTATCATTTCGCGCAAAGGGAAATCTAGCCGAATGGATGGGATGAGGTAAAACCTATGAATTCAATGGAACGAATCAATAGTGCGATTGATTATGTTGAAGCCCATATCACAGAGGAAATTGACTTTCAGCAGGTGGCTCGAAGAGCGTACTGCTCGGCATACCATTTTCAACGTATGTTTTCCTATATAACGGATATCTCCATCTCTGAATATATTCGCCGCAGGAGGCTAACGCTGGCTGCGTTCGACTTGCGTGAGGGCGGGGAGAAAGTCATCGACGTAGCTGCCAAGTATCGATATAAATCACCTGAAGCTTTCTCGCGGGCATTCAAAAGCATGCACGGTATCATGCCCACGCTGGCGCGGAACCCGGGCACGTCGCTCAAGGCCTATCCTAAGCTTTCCTTCCATATGTCTATGGATGGCGATAGCGAGATCAGTTATCGGATCATGCAGAAGCCTGCTTTCGAGGTATGCGGAATTAAAACGGATATCATCGCGGATCCGGAGCGGACGAACGCCCAGATCACTAAGTTCTGGGATGATAATATCGACAGCGGCGCCGTGGCTCAATTCCATCGTGATATCAGGCTGGACTATAATACTCCGCTTAACGCTGCGCTTTTCAATTATTCGCCGAGGATGTTCTCCTATATGATTTGCTATGATTCGCCTAGCAGCAGCGTGCCTCCGGGATACTTCGTGCTGCCTGTTCCGTCACTTACCTGGGCGGTGTTCTTTACCGATAAGCATCCTGGTTCGGAAACCACAAGGGTTGTTCGTCGCTTACGCGAACGGATTTTCCTTGAATGGTTCCCAACGTCCGGTTACACGCAAGCTGAAGGTCCAGAATTTGAGATGTTTAGTCAGGACAACGGTATCTTTTCTGTGGAGGTATGGATTCCAATTACGAAAGCGGATAGATGCTAGTCTATGAGTCTTCGAAGAATTTGTAACTTTGAATAGCCAAGGTTCGCCTCCATACATAAAATCCACAACCGAATCCGGTTGTGGATTTTATTTTTACAAATAAAACTAAACAAATTTGATCTGCAATCTTCGAAAAAGAAACTGCAGACAGCTCCCTTACTTTATCACCCTAACGTCTCCTGTGCTTCACAAGGCTATACGGTATAATGGGTACCAGCAAACAGGTTCCCGGCACATTCTAATAGCTTATTAGCCAGCGTTAACAGGACGGCGAATCGAACAAGAATGCCCTTTGTACCGGACAAATGGGAGACCCCGTAGTCCTCGGGCTTAGCTAGTCCAACAGATTGACCCTTTATCGAGCACGTTCGCGAGTCTGCCGCAGGAACTGAATCCTCTACACTTGTAATATAGGTTACATTAGGCACTTTACTCATGTCGTAAATCAGGGGGACTGCCAAGAATGAAAGGCTTATTGCACGAATGGCTCAGACGGCGATTGCAAACGCCTTATAGAAGCTTACGCTTCAAGCTGATGACTTTTTTCCTTCTTGTGGCCATTATTCCGCTGCTTTCTTTGGGAGTTCTATCCTACCGTTCGTCGTCCAGTCTGACCCACAATCAATTTGGTAAATACGGACAATATGCGGTTACACAGGTACAAAATCAGGTTGATGCGCAGCTAAACCAAATGAAAATCACGGCGGAAAGCATTTATTCTTATTTGCTGGATCCAACGAAAAGCGTCATTACCGAAGAAGTACCGAGGACGTATAGGCAGATCCAGGAGAAGAATGATTTTGAGGACTTTTTGAAAGCGCTTAAGTCAGATGACTACACTCGAATCTATGTGATTACACAATCGGGTTATTACTATGGTGATAACGATCTATACATGAGCATGCTGGAGCAGGAAAGCTGGTGGAAAGACTTCTCTTCCTCCCATACCGACGAATATTGGATCGGTATGCACCCGGCCATTTATTACAAGGAAGGTTCAAAAAATGCCGGTGAGGACGTGATCGGGCTCATCCTGCCGATACGTAATCAACAAGGACCACTGGAGAATGCGCGTATTCTCATCGAGATGAAGGCGGACAAAATCTATAATTTGTTTCATCTGCTCGAACGTGATACGAACGCCCATGTTGCACTTCGCGGGAA
>NZ_CP022584.1:2510000-2572500 GCF_002240225.1 Paenibacillus physcomitrellae | reverse complement strand
CATACAAGTGAGAATGCCGGTATGAGTAACGAAAAGATCAGTGAGAATCTGATCCGCCGAAAGCCTAAGGGTTCCTGAGGAAGGTTCGTCCGCTCAGGGTAAGTCGGGACCTAAGGCGAGGCCGACAGGCGTAGGCGAAGGACAACAGGTGGAAATTCCTGTACCACCGTAAACCGCTATGAGCGATGGGGTGACGCAGCAGGGTAGTGACGCGGACTGATGGATGTCCGTCCAAGCAGTGAGAGGGTAGCATAGGCAAATCCGTGCTACATAACCTTGGGCTGTGATGGGGAGCGAAAATTGCAGTAGCGAAGGTCATGATCTCACACTGCCAAGAAAAGCCTCTAGCCAGGTGAAGGTGCCCGTACCGTAAACCGACACAGGTAGGCGAGAAGAGAATTCTAAGGCGCGCGGAAGAACTCTCGTTAAGGAACTCGGCAAAATGACCCCGTAACTTCGGGAGAAGGGGTGCCTCGGTAGGGTGAATAGCCCGAGGGGGCCGCAGTGAAAAGGCCCAAGCGACTGTTTAGCAAAAACACAGGTCTGTGCGAAGCCGTAAGGCGAAGTATACGGGCTGACGCCTGCCCGGTGCTGGAAGGTTAAGGGGAGTGGTTAGGGGTAGCCCGAAGCTATGAACTGAAGCCCCAGTAAACGGCGGCCGTAACTATAACGGTCCTAAGGTAGCGAAATTCCTTGTCAGGTAAATTCTGACCCGCACGAATGGCGTAACGACTTGGGCGCTGTCTCAACGAGAGATCCGGTGAAATTTTAATACCTGTGAAGATGCAGGTTACCCGCGACAAGACGGAAAGACCCCATGGAGCTTTACTGCAGCTTGATATTGGACTTTGATACGATTTGTACAGGATAGGTGGGAGCCTAGGAAGAGGGGGCGCAAGCTTCCTTGGAGGCGCCGTTGGGATACCACCCTGATCGTATCGGAGTTCTAACCTGGTGCCCTAATCGGGCATGGGGACAGTGTCAGGTGGGCAGTTTGACTGGGGCGGTCGCCTCCTAAAGAGTAACGGAGGCGCCCCAAGGTTCCCTCAGAATGGTTGGAAATCATTCGAAGAGTGCAAAGGCAAAAGGGAGCTTGACTGCGAGACTGACAAGTCGAGCAGGGACGAAAGTCGGGCTTAGTGATCCGGTGGTACCACATGGAAGGGCCATCGCTCAACGGATAAAAGCTACCCTGGGGATAACAGGCTTATCTCCCCCAAGAGTCCACATCGACGGGGAGGTTTGGCACCTCGATGTCGGCTCATCGCATCCTGGGGCTGAAGTAGGTCCCAAGGGTTGGGCTGTTCGCCCATTAAAGCGGTACGCGAGCTGGGTTCAGAACGTCGTGAGACAGTTCGGTCCCTATCTGTCGTGGGCGTAGGAAATTTGAGAGGAGCTGTCCTTAGTACGAGAGGACCGGGATGGACGCACCGCTGGTGCACCAGTTGTTCCGCCAGGAGCATAGCTGGGTAGCTAAGTGCGGAAGGGATAAGCGCTGAAAGCATCTAAGCGTGAAGCCCCCCTCAAGATGAGATTTCCCAACTAGTAAGACCCCTTGAAGACGACGAGGTAGATAGGCTGGGGGTGGAAGTGCAGCAATGCATGGAGCTGACCAGTACTAATCGGTCGAGGGCTTATCCAAATAGATCTAATCGCAATTGATTGTTTCGTATCCAGTTTTCAGGGGATTAAACATCTGAACCGATTTTAAGCTGCAAGTCCTTTCTAAGGTCTGATATTTTGCTAAAGCGAAAGACGCGGAAGTAAAGCAGCGCAAAACTCATGTTTGGTGGCGACGGCGGAGGGGTTCCACACGTACCCATCCCGAACACGACCGTTAAGCCCTCCAGCGCCGATGGTACTTGGACCGCAGGGTCCTGGGAGAGTAGGACGCCGCCAAGCAAACTGAAGACCACTGTTGATAACTCAACGGTGGTCTTTATTTTTTTACAAAGCGTTAATCTTGGTTTTGAAATTATCCGCGGGTTATCCCCAAATGCCCTCCATCCGGCTAGGGAAATCGCATTTTCCTTTCTGGTCATGCACAGCTTATCCATAGTCGTGTACAAAAATGAAACAGCAAGTGATTTTATTCTCCACAAACACACAGGCTAATCCCCATAATCCACGGCTTATTAGTGTAAACAGCATAGTTTAGATTCGGTTTAGGTTTGATGCCGGCTAAATCTGCTGTTTTTTGCGACGTTATCCACAGATTTTGATTCGATCAGCAGTTTTGTTAATCAAGACCGCTGAATATACCCTCAGAAATGGGGATAACACCGGGACAACTTTGTTCGCTAAAACTTAAACCGGGTAATAATAAGAAGGAGCGGATTTGATTATTTATAAGAATAAATAAAGACTTGGAGACCCAAACTAATCAATAAAAGGGAAAGTAATTATAAAAGCGAAAGCTCTTGGCAAAAATAAAAAGTGTGCTATAATATGAATAAAGTCAAAGAAAGTCAAAGTCAATAATAACCGATTCTAAGTTACAAAGGTGTTCTGTATTACTGAGGAGGGGAAGGGATTGCGCAACATCTCGGATATTATTGAGAAATATCTAAAAAGCATGATGCATGATAGTCCTTCCGGTGCCGTAGAAATTCAGCGTAATGATTTGGCTGATAAATTCTCCTGTGTGCCTTCCCAGATCAATTATGTAATAAGCACTAGATTTACGCTGGAGAAAGGTTATCTTGTGGAGAGCAAGCGCGGCGGCGGCGGCTATATTCGCATCAGGCGCGTGGAGCTTCCGGGACCGATGTCGCTCCATACTCATCTGCATCAGACCATCGGCTCTGAAATGGGGCAGTCGGCTGCAGAAGGGCTGATTTATCAATTGGAGGAAGCGAAGGTGTTGACGCCTCGTGAAGCCAATCTGATGAGAGCGGCTATTTCCAGAGAAGTATTGGCTCTAAAGCTTCCTTATCGTGATCAGATCAGAGCCAATATTATGAAAGCCATGTTAATTTCGCTGCTCAGCAGGTAGCGGATAGGGTTGTTTTGATAAGATGTTAAAGGGTTTTGGAAGGTTTTGATTAGCTTTAAGGTTTAAGGTATTGAAAGATTTTGAATCGCATTAAGCAAATGTTCTGTAGGGATTCGTACCGCATGTCAGATATTTCGTAAGGAGGGATGCCGAATGCTTTGCCAGGAATGCGGAAAGCGACCGGCCAGTCTTCATTTCAGTAAAATTGTAAATGGAGATAAAAGCGAATATCATTTATGTGAGACCTGTGCCAGGGAAAAAGGGGAATTGATTCCCGGAACATCGGGAGGATTCTCCATTCATAACCTTTTGTCCGGGCTGCTCAATTTCGAGACGGTCGAGCAAGGGAAACGGGCGGCAAGCCCCGAAAATTTAAGATGTGAAGTTTGCGGCATGACGTATTCCCAATTCAGCAAGCTGGGGAGATTCGGCTGCAGCTCTTGTTATAAATATTTTAATGACCGTTTGGACCCGCTTTTCAAAAGAGTTCACGGCAACACGGTCCACACCGGCAAAGTGCCGGTACGGGTTGGTGGAGAAATCCGGACGAAACGTCAAATCGAAGATTTGAAACGCCGTTTGCAGGAGAGCATCAGTCAAGAGGAATTTGAGGCAGCTGCCCAGCTCAGGGACCAAATCCGGGAGCTCGAGAGACAAATTAGCGAGTGATAGGGGGTCAAAACAATGAGTGCTATTCGTTTTACCGAGCAGCCGCTTAGCCACTGGATGAAGACGACCGGCGCCGAGTCGGAGATCGTCATCAGCAGCCGGGTGCGGATTGCCCGCAATCTGCAGGAGCATCCTTTTCCACTGCTGGCTACGAACCGGCATTTGGAAGAAGTTCAGGATGAACTGAAGGAAGTGCTTGGGGATCCAAGGCTAGAGGTTTATGGCGAGATTCATCCGATTGAGCTTTCCGCGTTGGATGAGCTGAACAAGAAGATGCTGGTCGAGAAACATCTGATCAGTCCGAACCTGGCCAATGAATCCCGAAATGGCGCTGTATTTATTAGTGATGATGAAAGCTTAAGCATCATGGTCAACGAAGAAGACCATCTCCGCATCCAATGTTTGTATCCGGGTTTTCAACTTAAGGAAGCCTGGGAGAAGGCAACGGCTGTGGACGATATTTTTGAAGACCATGTCAATTTTGCTTTTGATGATAGAAGAGGGTATCTGACCAGCTGTCCTACGAATGTGGGTACCGGTCTCCGCGCATCGGTCATGATGCATTTGCCGGCGCTAGTGCTGACGCAGCAGATTAACCGCATTTTGTCGGCCGTATCCCAAATCGGTTTGACAGTCCGGGGAATCTATGGCGAGGGCAGCGAAGCGATGGGGAACTTGTTTCAAATCTCAAATCAGATTACACTGGGACAAAACGAAGCGGAAATTATTGATAATCTTCGCAGCGTCGTGCTCCAAATTATCGGTCATGAGAAGACGGCCCGCGAAAGATTGTTGAGCGAATCGCGGCTCCGGGTTACCGACCGGGTGATGCGGTCCTTCGGCATTTTGTCCTATGCGGCAATGATCGACTCGAAGGAAGCGGCTCAGCGGTTATCGGATGTGCGGCTCGGCATTGATCTAGGGCTGATCGAAGGCATTACCCCTCAGTGCCTGAATGAATTGATGGTGCTTACCCAGCCAGGCTTTTTGTACAATAACTACGAAGGCAGCATGGAACCTGGCGAAATGGATACATTTCGTGCCAGACTGATCCGTGAGAAACTGGGTAAAGGTTTAAAGTGACACCTTAGACAAACCTAAGGATACAACATCTAGAGATACATCTAAGAAACGCATAAAGTAAAAGAAGGTTAATTCACCAATCATGGAGGTGCAGGAGAATGATGTTTGGACGATTTACAGAACGTGCGCAAAAAGTGCTGGCCTTGGCTCAAGAAGAAGCGGTAAGGCTCGGCCATAATAATATCGGTACAGAACATATTTTGCTGGGGCTGATTCGTGAAGGAGAAGGCATTGCCGCTAAAGCGCTTGTCGGACTCGGCCTTGGACTAGAGAAGATTCAAGATGAAGTTGAAACGTTAATTGGACGCGGCCAGGAACAGCCGACCAATATTGCATATACACCACGCGCCAAGAAGGTCATCGAGCTTTCGATGGATGAAGCGCGGAAGCTCGGTCATACTTATGTGGGCACAGAGCACATTTTGCTGGGATTGATTCGTGAAGGAGAGGGTGTTGCGGCACGTGTGCTGAACAACCTGGGCATCAGCCTGAACAAAGCCCGCCAGCAAGTGCTGCAGCTGCTGGGCAGCAGCGAAGCGGTATCCAGCCATCACGGCCAGCCGGCAAACGTCAATACGCCAACACTGGACAGCTTGGCCCGCGACCTTACCTCTTTTGCTAAAGAAGGCAATCTCGATCCGGTCATCGGACGCGCCAAAGAAATTGAACGCGTGATTCAGGTGCTCAGCCGCCGGACCAAAAACAATCCGGTGCTGATCGGTGAACCAGGGGTTGGTAAAACCGCCATCGCCGAGGGTCTCGCCCAACGGATCGTGGATAACGAAATTCCGGAAACGCTGCGCGATAAACGCGTTATGACGCTGGATATGGGTTCTGTCGTAGCCGGAACCAAATACCGCGGTGAATTTGAAGACCGCCTCAAAAAGATCATGGATGAAATCCGCCAAGCGGGCAATATCATCCTCTTCATTGATGAGCTGCATACGCTGATCGGTGCAGGCGGCGCGGAAGGCGCGATCGACGCCTCCAACATCCTGAAGCCGGCTTTGGCCCGCGGCGAGCTGCAGTGCATCGGCGCCACAACGCTGGATGAATACAGAAAATATATCGAGAAAGACGCGGCGCTGGAACGCCGGTTCCAACCGATCACGGTTGACCAGCCATCTCCGGAAGAAGCCATTCAAATTCTGATGGGTCTGCGCGACCGTTATGAAGCGCATCACCGCGTAAAAATTACCGATGAAGCGATTGAACAGGCTGTCAAGCTGTCCGACCGTTACATCTCTGACCGGTTCTTGCCGGACAAAGCGATCGACTTGATCGACGAAGCGGGTTCCAAAGTCAGATTGAACTCTTATACGGCTCCGCCAAACCTGAAACAGCTTGAAAGTCGTCTGGAGGACATCCGCAAGGAGAAAGATGCTGCGGTCCAATCCCAGGAATTCGAGAAAGCGGCGGCTCTCCGCGATACGGAGCAGAAGATCCGGGAAGAGCTGGAGACCACCAAAAACCAATGGAAAGAAAAACAAGGCCGTACTGATTCCGAGGTAACGCCTGAAGATATCGCTCAGGTGGTAGCCAGCTGGACTGGTATCCCTGTGAACAAACTCAAAGAGGAAGAAACCGAACGCCTCATGAACATGGAGCAAATCCTGCATGAACGCGTCATCGGCCAGGAAGAAGCCGTTAAGGCTGTCAGCCGTGCCATCCGCCGTGCTCGTGCGGGTCTGAAGGATCCGAAACGTCCAATGGGTTCGTTTATTTTCCTTGGACCAACCGGCGTAGGTAAAACCGAGCTTGCCCGCGCGCTTGCCGAAGCGATGTTCGGTGATGAAAATGCGGTCATCCGGATCGACATGTCCGAATACATGGAGAAACATTCGACTTCCCGTCTCGTCGGAGCGCCTCCGGGATATGTGGGTTATGAAGAAGGCGGCCAGCTGACGGAAAAAGTACGCCGCAAACCTTATTCCGTAGTTCTGCTCGACGAAATCGAAAAAGCACACCCTGAAGTTTTCAACATCCTGCTTCAAGTGCTGGAAGATGGACGTCTGACAGACTCTAAAGGCCGTGTCGTTGACTTCCGCAACACGCTGATCATCCTGACGTCCAACGTCGGCGCCGAGGCGATTAAACGCAACACGACCATGGGCTTCACCGCTGCGGTTGATGCAGGTGCGGACTATGACAACATGAAAGGCAAAGTGATGGATGAGCTGAAGAAGAGCTTCCGTCCGGAGTTCCTGAACCGGATCGACGAAATTATCGTCTTCCATTCCCTGCAGGAAACCCACATTGCCGAAATCGTTACGCTCATGTCCGAAGAACTGCGCAAACGGCTGCGCGAATACGACGTCGACTTCCTGCTCACCGACAAAGCGAAAGCGTTCCTGGCCAAAGCTGGGTTTGACCCGGCTTACGGTGCACGTCCGCTCCGCCGCGCGATCCAGAAGCATATCGAGGACCGTTTGTCCGAAGAACTGCTGACCGGCAAAGTGAAGAAAGGCGATTCTCTCATCATCGATGAGGAGAACGGCGAGCTGACAGTGAACCCGGCTGGAAAAATCTCCTCGGAAGCGTAAGCTCGTTAACCAGATAAGTTCATTCAAAACTTCATATGAAGTATAGGGGAAAGTAACCGAAGGCTGTTCTGACACGCATTGTCAGGGCAGCCTTTATTTTTCGCCAATCAGGAAGAGGATTGGTCTGCTAATGGTCAGCTGATGACCAGCTAAAGATTTTCCGAATTTTGCCGATGAAAAGGATAGGAAAAATAGAGCGGGAGGAACTTTTGTTCTGTCATGAGAAGTGGTAAACTTTTTATTGGCAACTATTGAATAGGGAGAGGTCAATGGCTAAAACTAAAACAAAATTTTTCTGTTCGGAATGCGGCTATGAAACACCAAAATGGTACGGAAAATGTCCGGGATGCGGTGCGTGGAACTCCATGGTGGAGGAACTGGACACCGTGGTGAAGACGCAGGGCATGTCGTCCGGCATTTTCCAAAGTAAAGAAAAGCCGCTTCCCATCATAAGCATAGATAGTGGTACTGAGCAAAGAGTACAGACCGGCATCGGTGAATTAAACCGCGTGCTTGGAGGAGGTCTTGTTCCTGGATCCCTCATTCTCGTCGGAGGCGATCCGGGGATCGGCAAATCGACCCTGCTTCTGCAAACTTCGCATGAGCTGGCCAAGTCGGGTCTGAGGGTTCTGTATATTTCAGGCGAGGAATCCGTCCGTCAGACGAAGATGCGTGCCGAAAGACTTGGCGCTTTATCTGCGGAGTTGTATGTACTCTGCGAAAGCAGTGTCGAACGGATTGAAGAAGCCATCGACAGTGTGAAGCCGGACTTTCTGGTTATAGATTCGATTCAAACGGTATTTTTGTCGGAAATTACAAGCGCGCCTGGCAGTGTCTCGCAAGTACGGGAATGCACGGGACGTTTCATGCGTATAGCCAAAGGGCAGGGTATTGCTACGGTTCTGGTGGGCCACGTTACGAAAGAAGGTGCCATCGCCGGACCGCGGATGCTGGAGCATATGGTGGACTGTGTGCTGTATTTCGAAGGAGAACGGCATCATACGTATCGTCTGCTGCGGGCGGTGAAGAACCGCTTCGGGAGCACTAATGAAATCGGTATTTTTGAAATGAATGAATCCGGCTTGGCGGAAGTGTCGAATCCTTCCGAGCTTTTCTTGTCGGAACGGTCGGCCGGAGCGGCGGGTTCAACGGTCGTTGCAAGCATGGAAGGCACACGTCCGATGCTGGTGGAGCTGCAGGCGCTAATCGCGGCTACTCATTTTCCGGCTCCAAGAAGAATGGGAACGGGTATTGACCTTCACCGCATGAACCTGATCATTGCGGTGCTTGAGAAACGGATGGGCATGTTCCTGCAGAACCAGGATGCCTACCTGAATGTGGCTGGCGGCGTGCGGCTGGATGAGCCGGCCGTCGATCTGGCGATTGCGGTCAGCATCGCTTCAAGCTTCAGGGACGTTCCGACCAAGCCGGAAGACGTGATCTTCGGCGAGATCGGTTTGACGGGCGAAGTCCGGGCGGTGTCCCGGGCGGAGCAGCGGGTGCGGGAAGCGGCAAAGCTGGGCTTTAAGCGGGTTATTTTACCGGAAAAAAGTTTAAAGGGGTGGAACAGCCCCAAAGAAATAAAGGTCATTGGCGTGAACACGGTAGCAGAAGCGCTGTCGGCCGCTTTAAATTAGGGGGCAAGAGGGAATGAAGGAACCGAATCAACTGGAGAAAATGAATGACCTGCTTAGGCTTGTTGCGCCGGGAACTGCCTTTCGCGACGGGCTTGAGAACGTGCTCCGCGCCAAAACAGGCGGCCTGCTTGTTGTCGGTTACAGTCCTGAAGTGATGGAGGTAGTGGAGGGCGGATTTTTCATCAACTGCGATTTCTCGCCCAACTATCTGTATGAGCTGGCCAAAATGGACGGGGCCATTATTCTAAGTGAAGATTTGAAGCGGATTTTGTATGCGAACACGCAGCTGATCCCGGATTCTTCGATTTCCTCTTCGGAGACCGGGATTCGGCACCGTACCGCTGAGCGGGTGGCTAAACAGACGGGCAAACTCGTGGTATCGATCTCCCAGCGGCGGAATATTATAACTCTGTATCAGGGCGCACTGCGGTATTCGCTGAAAGAAATCGGCGTCATCCTGACGAAAGCCAATCAGGCGATCCAGACGCTGGAGAAGTACAGATCCGTACTGAATCAGGCTTTGACCAACCTTTCTGCCTCGGAGTTTGAGGAACTGGTGACGCTGCCTGAGGTGATTAATGTCATTCAAAGGGTGGAAATGGTGATCCGCGTCAAGCTCGAGATCAAACGTTTCATTAACGAGCTGGGAACGGAAGGCCGACTGATCAGCATGCAGATGGAGGAGCTTGTCAGCAATATGGAGGAAGAGGCATGGCTGCTGTATAAGGACTATGCCAAAGAAGACGATGACGAAGCCATTCGTAATATCATTATAGGCCTCAAACGTTCCAGTGATGACGAGCTGCTTGATATCCACCATATTACGCGTCTGCTTGGTTACTCGTCGGCATCGGCAACCTCGGAGGAAATTATTGCGCCAAGAGGTTACCGGGTCCTGAACAAGATTCCTCGCCTGCCTAATGTCATTGTCCATAATTTGGTCGAACGTTTTGAGATGCTGCCGGGTATTATGATGGCTACGATCGAAGAGCTCGATGAAGTGGACGGTATCGGAGAATCACGGGCCAGAGCGATCAAAGAAGGTTTAAAGCGTCTGCAAGATCAGGTATTTATTGACAGGCAAATCTGATTCATCTAAAATACAGGGATGCGGCTGGAGCATTGGGCCGGACCCTATCCTTTTCTATCCTTTTAAGTCTACACGGCGTCAAGTTTGCCAGCTGCTGCTGGTATTCCCAAGTAACGCTCGGGCGGTTTCAGGCTGATTCAAAGGCGGGTTGGGAACAATAATTACAGAGGTGAAGAAATGATAACTAAATCAATTCCGAACATGTTTACGCTCGGTAACTTGTTTCTCGGAATGATCGCCATCATGTTGACGCAAAGCGGGAAGTACAGTTTGGCGGCCATCATGGTCATTGTGGCGATGCTGCTGGACGGACTCGACGGGCGTGCTGCCAGAGCGCTGGGATGCCAAAGCGAATTCGGTAAGGAGCTTGATTCGTTGTCAGACGTCATTTCTTTCGGCATTGCGCCGGCCATGATTATGTACAGCATCTCGTTCCATAGCGTGCCTACAGCGCTTGCCTGGATTGTTACGGCGATCTTCCCGATGTGCGGCGCACTGCGGCTTGCAAGGTTCAACGTTAAGCCAGGCATTCCGGGTTATTTCGTAGGTCTGCCGATTCCGGCTGCGGGAAGTGTGCTCGCGACGCTGTCGCTGTTCCATAAAGAAATCAGCGCTCCTTATTTCATTATTGCGATGCTGCTGCTCTCTTATTTAATGGTTAGCTCGGTCAGATACCCGAATTTCAAGAAAATCGGTCTGCCGCGTAAAGCCATCTGGATTGCCCCTTGGATCGTAATCGCAGCAATTATCATTGCCGTGAAATTTCCGGAGGAGTTATCCAAACTGATTTTTATCCCGCTTGTGATTTATGCCTTGTACGGTGTTAAGCAGAATATAGAACGGTTCTTTAAACGGAAAGATCATTCCTCGGAAGATGTATATCGCTCCAAGAACTCATAAATACAAATAGCAGCAACAAGAAAGCCTTCCGGCATGCGGAAGGCTTTTTTAATATGACCCCGCACAAGGGCGGAGACTAGATTTATTTTAGTTAGACTCAAGACAAGTTAAACAATCCGAGCGTGCTGCATTTCTTGGACTCATTCTCAACAACTTCATCCATATTGATATCAAGCAAATTACAAAGTGCAGACATGTAGAATAAATTGCGTCCGAGTTCGGCGCTGATCGCTTCGCGGCATGCGTCGCACAATTGTCCGTGGACATGTTTGCCCGCAACTTCTTTCGCCTGCTCCAGGCTCATTTCCGGTTCAAGAATTTGTTTGGTCGCATGGAGTTCAATGCAGCCGCATTCCGTTACCGCTTTGACCACAGCTCGATTGACAGAAGCGCTGCTCTGGCCGTTTTTAGAGAGAACATCCAGCAGACTACGGTGACGGAGCAGCAATTCGGAGACTTGTTCCTGAAAAGACTGTAAGGTTAATGCGCTCATTTTTCCATCCACCTTTAATTAAGTTAAGTTGCATTTATTATAGTCTAGGCCTAAAACCATTTTCAACCAGAAAGAAAACAGTTTCTCACCCGACCGCTCCTTCATAGGAACCCGCAACACCCCTTTTGCCTTGATAAATTCCAAAAAATATTTCGTTATCCGCGGATTGAAATTCCAACATTTGGTTCATACTGGGTACTAAAAGGAGGTGAAAGGACTCCATGTTAAAGAGAGCCTTTCAAATTATGGCAGGCCTCTGCGGGGCCTGGGCTGGATATACCAATGAAGCCATGTTTTCGTTTCTGCCGCAGTCATTCCAACATGCAATGGTCTCTATGAATGAGTTGAGCGTTCATCTTATTTTTGCTGCTGTGGGAGCTTGTCTGTTCCTTCTGATCTTCTCTATTTTTGCCAACATGATCTCAGACCGGGTGCTTTCGGGCATCAGCTCTTTATCGAGGCAACCGATGGACCAGCTCGCAGCCGGTTCGGTGGGATTGATTGCGGGACTGCTGATTTCGCTGCTTCTTTATCCGGCTACAACCTGGCTTGGGGAGATGAGCGATTGGGTAAGGCTGGCCAGTGCCTGCCTGTTTGGTTATGCCGGGCTGCGAATCGGGCTGGAGAAAAAGGAAGAGCTCGGTTCCTTCTGGAAGTCCGGCAAATGGAATGCCGTCCAGACCGAAGAGAAATGGGCACATGAGCATAAAATTCTGGATACGAGCGTCATTATTGATGGGCGGATTGCGGACATTTGTAAAACCGGATTTATTGAAGGCACCATTGTTATTCCGCAATTCGTCTTGGAAGAGCTCCAGCATATCGCCGATTCTTCGGACCTGCTCAAACGCAACCGGGGACGCAGAGGGCTGGACATCCTGAACAAAATCCAGAAGGAACTGGATGTGCAGGTGCTAATCTACGAAGGCGATTTCGAAGAAATCTCTGAAGTAGACAGCAAGCTGGTCAAATTAGCCAAGCTGCTTCAAGGCAAGGTTGTTACGAATGATTTCAACCTGAACAAAGTGTGCGAACTGCAGGGCGTATCCGTGCTGAACATCAATGACCTGGCTAATGCCGTGAAGCCGGTAGTGCTTCCGGGCGAAGAGATTATGGTGCAGGTTATCAAAGACGGGAAGGAATACGGACAAGGCGTGGCTTACCTGGATGACGGCACGATGATTGTCGTCGAGGGAGGACGCGATTATATCGGCAGCATCACCGAGGTGCTGGTGACGAGCGTGCTGCAGACCTCGGCGGGACGGATGATTTTTGCCAAGCCGAAACTGTTGGAAAAAGCCCAATAACAAGGTATGATGGATGAAGGAACAGCGGAAGGAATGCAGCCGGAACCGGCTGGCAGCGGTGTTTAGCTGCGCCGTTAGCGGGCGGGACCTGATTTCCGCGTCATCATAATTGAGCAGGGCAGGAGATACCAGTGACGGATAAGGGAACGATGCGGCAGGCAGGCGCAGTAATTGTAGCGGCAGGCCGCGGAACGCGGATGGGTACGGCCGAAAGCAAGCAGTATCTGCTGTTGGACGGCAAACCGATTATTGTACATACGCTTGAGGTTTTCCAGCGGGAGCCCCTCGTTTCGGAGATTGTGCTTGTCACAGGCGAACAGGATGTGGAGCGCTGCCGTCAGTGGGTGAGCAGCTATGGACTGGATAAAGTGACCAAGGTGATTCCGGGCGGGTCCGAACGTCAGGATTCGGTATATAAAGGGCTGCAGCAGCTGACAGCTGAGTGGGTGCTGGTACATGACGGAGTACGTCCGTTCGTGACCGGTGCGCTCATCCATGCCTGCTGCGAAGGAGCCTGGGAGAGCGGCGCTTCCGTGCTGGCCGTCCCGGTCAAGGATACGGTGAAGGTCGTTGACGGGGAGGGGTACGTAAGTGCTACACCGGACAGGCGGAGCTTGTGGGCCATTCAAACCCCACAGGCTTTTCGGCGTTTGGAGCTTATGGAAGCGCATGAGGACGCCCGTAAGGACGGCTTTATCGGCACCGATGATTCGATGCTAGTAGAACGCAGGGGAACCCGGGTTAAAATTGTAGAAGGCGATTATACGAACATTAAAATTACAACACCGGAGGATCTGGATTTTGCGGCATGGATCAGGTCCGGACGGCAGAAGCAGGGAGAGGACAACAGATGATTAAGGTAGGTCAGGGCTTTGACGTCCATCAGCTGGTGGAAGGCAGGCCATGTATTATTGGGGGAGTAACCATTCCTCATGAAAAAGGGCTGCTCGGCCATTCCGACGCGGATGTGCTGCTGCACGCGATCAGCGACGCCATTCTTGGCGCCATCGGCGAAGGGGACATCGGCCGGCATTTTCCCGATACCGATCAGGCCTTTAAAGATGCGGACAGCCTTAAGCTGCTAGAGGAAGTGTGGGTGATGGCAGAGAAGCGCGGCCTCAAGCTGGGCAACCTGGACGCCACGATTATTGCCCAGCGCCCGAAGATGGCGCCTTATATTCCGCAGATGGTGGAGGTTATCGCGAAGGCATTGAAGACCGATCAGGCTAATGTCAACGTTAAGGCGACCACAACGGAGCAGCTCGGATTTACCGGGCGGGGGGAAGGTATTGCGGCGCAGTGCATCGTCTGTCTGACGGCATAATCTATTGGCCGTCTTGTTTGAAATATGCTATGATCGTGAAATGAACCCGGGATTTCAGGCGCAAATGCGCTGATGCCGGGTAATTACTTTTTACAGAAATAATCGTCAATGATGGAGGGGACTTATCAATGAGCGAAGTACGTGTCCGTTACGCACCGAGTCCAACAGGACATTTACATATCGGCAATGCGAGAACCGCTTTGTTTAACTATTTATTTGCCCGCAGCCAGGGAGGGAAATTCATTATCCGGATCGAGGATACGGACTTGAAACGGAACGTGGAAGGCGGGGAAGAAAGCCAGCTGAAGTATTTGAAATGGCTGGGCATGGACTGGGATGAAGGCGTGGATGTTGCTGGAGATTACGGTCCATACCGCCAGACGGAACGTCTTGATATCTATAAAGAATATTGGCAGGATCTGCTGGACCGCGGACTTGCTTATAAATGTTATTGCACGGAAGAAGAGCTGGAAGCAGAACGTGAAGAGCAGCAGGCCAGAGGGGAAACGCCTCGTTATTCCGGCAGATGCCGTCATTTAACGGATGAACAGCGGGCAGCCTTTGAAGCGGAAGGCCGTGTACCGAGCATTCGCTTCACGGTACCGCAAGGCCGGACCTTTACCTGGGACGACTTGGTTAAAGGTACAATCAGTGTGGAGTCGGATATTTCCGGCGACTTCGTTATTGTGAAGAAAGACGGCATCCCGACGTATAACTTTGCGGTGGTGCTGGACGATCACCTGATGAAGATCTCGCACGTGCTGCGCGGGGAAGACCATGTGTCCAACACGCCGCGCCAGCTGATGATTTATGACGCGTTCGGCTGGGAGCCTCCGGTATTTGCGCATATGACGTTGATTGTTGGCGAGAACCATAAGAAGTTGAGCAAACGCGACGAGTCCGTCATCCAGTTTATTGAACAATACGACAAGCTGGGTTATCTGCCGGAAGCGATGTTCAACTTCATTTCCCTGCTCGGTTGGTCGCCGGAAGGGGAAGAAGAGTTTTTTACTCGCGAGCAGCTGATTTCGATCTTTGACGCCAAGCGGTTGTCGCGCAGCCCTGCTGTATTTGATACGAACAAGCTGGCGCATTTGAATAACCATTATATTAAAAATGCCGATCCGCATCGGATTGCCGACCTGGCGATTCCGCATCTTCAGCAGGCAGGCCGCCTGCCGCAGGAGCTTTCAGCTGAACAGCAGCAGTGGGCTGAAGCTCTGGTTGCCCTTTATCAGGAGCAGATGACTGCGGCTTCCGACATTGTCGGTCTGTCCGAATTGTTCTTCCGGACGCATTTGGAGCTGGATGCCGAGGCAGCAGCGATCCTGGCTGAAGAACAGGTGCCGGCGGTGCTTAAGGCGTTCCTGGATAAGCTGACTTCGTCGGAGGAGTTCAGCGCGCCGCATATTGCGGCTTTGATCAAGGAAGTGCAGAAGGAGACCGGATTTAAAGGCAAACAATTGTTTATGCCGATCCGGGTAGCTCTTACGGGACAAATGCACGGCCGTGATTTGAATCAGACGATTTTCCTGCTTGGCAAAGATAAGGTTATGGATCGTCTTAAATCTCAAATTAAAGGCTAAACTTCTGGAGTTCCGGCCATTATTCAGGAAATCCCGCCCGGATTACAGGGTATCTTAAATTTAAGATAATGATTGCCGGCTTCTTGTCAGATGGAAGGCTTTTGAGTAAGATGTAGGAATAAGACGATACACATTAAAGCCATACCAAATAAAAATGAACCAGCGATGAACAGGAGAAGTAAGCCTGATTACGCACCATACAGAGAGGATGACCGGCGGCTCCCAAGGGAAGCAGCACGGCTGAGAGTCATCCGGTGACCGTACGGCTGAAATGCACCTTGGAGCTGCCGCTTGAATGCATAAAGAAGGAGATGGACCTTCTGCTGTAGAGTGTGCCGCTTTGTCCCCGTTAAGGACACCTGAGAGGATCTTGTCCTTGTCCGGTAATCCCTGCCCAGCAGGTCGGCCAAGGTGCAGATAAGCAGAGTGGGACCGCGCCTGAAAACGTCTCTGCAGCATGATGCTGCAGGGGCGTTTTTTATATGTCAGAGAGCAAACAGGTTTCTACTTGGGTTCAAACAAGGGGGAGGGTCATGTATGTTCAGATCATTCAAATCGGATATCCAAGCTGTCTTCGACAATGATCCTGCGGCGCGGGGATGGTTTGAGGTTGTGTTCACCTATTCGGGGCTGCATGCGATTTGGAGCCACCGGATTGCGCATAAGTTTTACAAACGGGGCTGGTTCACGCTGGCGCGGATCATTTCACAGGTTAGCCGTTTCTTTACCGGCATCGAAATCCATCCGGGTGCGGTCATCGGCAAACGATTGTTCATTGACCATGGCATGGGGGTTGTAATCGGGGAAACCTGCGTCATCGGGGATGATGTCGTTCTTTATCAAGGCGTGACGCTTGGCGGCAGCGGCAAAGAGAAGGGCAAACGCCACCCGACGATCGGCAACAATGTTGTCATCGGTTCCGGAGCGAAGGTGCTGGGTTCCTTTACGGTTGGGGACCAAAGTAACATCGGGGCGAATTCTGTCGTACTGCGGGAAGTCCCGCCGAATACAACAGTCGTGGGCATTCCGGGCAAGGTAGTCAAGCAGGGAGGCAAACGGACGGACCGTCTGAATCATCAGCTGCCGGATCCGATTATCGATGCGCTTCAGAACATGAACAGAGAGATTGAACAGCTCCGCAGGGAAGTTCAGGATTTGCGGGGCGGGCTCGGAGAACGGCAGCTGGCCGGACAGCAGGTTTCGCAGGGAACCTCCGGTCATTCGGAATGACGCTGGCGGTTTAAGGATACAATGGGGAACAATATCTTTACTAGGGATGCGGTGTCTGCACAAGGTGCCGCGCGAAAGGATTGATGCTTTCATGGCTCTTCAAATCTATAATACGATGTCTAGAACAAAAGAAGTATTCACCCCTCAAGTCGAGGGCAAGGTGGCTATGTACGTTTGCGGACCAACCGTTTACGGGTATATCCATATTGGCAATGCCCGTCCGATGATCTTTTTCGACGTAGTCCGCAGTTATCTGCAGAATCGTTCCTATGATGTGAATTACGTAGTGAACTTTACCGATGTGGACGACAAGCTGATCCGGGTTGCCAAAGAAATGAACAAAACCGTTCCCGAAGTGGCGGATATGTTCATTCAGGCTTATTACGAGGATCTGGACGGTCTTGGCATTCCGCGAGCTACAGCTAATCCGCGGGTAACCGAACATATGGGACTGATTATCGACTTTATCTCCGAATTGGTGGAGAAGGGTTACGCTTATGAGAACGGTGGAGACGTTTTCTACCGCACGGCTAAATTCAAAGATTACGGCAAGCTGTCGGGTCAAAATATCGGAGAGCTGCAATTCAGTATCCGGATCGATGTAGACGCCCGTAAGGAGCATCCGGAGGACTTTGTGCTGTGGAAAGCCGCGAAGCCAGGTGAGATTTCCTGGTCCAGTCCATGGGGAGACGGGCGCCCGGGCTGGCATATCGAATGCTCGGCCATGGCCCGCAGCCTGCTTGGAGATACACTGGACATTCACGGCGGCGGCCAGGACCTGCAGTTCCCGCACCATGAATGCGAATGCGCCCAGTCGGAGGCCTTAACCGGCAAACCGCTGGCGAATTACTGGATGCATAACGGATATATCAACATCGGCGGGGAGAAAATGTCTAAATCCCTCGGTAACGGGGTTTTGGTCAAGGATCTTCGTCAAAACTATAAACGGACGGCGATTCGTTATTTCATGTTGTCCGGTCATTACCGCAACCCGCTGAATTATACGGATGAGGTGATGGACCAGGCGCAGCGCAGCGTGGAGCGGATCGCCAACGCTGTCGGCAACGTGAAGCACCGCCTGAACGGCCAAGAGGGCAACCCGGAAGAAGCAACGCCTGAGTTCAAAGCGAAGCTGGAGGCCATCCTGAAGCAGTTCCATGAGAAAATGCAGGATGACTTCAATACGCCGGATGCCATTACCGCCGTATTTGACTGGGTCAGCGAAGCTAACCTGCTGCTGCAGCGCGCGCATTGCAAGCCGGCGGATCTGCTGGCCGCTTTGGCCGTATTCGACGAGATGAACAGTGTGCTGCGGGTTTATGAAGAAGAAGCCGCCGAGCTGCCGAGTGAAGAGATTGAACGGCTTATCGTCGAACGGACCGAAGCCCGCAAAGCGAAGAACTGGGCTCGAGCAGATGAAATTCGCGACCTGCTGGATGCGCAGGGCATTATCCTGGAGGATACAACCCAGGGGATCCGGTGGCGCCGGAAATGAGCCGGGATGATGTGACTCCGCAGGATGGTTTAAGGATGGGAGAGGGCGGCGCTGCTGAGCCGCTCTGGTTCCCTTATCCGGCATCCAAGCCGGTTAACCTGCTGCCGCCGTTGGTACTGGCTTACATCGGCGATGCCGTGTTTGAAGTGGCGGTGCGGCAGTATCTGATTTCGCGGCCGAAGCTGAAGCCGCATCACCTGCATGTGCAGGCCACCCGTTTTGTTTCGGCGAAATCCCAGGCCAGACTGCTGGCCCTGATCGATCCGCAGCTGACAGAAGAGGAGCACGACGTAGTCCGGCAGGGACGCAACGCCAAATCAGGAAGCGTGCCCAAAAATGCCGATGTCATTGACTACCGTCATGCCACTGCTTTGGAAGCGTTGATCGGATTTCTGTATTACAGCGGCAAACAGGAAAGGCTGCGTCAGTTGGTTGACCAGGGAATGAAACTGTTGGAAGCTGATGAATAAGTTTATTAAATACTACTTTTTACCTATATAAAGGGAAACTAGAGTGCGGCTTGAGAAGGAAAAATCAAGGACTATAGATGCGAAAGTGGAGAGGCTTTCGTTTGAGAGTTCTTTCCATAGGGAGGAAATATGATATGGAACAGGAACAACAGGAATGGATCGGCGGGAAGCACTCACTGCTGGAAGCTTTGAGGGCCGGCCGGACAATTAATAAAATATGGATCGCCGAAGGGGCTCAGAAGCACCTTACGGCACCGATTATCGCCGAAGCCAGAAAGCTTGGGATCATTACTCAAACGGTTGATAAACGGAAGCTGGATCAAATGGTGCCTGATCTGCAGCACCAGGGCGTAGTGGCACAGGTTGCCCCTTATGCTTATGCTGAAGTGGAAGATTTGCTGGAGGCGGCAAGCGCATCTGGCCGTCCGCCTTTTTTGCTGATCTTGGATGAAATTGAGGATCCGCATAATCTCGGCTCTATTTTGCGTACAGCGGAGTGCACCGGGGTTCATGGTGTGATTCTGCCGAAGCGCCGCTCAGCGTCTATTACGGCTACGGTATCCAAAACTTCGGCAGGTGCCGTTGAATACGTGCCGGTAGCTCGTGTTACTAATTTGGCTCAAACGATTGATCAGCTGAAAGAAGCGGGAATTTGGGTTGTCGGTACCGATGTGGAAGCGCGGGAAGGCATTTATGACACTAACATCTTTAACGGTCCCGTAGCGGTGGTCATCGGCAATGAGAATAAAGGCATGGGCAGGCTGATTAAAGAAAAATGTGACGTTCTCGTCAAACTCCCGATGGCCGGTAAATTGAACTCTCTCAATGCGTCTGTAGCCGCTGGGGTTGTTATGTATGAAGTGCTGCGCCGGCGCGAGCAAGGCTAGAAACCTATGGTAGAGGTGCAGAATGTGCTCCTCGTTGACGGGTATAATATGATCGGCGCCTGGCCGGAGCTGGCTGAGCTGGCCAAAATCGGCATGCAGGAGGCGCGGGACCGGCTGCTGGAGCGGCTGGCCGATTTTCAGGCTTTTTCCGGCTGGAAGGTTATTGCTGTGTTTGACGCTTACCAGGTGCCTGGTTTGGGCAAAGCCTTCAAGCAGCGCCGGGTGCAGATTTATTTTACGAAGGAGAAAGAGACTGCTGACGAATGTATTGAACGCCTTGTTCGTGAGCTGAGCAACCGGCTTCGCCGGATATATGTGGCCACCAGCGATATGATCGAGCAGCATGTTATTTTTGGGCAGGGCGCCCTACGGCTTTCGGCCCGGGAGCTTCGGACGATGCTGGATCAAAGTGAGCGGGAGCTGAAGGAAAGGATTGTCGAGGAGAGTCGAACCTCAAGCCGAAATACGGTGGCTGGTAAGCTTTCTCCGGAATTGCTGATCGAACTGGAACGCTTACGCAGGCAATAAAGCGCAGAAATTAATACTCCTTCCAGATGCCCTTGACAAAGTTCGACCTGACATAATTTAGGGACTTTTGTGGTTGACGCTGTGTATGGTCTCCTATATACTGGTCGTATACTTGACTAGAGTGACGGAGCACCGTGCGTTGCGGCCGGAGGGATTGTATTGAGTGTCGAACTCAACTTATTCATAACATCAGATTATGAAATTCTGAGTGACGAAGATATCGTAGAATCTGTCCGATCTGGGGACAGTGAAGCCCTGGAATATCTGATTCACAAATACCGGAGTTTCGTCCGCGCCAAAGCAAGGTCTTACTTTTTGATCGGGGCGGATCGGGAAGACATTATCCAGGAAGGCATGATTGGTCTCTACAAGTCCATTCGGGACTACAAGGGAGACAAACTTTCATCTTTCAAAGCATTTGCCGAGCTTTGCATCACAAGGCAGATCATTACCGCGATCAAGACAGCTACAAGGCAGAAGCATATCCCGCTCAATTCTTATGTCTCGTTGGACAAGCCTATTTATGACGAAGATTCCGATCGTACACTGCTGGATGTCATTTGCGGCTCCCAGGTTTGTGATCCGGAGGAATTGATTATTAACCAAGAGGAGTTCACCGGCCTTGAGGACAAGATGTCCGAAATTCTGAGCGATCTTGAACGCAAGGTACTGATGCTTTATCTGGACGGTCGTTCCTACCAGGAAATTTCCGTTGATTTGAAGCGACATGTGAAGTCGATTGATAACGCACTGCAGCGTGTCAAGCGCAAGCTGGAGCGTTACCTCGAAGTCCGTGACGGTTTATAGTTTCGAATAAAATGGCATGAACATGCAATTTGATCTCATAAAACTTTTTGCAGCCTTCTTAGGAAAGGACTCGGCACCGGGTCTTTTTTTATTTGCCATTTTGGGTGTTTAAGGTTTAACAAATGTTTTATGTGATTATACTTGGGAAATGGTGCGTCAACCAGCTCAGGAGATCCTTGGAAACGGCTTGTTTTGCAGGCTGCGCCAACGTTTGGCAACTTAATCTTGCATTGACACGGATGTTCAAAATGTGATAAAGTGTTTCGAGTAGGCCTAAATTCATGCTTCTTTGGCATGGATAAGAAAGTATAGTTGCAAGTTCCCTATTTTCTTATCCATACCTCAGCTGAGTGAAGACCTGCTTTTGCCGGTTCGTCCGGATTATTAAGAGACTTCTAACTTGATTAAGATGTCTTCGGGAGGTGCACATCATGCGGGTAATTATTACGTTGGCTTGTACGAATTGCAAACAAAGAAACTACACGACAACAAAGAACAAGCGTAACCACCCCGACCGCATGGAGATGAAGAAATTTTGCAAGTTCTGTAACGAGCAAACTCCTCATCGCGAAACCAGATAGTCTGTGGAGGTGTAGTCGCGCATGAAACGCAGTTTCAAGTCGATTTTTTCTTTTTTCTCCGAAAGCTGGGCTGAACTTAAAAAGGTTCGCTGGCCCAATCGTAAAGAGTTGACGAATTACACGCTGATTGTGCTGGGTACAATTGTAGTTGTCGCCGTTTACTTTTGGGTTATTGACATCGGTATCTCCGCTGTGATCGAAGCGATAATTTAAGAAGGGTCCTTAGGTGGCTTGATATGGAAAAAAGATGGTACGTAGTTCATACCTATTCAGGGTATGAGAATAAGGTCAAAGCCAATTTGGAGAAGCGCGTCGAGTCGATGGGCATGGAAGACAAGATTTTCCGGGTTCTTGTTCCTATGGAAGAAGAGATCGTAAACAAAGACGGTAAGAAGAAGACTGTCATGCGCAAAGTTTACCCTGGTTATGTCTTGGTGGAAATGATCCAGACAGACGATTCCTGGTATGTTGTTCGCAATACGCCTGGGGTAACTGGATTTGTAGGTTCTACAGGATCCGGCTCCAAACCAACTCCGCTCCTTCCAGAGGAAGTGGAACAAATTCTTCAGCATATGGGCATGCAAGAGCCTAAACCGACGATTGAGTTTGAGATCAAAGAATCCGTACGGATTAAAGTGGGTCCATTCGCTAATTTTGTCGGGTCTGTTGAAGAAGTGCTGACTGATAAGAGTAAAGTCAAAGTTCACGTCAACATGTTTGGCCGGGAAACCCCGCTCGAACTGGACTACACTCAAGTTGAGAAGCTCTAGCAACATGGGTTTACATGTGGAAGTACGCTTGTACTCTGCATTACTAGCGCAAGGAGGTGTCTTACATGGCTAAAAAGGTAATTAAAGTTGTCAAACTGCAAATTCCTGCGGGTAAAGCGAATCCAGCTCCTCCAGTAGGTCCGGCTCTCGGTCAAGCAGGTGTTAACATCATGGCTTTCTGTAAGGAGTTTAACGCTCGTACAGCTGACCAAGCTGGTTTGATCATTCCGGTTGAAATTTCCGTATTTGAAGACCGTTCTTTCACTTTCATTACGAAAACTCCACCGGCTGCGGTATTGCTTCGTGTAGCTGCTAAAATCGAGAAAGGTTCCGGTGAACCTAACAAGAAGAAAGTAGCAACTGTTAAGCGTGATACTGTTCGTCAAATTGCAGAACAAAAAATGCCTGACCTGAACGCAGCTTCCGTTGAAGCAGCTATGCGTATGGTTGAAGGTACTGCCCGCAGTATGGGTATCACAATCCAAGACTAATCTTGGAGAGTAAGTTTATTAGCAATGGAAGTTGCTGTTTGCAACAGAAGTTGCCTTTAATTCATTTTTTAGCCTTCGGGTAACTAAATGAATTAAAGATAGTGGGAGGAATTTCCGCTAATACCACACAAGGAGGAAAAAATCATGGCTAAACACGGTAAAAAATACCTGGAAGCTGCTAAGCTGATCGACAGCGAAGCAACTTATGAGCCTTCAGAAGCTGTTGAGCTTGTGAAGAAGGCAGCTACTGCTAAATTCGACGAAACTGTTGAAGCTGCAGTACGTCTGGGCGTTGACCCTCGTAAACAAGACCAAGCCGTTCGTGGTGTCGTTGTCCTGCCTCATGGCACGGGTAAAACACAGCGCGTTCTGGTATTCGCCAAAGGTGAGAAAGCAAAAGAAGCGGAAGCTGCTGGTGCTGACTTCGTAGGCGATCAAGACATGATCAACAAAATCCAACAAGGCTGGTTCGAGTTCGATGTCTGCGTAGCTACACCGGACATGATGAGCGAAGTTGGTAAATTGGGTCGCCTTCTCGGCGGTAAAGGCCTTATGCCTAACCCTAAAGCCGGCACAGTTACATTTGATGTAACTAAAGCCGTTCAAGAAATCAAAGCAGGTAAAATCGAGTACCGTCTGGATAAAGCTGGTCAAATCCATGCTCCAATCGGTAAAGCTTCCTTCAGCTCTGAACAGCTGAATGAGAACTTGAAAGCATTGATTGATGCTTTGAACCGTGCTAAACCTGCAGCAGCTAAAGGCGTTTACTTGAAGAACATCGCCGTTTCTTCGACGATGGGACCAAGCGTCCGCGTTGCTACTTCCGTTTACAGATAATATTTCCAGGCTTCGGCTTAGGGATGAGGGTTGACTCTCCGGAGTAATCCGTATATACTGTAATGGTTGCATTGATTTCATTCAAATCGAATATGCTTACCGTAGACAGTAGGTGCCGAGGGGCTTAATTTCCTACCGAGGTGTTGTGATATAAGTTCGGAATTTGCTTCGCAAATGATGAATCATCAGACCTTCGTAGTTCTACTGCGGAGGTCTTTTTCATATCCCGGAGCTTCGGAAGAAGCAAGTGTCTTACGGATTAAGTAATCTTTATAGGAGGTGTACAATTTGGCAAACGCAAAAGTAATCGAGTCCAAACAGGCGGCGGTTGAAGTGGTAGCTTCCAAGCTGAAATCCAGCGTAACTACTGTCATTGCCGACTATCGTGGTCTTAATGTTTCCCAAGTTACGGAACTGCGCAAGCAGCTTCGCGAAGCGGGTGTTGAGTTTCAAGTATTGAAAAACTCACTCGTTCGCCGTGCGACTGCAGCTACGGAACTGACTGAACTTGATGAAGTTCTGACTGGTCCTACTGCTATTGCATTCGGTGCAGAAGATGCTGTAGCGCCTGCAAAAATTCTGAGCGATTTCGCTAAGAAAAATGATGCATTGAAAATTAAAGGTGGCGTTGTTGAAGGTCGTGTAGTTGGCGTTGATCAAATCAAAGCGCTGGCTGATCTTCCTTCCCGCGAAGGTCTTCTTTCCATGCTCCTCAGCGTGCTTCAAGCTCCAGTTCGCAACTTTGCGCTGGCAGTCAAAGCCGTGGCAGACAAAGGCGAAGGCGAAGCAAGCGCGTAAGCGATTTGCTCCAAAGTTCGTAGCGTAACAACAAATTAAATTTAACTAATATAATGGAGGTTTAACTCATGAGCAAAGAAACAATCTTGGAAGAAATTAAAGGTATGTCCGTTCTTGAACTGAACGAATTGGTTAAAGCAATCGAAGAAGAATTCGGCGTAACTGCTGCAGCTCCAGTTGTAGTAGCAGGTGGCGGCGGCGCAGCTGAAGCTGCTGAACAATCCGAGTTCGACGTAATCTTGACTAACGCTGGTGCTTCCAAAATCAACGTTATCAAAGTCGTTCGCGAAATCACTGGTCTGGGTCTGAAAGAAGCAAAAGACCTGGTAGACAACGCTCCAAAACCATTGAAAGAAAAAGTAGCTAAAGAAGAAGCTGAAGCTACTAAAGCTAAATTGGAAGAAGCAGGCGCAACTGTAGAAGTTAAATAATTTCTTCCTTTTATGAGACAAACCCCTTGAGTCTTTCAAGGGGTTTGTTTTTATAAATCCTAATAAAAGTGCGGAGTTAACCTGGACTTTTATTTTGATGGAGGTTTAGCATGGCAGATCACTATTATTCCAGTAAACCCGAAACGGCACATGACAGGCGGACGATTGAAACGGTTCTCCGCGGACGCAAGTTTCGATTTACAAGCGATGCAGGCGTGTTCTCTAAACAAGGGGTAGACTACGGCAGTAAAGTGTTGATCGAAGCGATGGAGATTGGGGACAGAGATCAGGTGCTGGATGTGGGCTGCGGTTATGGTCCTATCGGTTTGTCAGCTGCGGTTATGGCAAGCAGCGGGCATGTAACCATGATTGACGTCAATGAACGTGCTGTGGGGCTGGCTGCTGAAAACGCTAAGGCCAATGGCATCTCTAATGTTACGGCTCTTCAAAGCGACATTTATACCAATGTGCCAGAAGTCGAGAAGTTTGATGTGATTCTGACCAATCCGCCTATCCGGGCCGGGAAAAGTGTGGTTCATTCGGTGTTCGAAGGGGCGTATGCCCGATTGAAGCAGGGAGGCTCGCTGTGGATTGTGATCCAGAAGAAGCAAGGGGCACCGTCAGCTAAAGAGAAGCTTGAGCAGCTGTTCCGTTCAGTTGAGGAAGTAACGAAGGACAAGGGGTACCGTATTTTCAAAGCTGTAAAATAAACAGGTGTAACCTTGACTTTTTTCTCAAAGGTCTATTGACTTGTATGTAGGCGCATGATATTATTATAAAATGTCAGCATTAGGATGCCCTCTATGTCTTTAGTTTGTGAAGATGTCAAGCATATTTTGTAGCAGCGGCGGTATATTTCGGCGCTTGTTTACGTATAATATGTACATTTTGGGCAAATCTATTGAATATGGGGGATTCCGTCAAGGAAGACGCGGAATCAATATGCTCTTTCTTCGAAGTATCGGGTAGGGGCTTTTTCTTTGCCGGGAGATTAAATTGTCTTTCGGTTACGCAAACGGGTGTCGGCCTAAATTACAGGTCGTAAAGCCGTTTTTGCTTGTTTGTGGAATCCGTTCATGGGTTTTATTATAAGCGTACAAACACGGGTTCGCAATGTATTTTTAAGTGAGTAGACATGAGGGGTGAGTTTAAGTTGGCAGGACATCTTGTTCAATATGGTCGACGCACTCGGCGGAGTTATGCAAGGATTAACGAGGTTCTCGAAATTCCGAACCTGATTGAAATCCAACAGAAATCATATGAGTGGTTTTTGGAGGAAGGT
Source organism: Paenibacillus physcomitrellae (assembly GCF_002240225.1). Lineage (NCBI taxonomy): Bacteria > Bacillati > Bacillota > Bacilli > Caryophanales > Paenibacillaceae > Paenibacillus > Paenibacillus physcomitrellae. The sequence continues at coordinate 2,546,266 of NZ_CP022584.1, read as the reverse complement.
TTGCGGGAAATGTTCCAAGACATCTCGCCGATTCAGGATTTCACGGGTAACCTGGTTTTGGAATTTATCGACTACAGCCTAGGCGAACCGAAGTATACGGTAGACGATGCGAAAGAACGCGACGTTACGTATGCAGCGCCGCTTAGAGTTAAAGTTCGGCTCATTAATAAGGAAACCGGCGAAGTCAAGGAACAGGAAGTGTTCATGGGGGATTTCCCGCTGATGACAGAAACCGGGACTTTCGTTATCAATGGCGCAGAACGGGTTATTGTCAGCCAGTTGGTACGCTCCCCAAGCGTCTATTTCAGTACGAAAGTCGATAAAAACGGCAAAAAGACGTACACCGCTACCGTCATTCCGAATCGCGGCGCATGGCTGGAGCTTGAAACGGACGCGAAGGACATCATTTATGTCCGTATCGACCGGACACGCAAAATACCGGTAACGGTATTGCTTCGCGCTCTTGGTTTTGGTACGGATGCTGAAATTCTGGATTTGCTCGGTAACGATGAATATATCCGCAACACGCTGGATAAAGACAACACGGATTCGACGGAGAAAGCGCTCATCGAGATCTACGAACGCCTTCGTCCGGGTGAGCCGCCAACGCTGGAAAATGCGAAAAGCTTGCTCGTAGCCCGTTTCTTTGATCCAAAACGTTATGACCTCGCGAACGTAGGTCGCTACAAAATCAACAAAAAGCTGCATATTAAAGATCGTTTGTTCAACCAACGTCTGGCTGAATCCCTGATTGACACCACAACCGGTGAAATCATTGCCGAAGCCGGCCAATTGGTTGACCGCCGACTGCTGGATGAAATCCTGCCGCTGCTTGAGCAGGGCGTAAGCTTCAAGGATTATCACCTGGCTAACGGTGTGCTTGGTGCGGAAGATGTTCCGCTGCAAACGATTGATATCTTCTCGCCTATCGAGGACGGCAAGGTAGTTAAAGTGATTGCGAACCGGAATATTGATAAATCCGTTAAGCACATTACACCTGCTGATATTATTTCCTCGATCAGCTATTTCATTAACCTGCTGCACGGCATCGGCAGCACCGACGATATTGATCATTTGGGCAACCGTCGTTTGCGTTCTGTAGGTGAGCTTTTGCAGAATCAGTTCCGTATCGGTTTGTCCCGTATGGAGCGTGTGGTTCGTGAAAGAATGTCCATTCAAGACGCTAACGTCATTACGCCGCAAGCCTTGATCAACATTCGTCCGGTGATTGCGTCCATTAAAGAGTTCTTTGGCAGCTCGCAGCTGTCTCAGTTCATGGACCAAACAAACCCGCTGGCTGAACTTACGCATAAACGCCGTCTTTCCGCACTGGGACCTGGTGGTCTGACACGGGAACGCGCGGGCATGGAAGTTCGAGACGTTCACCACTCTCACTATGGCCGTATGTGTCCTATCGAGACACCGGAAGGTCCGAACATCGGTTTGATCAACTCCTTGTCCACTTTTGCCCGCATCAACGAATATGGCTTTATCGAAGCGCCGTACCGTTGGGTGGATCCGAAATCCGGTCAAGTAACGGAACAAATCGCGTACCTGACTGCCGATGAGGAAGATAACTACGTTATCGCCCAGGCGAACGTTGAGCTTTCCGAAGACGGCAAGTTCAAAGACGATATGGTTATCGTTCGTTATAACAAACAGTCCGATAACATTTTGACGATGCCTAGCGACCGTGTTGACTACATGGATATCTCCCCTAAACAGGTTGTATCCGTAGCGACAGCGCTCATTCCGTTCCTGGAAAATGACGACTCCAACCGCGCGCTGATGGGATCCAACATGCAGCGGCAGGCCGTTCCTCTTCTGATTCCGAAAGCTCCGCTTGTAGGTACAGGTATGGAACACAAAGCTGCTAAAGATTCCGGGGTATGTATCGTTTCTAAATATGATGGTGTTATCGAACGCTCCACAGCTGATGAAATTTGGCTGCGCCGTACTGAGCTTGTAGACGGCAAGGAAGTTAAAGGCGACATCATTAAACATAAATTACACAAATTCAAGCGTTCGAACCACGGGACATGCATCAACCAGCGTCCGATTGTAAGACGCGGCGACATCGTCAAGAAAGGCGATATTCTGGCGGACGGTCCATCCACGGAAATGGGCGAATTGGCACTGGGCCGCAACGTAGTCGTTGCCTTCATGACTTGGGAAGGTTACAACTACGAGGATGCGATCTTGCTGAGCGAGAAGCTGGTTAAAGAAGACGTGTACACTTCCATTCATATTGAAGAATATGAATCCGAAGCCCGTGACACGAAGCTTGGACCGGAAGAAATTACGCGCGATATTCCGAACGTCGGCGAAGAAGCGCTCCGCAACCTCGACGAACGCGGTATTATCCGCATCGGTGCCGAAATTGCTGCCGGCGACATTCTGGTTGGTAAAGTAACTCCTAAGGGCGTTACCGAATTGACTGCTGAAGAACGTTTGCTGCACGCGATTTTTGGAGAGAAGGCCCGCGAAGTTCGTGATACTTCCCTCCGTGTACCTCACGGTACGGATGGTATCGTTGTTGACGTTAAAGTGTTTACCCGTGAGAACGGCGATGAGCTGCCTCCAGGTGTGAACCAGCTGGTTCGCGTTTATATTGCACAGAAACGTAAAATCTCCGAAGGCGATAAAATGGCCGGACGTCACGGTAACAAGGGTGTCGTTGCCCGCATTCTGCCTGAAGAAGATATGCCGTTTATGCCGGACGGAACGCCGGTACAGGTTGTTCTTAACCCGCTGGGCGTACCATCGCGGATGAACATCGGTCAGGTACTGGAGATTCACCTTGGTATGGCCGCTATGAAGCTTGGTATCCACGTGGCAACGCCGGTATTTGACGGCGCGAACGAATACGACGTATTCGACACGATGGAAGAGGCCGGTATGCAGCGCAACGGTAAAACAATGCTGTATGACGGACGTACAGGTGAACCATTTGAACGTGAAGTGACCGTCGGCGTCATGCACATGATCAAACTGGCGCACATGGTTGACGATAAGATCCATGCCCGTTCCACAGGTCCTTACTCTCTCGTTACACAGCAGCCGCTGGGTGGTAAAGCTCAGTTCGGCGGCCAGCGTTTCGGTGAGATGGAAGTGTGGGCGCTGGAAGCTTACGGCGCCGCTTATACCCTGCAAGAGATTTTGACTGTTAAATCCGATGACGTGGTCGGCCGGGTGAAAACCTACGAATCCATTGTCAAAGGTGAGAATGTACCGGAACCAGGCGTGCCGGAATCCTTCAAGGTCTTGATCAAAGAGCTTCAAAGCTTGGGGATGGACGTTAAGATCCTGAGCGAAAACGAAGAAGAAATCGAGATGAAAGAGCTGGATGATGAGGATGATACAGCCGGCGATAAGCTGAGCTTGAATCTGGAAGGATCGGAAGTCGGCGTTGAATAGAGTATAAATCAGGACTTGGTTAAGGAGGGATGCTCCTTGTTGGACGTCAACAACTTCGAGTTTATGAAAATTGGGCTTGCTTCCCCAGAAAAAATTCGTTCTTGGTCCCGCGGAGAAGTTAAGAAACCGGAAACGATTAACTATCGTACACTTAAGCCGGAAAAAGAAGGGCTGTTCTGTGAAAAGATTTTTGGCCCTACAAAAGACTGGGAATGTCATTGCGGTAAATACAAACGCGTCCGTTATAAAGGCGTAGTCTGTGACCGCTGTGGTGTAGAAGTTACGCGTGCGAAAGTGCGCCGTGAACGTATGGGCCACATTGAATTGGCAGCTCCTGTATCTCATATCTGGTATTTCAAAGGGATTCCTAGCCGGATGGGTCTGGCTTTGGATATGTCCCCTAGATCGCTGGAAGAGATCATTTATTTTGCATCTTATGTAGTTACCGATCCTGGTGATACGCCGCTTGAGAAGAAACAACTCTTGTCCGAAAAAGAATACCGCAGCTACCGTGAGAAATACGGCTACGGTTTTCAAGCGGGCATGGGCGCTGAAGCGGTAAAGAAATTGCTGCAGGATCTGGATGTCGATAAAGAGCTGGAGTTCCTGAAAGAGGAACTCCGTACGGCTCAAGGTCAACGCCGCAACCGGGCGATCAAACGCCTCGAAGTGATTGAAGCGTTCAAGAGCTCCGGCAACCAGCCGGAATGGATGATTCTCGACGTGCTTCCGGTCATCCCTCCGGAATTGCGTCCGATGGTACAGCTGGACGGCGGACGTTTCGCAACGTCTGACCTGAATGACCTGTACCGCCGTGTAATCAACCGGAACAACCGTTTGAAGCGTCTGCTTGACCTTGGCGCTCCGGACATCATCGTTCAGAACGAGAAACGGATGCTTCAAGAAGCCGTTGACGCTTTGATCGATAACGGCCGCCGCGGCCGTCCGGTAACAGGTCCGGGCAACCGTCCTTTGAAATCCCTCAGCCATATGCTGAAAGGTAAACAAGGCCGTTTCCGTCAGAACCTTCTCGGTAAACGGGTTGACTATTCCGGTCGTTCCGTTATCGTCGTAGGTCCTTACCTGAAAATGTACCAATGTGGTCTCCCTAAAGAAATGGCTTTGGAGCTGTTCAAACCATTTGTGATGAAGGAGCTTGTGAATAAAGGCCTCGCTCACAACATCAAGAGCGCGAAACGTAAAGTAGAGCGCGTAAGCCCTGAAGTTTGGGATGTTCTTGAAGAAGTGATCAAGGAGCATCCGGTTCTGCTGAACCGTGCCCCTACGCTTCACCGTCTCGGTATCCAGGCGTTTGAACCGATTCTGGTTGAAGGCCGCGCTATCCGTCTGCATCCGCTCGTATGTACGGCTTATAACGCCGACTTCGACGGTGACCAAATGGCGGTTCACGTTCCGTTGTCTGCTGAAGCTCAGGCTGAAGCGCGCATCTTGATGCTGGCTTCCGGTAACATTTTGAACCCTAAAGACGGTAAACCGGTTGTTACTCCGTCTCAGGATATGGTCCTTGGTTCCTTCTATCTCACTATGGATAACAAGGAAGCCAAAGGTTCAGGTATGATCCTGGGTAACGTTAACGAAGCTGTTTCAGCTTACCAGCGTGGCGCAGCATCCCTGCACGCACGTGTTGCAATCCCTGTTAAAGCGCTGAACAAAGTGATCTTTAATGAGAAGCAGCAGGATGCCTTGCTGATCACAACCGTGGGTAAAATTATCTTTAACGAAATTTTCCCTGAGACGTTCCCTTACATTAATGAAGCTACACGGGATAACCTGTTTAATGGTACGCCTGAGAAGTACTTCATTTATGAGAAGGGCGCAGACGTCAAAGCGCTGCTCGATGCTTCTCCTATTGCAAGTGCAGTAGGTAAAGAATATCTGGGCTCCATCATTGCACGCTGCTTCGAAACTTATCACACGACAGAAACGTCTGTGATTCTTGATAAAATCAAACAGCTCGGCTTCACTTATTCCACACGCGCCGGTGTCAGCATCGCGGTATCCGACGTTGTGGTTCCGGAAGAGAAGAAGCAAATCATGTCCGAATCGGATGAAAAAGTCCGAGTTGTTACGAACCAATACCGTCGTGGTCTGATTACAGATGAAGAACGGTATGACCGCGTTATCGACATCTGGTCCAAAGCGAAAGACCAGCTGACCGACGTCCTCATGAAGTCGATGGACCGCTTCAACTCCATCATGCTCATGGTGGATTCCAAAGCGCGGGGTAACAAATCGCAGATCACCCAGCTGGGCGGTATGCGGGGTCTGATGGCAACACCATCCGGCCGGATTTACGAGCTGCCGATCAAAGCGAACTTCCGCGAAGGCCTGACCGTCCTCGAGTACTTTATCTCGACGCACGGTGCTCGTAAAGGTTTGGCGGATACCGCGCTTCGTACCGCGGATTCCGGTTACCTGACTCGTCGTCTGGTAGACGTGGCGCAGGACGTTATCGTTCGCGAAGAAGATTGCGGAACCGATAAAGGTATCGTGGTATCACGGATCCAGGATGGTAAAGAAATCATCGAAGATCTGTTTGACCGTATCGAAGGCCGTTACTGCTTCGAAACGATCCGTCATCCGGAAACCGGCGAAATCATCATTCATCGTGATGAGCTCATCGACACGGACAAAGCGAATGCGATCGTTAATGCGGGTATCGAGAAGCTGCAAATCCGCTCCGTGCTCAGCTGCCGCGCTCGTCATGGCGTATGTAAGAAATGTTACGGACGCAACCTGGCGACAGGCAAACACGTTGAGATCGGTGAAGCGGTTGGTATCATCGCAGCACAATCCATCGGTGAACCGGGAACTCAGCTTACTATGCGTACGTTCCACACCGGCGGTGTTGCGGGTGACGATATCACGCAAGGTCTTCCGCGTATCCAGGAGCTTTTCGAAGCCCGGAACCCGAAAGGTCAAGCAACTATCAGTGAAATCGACGGCGTAATCAAAGAAATCCGTGAAGCTAAAGACCGCCGTGAAATCGAGGTACAAGGCGAAGCGGAAACGAAGGTTTACTCCGTCACTTACGGATCGCGCCTGCGTGTAAGCGAAGGCATGGAAATTGAAGCAGGCGATGAGCTCACTGACGGTTCCATCGACCCTAAAGAAATTCTGCGCATCAAAGGCATCCGCGGCGTACAGAACTACATCCTTCAGGAAGTTCAACGCGTATACCGGAACCAGGGCGTAGAAATCAACGACAAACACGTCGAAGTTATGATCAAGCAGATGCTGCGTAAGATCCGTATCGTAGATGCCGGAGATACACAGCTGCTGCCAGGATCATTCGTTGACCTGCATGAATACGAAACAGCTAACAAAGAGGCCATTCTGTCCGGCAAAGAGCCTGCTGTTGCGAAACCGGTATTGCTCGGTATCACCAAAGCATCGCTCGAAACTGACTCCTTCTTGTCTGCGGCCTCCTTCCAGGAGACTACTCGTGTCCTGACGGACGCAGCAATCAAAGGTAAAGTGGATAAATTGCTGGGTCTTAAGGAAAATGTTATCATCGGTAAGCTGATTCCAGCGGGTACGGGCATGAACCGTTACCGCAATGTGGAATTTGACGGACCGGTTGATGAAGAGACGGCTGAAGGCTTGGAGCCTGTATCGGTAGAATAATACCGGTAGAGTAAGCTTCCTTCAGCAGTGAAAATGACGGCGCAGACGCGAAAGGAAGCTGAAGATTTCAGTTTCCTTTCGGCAGTCGGCGCCGATCTTTTTTTCGAAAAAAAAGATTGGGCGCTATTCTTGACATTCAATAGCCGGAATGATAATATATCAAAGTGCGTGAGTGCGAGAATTCCTGTCTTTCTTCGGAGGGTTGACCATGTCGAATGACAACGGGCTACAGGATGCTCATGTAAGAATCGGCACCAAGCAGACCATGCGAATGGTTCAATTGGGACTAGCTGAAGAAGTATATGTAGCGCAGGATGCAGATCCGCGAATTACTTCAAAGATTGTAGCGCTTTGCGAAGAATCATCTGTGAAGATTGCTTATGTCGATACGATGAAGAATCTAGGCAAGGCATGCGGCATCGAAGTCGGTGCGGCAATGGCTGCGATTGTAAGACCATAATGGCTTGAAACGTTTTTGCTGAAGGGGAAACCTCGATGTAAAAACTTTTCCTTTGTTCTTTTATGAACCGCCTGGCTCTGTGGGCTTAAAAAGAAGGTTTGTAAAGAGCTTTTAAAATTTGAGGAAGGGGGTGGCAACAACATGCCAACTATTAACCAACTAGTCCGTAAAGGACGCCAAGCAAAAGTTGAAAAGTCCAAATCACCTGCTTTGCAACGTGGTTTTAACGCTTTGAAACGTGAGGCTACTGAACTGAGCGCTCCACAAAAACGTGGTGTCTGCACTCGTGTAGGTACAATGACTCCTAAGAAACCGAACTCTGCACTTCGTAAATATGCCCGTGTTCGTTTGACGAACCGCGTAGAGGTGACAGCTTACATTCCGGGTATCGGTCATAACCTGCAAGAGCACAGTGTCGTGCTGATTCGTGGTGGCCGGGTTAAGGACTTGCCGGGTGTACGTTACCATATCGTACGCGGAGCTTTGGATACTGCAGGTGTTAACAACCGTATGCAGGCTCGTTCCAAATACGGCGCTAAACGTCCTAAAGCTAAGAAGTCTTAAGATTAACATATCTGTGATTTAGAATTCTTTTTTGAAAGGGGGATATCCATGCCACGCAAAGGTCCTGTTACAAAAAGAGACGTGTTGCCAGATCCGGTATACAACAGCAAACTTGTTACTCGTCTGATCAACCGTATCATGCTTGACGGTAAACGTGGTGTTGCTCAAAGTATCTTGTACAATGCGTTCAACCTGATTCAAGAACGTACTGGCAACGATCCAATGGAAGTCTTTGAAGCAGCGCTTAAGAATATCATGCCAGTTCTGGAGGTTAAAGCTCGTCGTGTTGGTGGTGCAAACTACCAGGTACCGATCGAAGTTAAACCAGAAAGACGTACATCCCTGGGATTACGTTGGCTCGTAAACTACTCCCGCAACCGCGGTGAGAAGACGATGGAAGAGCGTTTGGCTGCTGAGATCATCGACGCATCCAATAACACTGGCGCTTCCGTCAAGAAACGTGAAGACACACACAAAATGGCTGAAGCGAACAAAGCGTTTGCTCACTACCGCTGGTAGGATTCGGCTTGTAAGACCAATACTTCAATTTTGAAGGGAGATCCCATTCATGGCAAGAGAGTTCTCCTTGAAAAATACACGTAACATCGGTATCATGGCGCATATTGACGCCGGTAAGACTACTACCACTGAACGTATCTTGTTCTACACAGGCCGTACGCACAAAATCGGTGAAGTTCACGAAGGTGCTGCAACAATGGACTGGATGGAGCAAGAGCAGGAGCGCGGGATTACAATTACTTCCGCAGCTACAACGGCTCAATGGAAGGGTCACCGCGTCAATATCATTGATACTCCGGGACACGTTGACTTCACTGTAGAAGTTGAACGTTCCCTGCGTGTATTGGACGGGGCCGTAGGCGTTTTCAGTGCTAAAGAAGGCGTTGAGCCGCAGTCTGAAACAGTATGGAGACAGGCTGACCGTTATGGCGTTCCTCGGATCGCTTATGTCAACAAAATGGACATTATCGGTGCCGATTTCCTGAACGTAGTTAAGGATATGCGCGAACGTCTGCAAGCGAACGCAGTTGCAATCCAACTGCCTATCGGTGCAGAAAATGACTTCGTAGGCATCATCGATATCATTGGCCAAAAAGCGCATATGTACAAAGACGATTTGGGTCAAAATATCGAAGAAGTAGAAATTCCGGAACAATATCTTGATCAGGTCGAAGAGCTTCGCAACGAACTGATTGAGAAAGTAGCGGAACTGGACGAAGATCTGACTATGAAATACCTCGAAGGCGAGGAAATCACTGTCGACGAACTGAAAGCGGCACTCCGTAAGGGTGTTGTTGAAGTTAAAATCTTCCCAGTAATCTGTGGTTCCTCTTACCGTAACAAAGGGGTTCAGCTGATGCTGGACGCTGTTATCGATTACTTGCCAGCTCCAGTGGACGTTCCGTCCATCAATGGCCATCTTGAAGATGGTACTGAAGCGGTTCGTCACTCTTCTGACGAAGAGCCGTTCTCGGCTTTGGCATTTAAAATCATGACTGACCCTTATGTAGGTAAATTGACATTCTTCCGCGTATACTCCGGTATTTTGCAATCCGGTTCTTACGTATTGAATGCTACAAAAGGTAAACGTGAACGGATCGGCCGTATCCTTCAGATGCACGCTAACAGCCGTCAAGAAATCAGCGAAGTATACGCTGGTGACATCGCGGCAGCGGTTGGTTTGAAAGATACAGGTACAGGTGATACACTTTGTGATGAGAAGAATCCGGTTATCCTGGAGTCCATGAACTTCCCGGATCCGGTTATCGAAATCGCGGTTGAGCCCAAGACTAAAGCCGACCAAGATAAAATGGGTGTTGCCCTTGGCAAACTGACAGAAGAAGACCCTACGCTTCGTGCTCATACAGACGAAGAAACAGGTCAGACGATTCTGGCAGGTATGGGTGAGCTTCACCTGGATATCATCATCGACCGTATGCGCCGTGAATTCAAGGTAGAAACTAACGTGGGTAAACCACAGGTTGCTTACCGTGAAACCATTACAGTGCCTGCGCGCGTTGAAGGTAAATTCGTTCGTCAGTCCGGTGGTCGTGGTCAATACGGTCACGTTTGGGTTGAATTCGAACCTCTCGAGCCAGGAACAGGCAGCCAGTTCGACAGCAAAGTTGTCGGCGGTTCTGTACCTAGAGAGTACATTGGACCAGCACAACAAGGTATTGAAGAAGCTATGAAGAATGGTATGCTCGCCGGCTTCCCGGTTGTAGACGTTAAAGCCACTATCGTAGACGGTTCTTACCATGATGTTGACTCCAGTGAAATGGCGTTTAAGATTGCAGGTTCCATGGCGCTTAAAGCAGCTAAGGACAAGTGTAAGCCTGTATTGCTTGAGCCAATCATGAAAGTAGAAGTAACAGTGCCTGAGGAGTACATGGGCGATGTTATGGGTATGCTGAACTCCCGTCGTGGCCGTATCGAAGGTATGGATTCCCGTGGCGGTACTCAAATTATCCGTGCAAAAGTACCTCTCTCTGAAATGTTCGGTTACTCTACAACGCTTCGTTCTGGTACACAAGGTCGCGGCGTATTCTCCATGGAACTCTCCCACTATGAAGAAGTTCCTAAGAGCATCGCTGAGGAAATCATTGCTAAGAACAAAGGCGGAGAATAATCGTTTTACCTGTTGGAGCGGAAGTGCAGCATAGCGGCACCTTCGCTCTGACCTAACATAACAAACCTTAAATTTGAGGAGGAATTGTTTAAAATGGCTAAGGCTAAATACGAACGTAATAAACCACACGTTAACATCGGTACTATCGGTCACGTCGACCATGGTAAAACAACTTTGACAGCTGCAATCACAACTGTATTGTCCAAAACTTACGGTGGTGCAGCAGTAGCATTTGACCAAATCGACAAAGCTCCAGAAGAGCGTGAACGCGGTATCACTATCTCTACAGCTCACGTAGAATACGAAACTCCTACTCGTCACTACGCACACGTTGACTGCCCAGGACACGCCGACTATGTTAAAAACATGATCACTGGTGCTGCTCAAATGGACGGCGCGATCCTGGTTGTATCCGCAGCTGACGGCCCAATGCCGCAAACTCGCGAACACATCCTGTTGTCCCGTCAGGTAGGCGTTCCTTACATCGTTGTATTCTTGAACAAATGCGACATGGTAGAAGACGAAGAGCTTCTGGAACTGGTTGAAATGGAAGTGCGCGACCTGTTGTCCGAATACGACTTCCCAGGCGACGACACTCCAATCACTCGTGGTTCCGCTCGTGAAGCTTTGCAAAACCCAGACGGCGAATGGGCTAAGAAGATCGTTGAAATGTTCGAAGTTATCGACACTTACATCCCATTGCCTGAACGTGAAGTTGACAAGCCATTCTTGATGCCTGTCGAGGACGTATTCTCCATCACTGGCCGTGGTACAGTTGCTACTGGTCGTGTAGAGCGCGGTACTGTTAAAGTCGGCGACGAAATCGAAATCGTGGGTATTCACGAAGAAACTAAGAAATCCGTTGTAACTGGCGTAGAAATGTTCCGCAAATTGCTGGACTCCGCTCAAGCCGGCGACAACATCGGCGCACTGCTTCGTGGTGTTGACCGTAACCAAATCGAACGTGGCCAAGTATTGGCTAAACCAGCTTCCGTTAAACCACACACTGAGTTCGAAGCTCAGGTGTACGTTTTGACTAAAGAAGAGGGTGGCCGTCACAAGCCTTTCTTCACTGGCTACCGTCCACAGTTCTATTTCCGTACAACTGACGTAACTGGCGTTATCAACCTGCCAGAAGGTACTGAAATGGTTATGCCTGGTGATAACATCACTGTTACTGTATCCCTGATCAACCCAATCGCGATCGAAGAAGGAACTAAGTTCTCCATTCGTGAAGGCGGACGTACAGTAGGTGCAGGTTCCGTAGCTACAATCTCCAAATAATAAGGTTAATTAACCTTATCTTGATAAAGCAACAATGTGCTGTGAAGAGTAACAATGTACTGTGAACGAAAGTAAAGGAAATCCGGTGTCTGCTTGGCAGCGCCGGATTTTTTTATGTCTGGCATTATAATTGAACGTGGACGTGCATTAGCCGCACAGCAGAAGTATTTTTCTACTATATAGGTTGTTAATCAAGTTTGTGCAGAGCAGATTTAACCGCGAGAATACGGCAATATTTAGCACTGAAGAATTATTCAGCTTTTTTCGAAATTAGCTTGCATAACGCCTAACAATTCTATATAATAATGAATGTTGTTCTGTGACGTTGCGATGATGTGAGAGGTTACTGACACACCCGGCCCCTTTGCCATGGGGCGGTGGTCAGAAAATTTTCACGGAGTATGTCCGATACTAAATTGGGCGATAGAAGGAGGGACTAACATGGCAAAGCAAAAAATTCGTATTCGTTTGAAAGCTTACGACCACAGAATTCTTGATCAATCCGCTGAGAAGATCGTTGAAACTGCAAAACGTTCCGGTGCTGGCGTATCCGGACCGATTCCGCTTCCAACTGAGAAGCAAGTTGTTACAATTCTCCGTGCGGTACACAAGTACAAGGATTCCCGGGAACAATTCGAACAACGTACTCATAAACGTTTGATCGATATTGTTAATCCGACTCCACAAACTGTGGATGCCTTGATGCGCTTGGATCTGCCGTCGGGTGTGGATATCGAAATTAAATTGTAATTTATGAAGTAAGTCAATTAGTAAAGGGAATGAGGTGTCAACATGAAAGGTATCTTAGGTAAAAAACTTGGAATGACTCAGTTGTTTACTGCAGAAGGTAACGTGGTTCCTGTAACGGTAATCGAAGCAGGCCCGAACGTGGTTCTACAGAAGAAAGATGTTGAGAACGACGGTTACGAAGCGGTACAGCTCGGCTTCTCCGATAAAAAAGAGAAAAGTGCTAACAAACCTGAAGTAGGGCATGCCAAAAAAGCTAACTCTACACCTAAGCGCTACGTTCGTGAAATTCGCGGTATCGATCTTGCAGGATATGAAGTTGGCCAAGAGGTTAAAGCTGATGTCTTTGCAGAAGGCGAATTCGTTGACGTAACGGGTATTTCTAAAGGTAAAGGTTTTGCCGGCGTTATCAAACGTTGGGGACAAAGCCGCGGACCAATGGCTCACGGTTCCCGTTACCATCGTAGACCAGGTTCCATGGGTTCCATCCAGGCGAACCGTGTTCCTAAAGGTAAACACCTTCCAGGACATATGGGTCACGAAACAGTAACGATCCAAAACCTTGAGGTTGTTAAAATTGATGTAGAACGTAACGTTCTGCTCGTTAAAGGTTCTATCCCGGGCCCTAAGAACGGCTTCGTTAAAATTCAAGAAACGGTTAAGAAATAATCGACTGAAGAAAGGAGGAACACAAAATGCCTAAAGTAGCACTTTATAATGTAAGTGGCAGCCAAGTGGGCGAAGTTGAACTGAACGATGCGGTTTTCGGTATCGAGCCGAACAAACATGTTCTTCACGATGCAGTAGTTATGCAGCGCGCTTCCCTTCGTTTTGGTACACACAAAGTAAAAGGACGTTCTGAAGTACGCGGCGGCGGACGTAAACCTTGGAAACAAAAAGGTACTGGCCGCGCACGTCAAGGTTCCATTCGTGCCCCGCAATGGGTAGGTGGTGGTGTGGTCTTCGGTCCAACTCCACGCAGCTATTCTTTCAAACTGCCTAAGAAAGTTCGTCGTCTGGCTATTAAATCCGCGCTTTCTTCGAAAGTGATCGACAACGAAATTATCGTACTTGACGCTTTGACGCTTAACGCGCCTAAGACGAAAGAGTTCGCAGCGATTCTTAACAACCTGAAAGTGGACCGCAAAGCTTTGGTTGTAGCTCCTAGCTATGACGATAACGTAGCGCTCTCCGCTCGTAACATTCCAGGGGTTAAGTTTGTTGCAGCTGACGGCATCAATGTTCTTGATGTCCTGACATACGACAAGCTGATCATTACGAAAGAAGCAGTTCAGAAGGTAGAGGAGGTGCTCGCGTAATGAAAGATCCTCGTGATATTATCAAACGTCCTGTAATCACAGAACGTACGGCTGAATATATGGGTGACCTGAAATACGTTTTCGAAGTTGACATTCGTGCCAACAAAACCGAAATCAAACAAGCTGTTGAAGCGATCTTTAAAGTCAAAGTTAAGAATGTAAACACTTTGCGCGTCCCTGCGAAGCCTAAACGGTACGGACGTCATTCTGGTTACACTTCCGAGTGGAAGAAAGCATTCGTAACCCTGACTGCAGACAGCAAACCGCTTGAGTTCTTTGAATCGGTATAACATTTCTTAAAGTTAGGAGGGAAACACAGTGCCAATCAAAAAGTATAAACCGACATCCCCGGCAAGACGTGCTATGTCCGTCTCTACATTTGAAGAAATCACAACAAATGTACCGGAGAAATCTTTGCTTGCGCCTCTTAGCAAAACTGCAGGCCGCAACAACCAAGGTAAAATTACGGTTCGTCACCATGGCGGCGGACACAAACGTAAATACCGTATTATCGACTTTAAACGGAACAAAGACGGCATTCCAGGTCACGTTGCTACGATCGAATATGACCCGAACCGTACTTCCAACATCGCTTTGATTCATTATGTGGATGGCGAGAAACGTTACATCATCGCTCCTAAAGGTTTGAAAGTGGGCGACCAAGTCATTTCCGGTCCTGGATCTGACATCAAAATCGGTAACGCGCTGCCTTTGGAAAACATTCCAGTAGGTACAGTTATCCACAACATCGAGCTGAAACCAGGTAAAGGCGGACAACTCGTTCGTGCTGCCGGTACAGAAGCTCAATTGCTCGGTAAAGAAGAAAAATACGTAACCGTTCGTCTTTCTTCCGGCGAGGTTCGCAGAATTCTTAAAGTTTGCCGCGCTACAATCGGCTCCGTAGGTAACGAAGACCACGAGCTCGTTAAAATCGGTAAAGCTGGACGCAGTCGCTGGCTCGGACAACGCCCTGAAGTTCGCGGTGTTGTAATGAACCCTAACGATCACCCACACGGTGGTGGTGAAGGTCGCGCTCCAATCGGCCGTAAATCTCCATTGTCTCCTTGGGGTAAACCAACCCTTGGTTACAAAACGCGTAAAAAAGGAAAAGCTTCTGATAAATATATTGTTCGCCGCCGTACGAAGTAATGCGTTTCTACGCATAACTTCCCGGTGGGGAGCGGTTCGAGAATCATCTGAAGTTGTTTCGAAGGGAGGATTTAACCTATGAGTCGCAGTTTGAAAAAAGGACCTTTCATTGATGGGTACCTGCTCAAAAAAGTTGAAGAGATGGAAGCTTCCAGCAAGAAAGCTGTCATCAAAACTTGGTCCCGTCGTTCCACGATTTTCCCGCAATTCATCGGACACACTTTCGGCGTTTACGACGGCCGCAAGCATGTACCGGTTTACGTAACGGAAGATATGGTTGGACATAAACTTGGCGAATTCGCGCCAACACGTACGTACAAAGGACATACGGACGACGATAAGAAAACAAGACGTTAATTCTAGTTCTTCTTTATGAGAGGAGGTTACGAAATTGGAAGCAAAAGCACATGCTAATATGATCCGCATCGCTCCGCGTAAAGCTCAACTCGTTGTTGACTTGATTCGCGGTAAGAAAGTGGGCGAGGCTATCGCAATCCTTCGCCATACTCCTAAAGCAGCTTCTCCGATCTTAGAAAAGTTGCTGAACTCGGCTATCGCAAACGCTGAGCACAACTATTCTATGGACGTTAACAAATTGGTGATTACGCAGGCTTACGTAAACCAAGGACCAACGATGAAACGTTTCCGTCCGCGGGCTATGGGTCGTGCAAGCCGTATTAACAAACGCACCAGCCACATCACATTGGTGGTATCTGAAAAATAAGGAGGGAAAACGTGTGGGCCAAAAGGTAAATCCAGTCGGATTGCGGGTAGGTATTATCCGTGATTGGGAATCTAAATGGTACGCAGGCAAGGACTTCGGCGATCTTCTTCTGGAAGACGTTAAAATCCGTGAACACCTGAAAAATAAATTGAAAGAATCCGCTGTATCTCGCATCGAAATCGAGAGAGCGGCTAACCGTGTGAACGTTACTATCCACACTGCTAAACCAGGTATGGTAATTGGTAAAGGCGGTTCCGAAGTTGAGAACCTGCGCAATGAAATTACTAAAATCGCTGGCGGCAAAAAAGTTCACATCAACATTTCCGAAATCAAAACTCCAGATCTTGACGCGATTCTCGTCGCTGAAAGCATTGCACAACAATTGGAACGTCGCGTTTCTTTCCGTCGTGCTTTGAAACAAGCGATCCAAAGAACTATGCGTTCTGGTGCAAAAGGAATTAAGACAGCAGTCAGCGGTCGTCTTGGCGGTGCTGAAATTGCTCGTACAGAAGGCTACAGTGAAGGAACTGTTCCACTTCATACGCTTCGTGCCGACATCGACTACGGAACGGCTGAAGCTCATACGACCTATGGCCGTATCGGCGTAAAAGTATGGATCTATCGTGGAGAGGTTCTTCCTACGGCTAAGAAACAAGCTGCTCAGGAAGGAGGCAACTAATCATGTTGGTACCAAAACGTGTAAAACACCGCAAACAACAACGCGGTAGTCTTAGAGGTCAAGCTAAAGGCGGCACTGAACTGAACTTCGGCGAATTCGGCCTGCAAGCTACAGAACCATCATGGATCACTAACCGTCAGATCGAAGCAGCGCGTATCGCGATGACTCGTTATATCAAGCGTGGCGGTAAAGTATGGATTAAAATTTTCCCTGACAAACCGATTACTCAGAAGCCTCTTGAGGTTCGTATGGGTAGCGGTAAAGGTAACGTTGAGAAATGGGTCGCAGTTGTTAAACCAGGTAAAATCCTGTTTGAACTTGCTGGTGTATCGGAAGAAATTGCTCGTGAAGCGATGCGTCTTGCTGCCCACAAACTGCCGATCAAAACAAAGTTTGTGAAACGTGAAGAATTGGGTGGTGAAGCAAATGAAAGCTAATGAACTTCGCAACTTAACCACTGCTGAGATCGAACAAAAAATTGCCGGATTTAAAGAGGAACTCTTTAACCTCCGTTTTCAATTGGCTACAGGTCAGCTTGATAACCCTACTCGAATCCGTGACGTGCGCAGAGAAATAGCTCGTGCTAAAACCGTTTTACGTGAAAGAGAACTTGGGATTTCCAGTTAAGATAATTGCTGCAGATTAGCAGCGCCCGAACTCAGGAAGGAGGCCAACCATGAGCGAACGTAATGCCCGCAGAGTGCAAATTGGTAAAGTAGTCAGCGACAAAATGGATAAAACCATCGTAGTAGCTGTTGAAACTTACAAGAAGCATGACCTGTATCACAAGCGTATTAAATATACGAAAAAGTTCAAAGCGCATGACGAGAACAACACGGCTAAAATCGGCGACGTTGTAAGAATCGTTGAGACTCGCCCGTTGTCCAAAGACAAACGCTGGAGACTTGCTGAAGTAATTGAAGAAGCGGTTATTATCTGATTGCACGGTAGCTTAACCGAAAGGAGGAAATTTCAATGATTCAACCATTTACACGTTTGGCTGTTGCTGACAACTCCGGCGCGAAGGAATTGATGTGTATCCGCGTATTGGGCGGTACAGGACGTCGTACAGCTCAAATCGGTGACCTGATCGTTTGTTCCGTAAAACAAGCAACACCAGGCGGCGTTGTCAAAAAAGGTGATGTTGTTAAGGCGGTTGTTGTTCGTACAAAACGTTCCGTTCGTCGTAAAGACGGATCTTATATCGCATTTGACGAAAACGCAGCGGTTGTTGTTAAAGAAGATAAGAGCCCACGCGGTACTCGTATCTTTGGACCAGTTGCTCGTGAACTTCGCGACAAGGACTTCATGAAGATCGTTTCCTTGGCTCCGGAAGTTATCTAATCAACACCCCAAAGTTTCGGCTTTGCTATTAAGGTTTAGCCAAATGCTTCGGGGACCCCGATAAATTGGAGGTGTAATAGATGCCTAGACTGAAAAAGATTTTGGAGTCTCATAACAATAAACTTCACGTGAAAAAAGAAGATACTGTTATCGTGATCAGCGGTAAAGACAAAGGTAAAAAAGGCCGCGTCATCGCTGCTTACCCTCGTGAGAACCGCGTTCTGGTTGAAGGTGTGAACATGGTGAAGAAACACCAGAAGCCTAACCAACTGAACCCGCAAGGCGGAATCATCGAGAAAGAAGCTCCGATCCACGTTTCCAACGTAATGCATGTTGATCCTAAGAGCGGAAAAGTAACCCGTATCGGTTACAAAACATTGGACAACGGCAAAAAAGTGCGTGTAGCTAAACGATCCGGAGAAGTGATCGATTAATTCACTTATGTAAGAAAGGAGGAACACCATTCATGTCAGCAAGACTTAAAGAACGTTATCTGAACGAAGTAACACCTGCTTTGGTTCAAAAGTTTAACTATACAACAGTTATGCAAGTGCCTAAAATCGAGAAAGTCGTTATCAACATGGGTGTAGGTGACGCGGTTTCCAACTCGAAAGTGCTTGACGCAGCTGTAGCTGAATTGGAACTGATCGCTGGTCAAAAGCCAGTTATCACAAGAGCGAAAAAATCCATCGCCGGATTTAAACTTCGCGAAAACATGCCGATCGGCGCAAAGGTAACTCTTCGCGGCGAGCGTATGTACTACTTCCTCGACAAATTGTTTAACGTAACACTTCCACGCGTTCGTGACTTCCACGGCGTGTCGAACAAAGCGTTTGACGGTCGCGGCAACTACACACTGGGCCTCAAGGAACAATTGATCTTCCCTGAGATCGAGTATGATAAAGTTGATAAAGTACGCGGTATGGACATCGTTATCGTAACTACGGCAAAAACGGATGAAGAATCCCGTGAATTGTTGACTCAACTTGGAATGCCTTTCGTTAAGTAATAAATTCAAGATTCTCCGAAACCAATTAGGAGGTGTCAGGCTAAAGTGGCTAAAACTTCGATGAAAGTAAAACAACAACGCACACCTAAGTTCAAAGTAAGAGCTTATACTCGTTGCGAACGTTGTGGTCGTCCACATTCAGTCCTGCAAAAGTACAAAATTTGCAGAATTTGTTTCCGTGAATTAGCTTATAAAGGCCAGATCCCTGGCGTGAAAAAAGCAAGCTGGTAATTATCAAGATCGGGAAGGAGGTTTACACGAATGACTATGTCAGATCCTATTGCAGATATGCTTACTCGTATTCGTAACGCCAACACTGTGCGTCACGAAACAGTAGAATTGCCTGCATCGACGATTAAGAAACAAATCGCTGAGATTTTGAAGCGTGAAGGTTTTATCCGCGACGCGGAATATATCGACGACAACAAACAAGGGATGATCCGTATCTTCTTGAAATACGGCCCTAACAATGAGCGTGTTATTACTGGTCTGAAAAGAATCAGTAAACCAGGTCTGCGCGTTTACACGAAGAGCAACGAAGTTCCTCGCGTACTCGGCGGTTTGGGAATCGCGATTATCTCGACATCGAAAGGTGTTATGACCGACAAAGAAGCTCGCCAGTCCAAAGCCGGCGGCGAAGTTGTCTGCTACGTTTGGTAATAAACGTCACAAAACAAGGAGGTGCAGCAAATGTCCCGTATTGGTCGCAAACCAATTACAGTACCAAGTGGTGTGGATGTCACACTGAATAACACGGTTATTACGGTTAAAGGTCCTAAAGGATCTTTGAGTCGTGAACTTCATAAAGACATGAAGGTCGTGGTTGAGGGCAACGTCATCAACATTGAACGTCCTTCTGATAATAAATTGCATCGTTCCCTTCATGGTACAACACGTAGTGTTGTTAACAACATGGTAAGTGGTGTAACAGAAGGTTTCTCCAAAAACCTTGAACTGGTGGGTGTCGGTTACCGCGCAAGCTTGTCCGGCAAGAAGATCGTCCTGAACGTTGGATACTCCCATCCAGTTGAAATCACGCCTGAAGACGGTATCGAATTCGAAGTCCCTTCGAATACAAAGATCATCGTTAAAGGTATCGATAAAGAGCGCGTAGGTGCTTACGCTGCTAAAATCCGTTCCGTACGCGAACCTGAACCATACAAAGGTAAAGGTATCAAATACGAAGGCGAACGTATCATCCGCAAAGAGGGTAAAGCTGGTAAGAAGAAATAATCTTCTTTACCGCGGCCCCCTCTGGCTTTTTAATGTTAGTTTGGTTGCATCGTAATCCGAAAGGAGTGAAATGAAACTCATGATTACAAAAGGCGATAAGAACAAAGCACGTTTGAAAAGACACCTGCGTGTGCGTAAGAAAGTTCAAGGAACAGCTGAGCGTCCAAGACTGAACGTTTACCGTTCCGAGAAACACATCTATGCACAATTGATCGACGACGTAGCTGGTGTAACTTTGGCTTCTGCTTCTACAGTTGACAAAGAATTGGCTTCCGAAATCGGCAACGGCGCGAACGTTGAGTCTGCTCGTAAAGTTGGCGCACTGCTTGCTAAACGTGGTCAAGATAAAGGCGTTAAAGTTGTGGTATTTGACCGTGGAGGTTACTTGTACCATGGACGTATTCAAGCTCTGGCTGACGCAGCTCGCGAAGCAGGCCTTGAATTCTAAGACATTCTCAAAAGGAGGTAAACGACTTGCGTGTAGATCCGAATACTCTTGAACTGACTGAAAGAGTTGTAAACATTAACCGCGTTGCTAAAGTAGTTAAAGGCGGACGTCGCTTCAGCTTCAGCGCACTGGTAGTTGTCGGCGACGGCAAAGGCTGGGTAGGCGCTGGTATCGGTAAAGCTGGCGAAGTTCCAGACGCGATCCGTAAAGGCATCGAGGATGCTAAGAAAAACCTGGTTCATGTACCACTCGTGGGTACAACGATCCCTCACCTTGTAACTGGTCACTTCGGCGCTGGCCGTGTATTGTTGAAACCAGCTTCTGAAGGTACTGGGGTAATCGCTGGTGGACCAGTTCGTGCTGTGCTCGAATTGGCTGGTGTAGGCGACATTTTGACAAAATCTCTTGGTTCTTCGAATTCCATCAACATGGTCAACGCAACTTTGGAGGGCTTGTCCCGTCTGAAACGCGCTGAAGATGTGGCGAAATTACGCGGTAAAACCGTCGAAGAACTTCTCGGTTAAGGAGGGAATCCAAGTGGCAAAACTTCAAATTACCCTCGTACGGAGTTTGATCGGCCGTCCGGAGAACCAACGTACAACTGTTAATACTTTGGGTCTTCGCAAAATCAACCAAACCGTGACTCATGAAGATAATGCTGCCATCCGCGGCATGATCAACCATGTAACTCACCTGGTTAAAGTTGAAGAGCTTCAAGACTAATCTTCATAGAATTACTGACATTTCATTAAGGAGGTGCAACGAACGATGAAGTTACATGAACTTTCTCCAGCTCCTGGTTCCCGTAAAGAACGCAAACGCGTTGGTCGTGGTACAAGTAGCGGTATGGGTAAAACTTCCTCCCGTGGTCACAAAGGTCAAAACGCCCGCTCTGGCGGTGGCGTGCGTCCTGGCTTCGAAGGTGGTCAAAACCCATTGTATCGTCGCTTGCCTAAACGTGGTTTCGTCAATCCTACCCGTAAAGAGTATGCGATTGTGAACCTGGAAACTTTGAACAACTTTGCTGCGGATACTGAAGTGACTCCTGAGCTGTTGTTTGCACAAGGGATTGTGAAAGACGCAAAAAGCGGAATCAAAATCCTTGGCAACGGCGAAATCACTGTTAAGCTGACTGTTAAAGCTAACAAGTTCTCTCAATCTGCGGTAGAGAAGATCGAGGCTGCCGGCGGTAAAACCGAGGTGATCTAATGTTTAAAACGGTTAAGAATATATGGCATGTTAAGGAACTCCGTAACCGGATCCTGTTTACATTATTTATCTTTATTATTTACCGGATCGGTACTTTCGTACCGGTACCGGGTGTTAATAAAGACGTGTTTAACTCCACGAATAATGCCGGCAGTGAATTGTTCGGACTTTTGAGCACCTTTTCCGGTGGGGCATTGAAGAATTTCTCGATCTTTGCCCTCGGGATCATGCCGTATATTACTTCATCGATCATCGTACAGCTGCTTTCGATGGATGTCATTCCGAAGTTGGCTGAATGGGCTAAGCAAGGTGAACAAGGGAAGAAGAAATCAGCTCAGCTTACTCGTTATGGTACGGTAGTGCTTGGTCTGATTCAATCGTTTGCAATGGCTATCGGGTTTAACCGCTTGTATGGCACAGAGATGGTACCAAACGCTACGTTTGTGGATTATCTTCTGATTGCAATTGTATTGACGGCAGGTACTTCGTTCCTGATGTGGCTGGGTGAGCAAATTACTGAAAAGGGCATCGGCAACGGGATCTCGATTATCATCTTTGCCGGTATCGTGGCTGCAATTCCGCAGCATATTCAGTCGATTGCTCAATCTGATTTCATCAAAGATGGCCAAACCTTCTACAATGCGATGAAGACAGTGATCATCTTGATCATTTGTGTTCTGATTGTTATTGGTGTTGTTTACATTCAACAAGCCATCCGTAAAATTCCGGTACAATATGCTAAACGTGTAGTTGGTAACAAAATGTATGGTGGACAAAATACGCACATCCCGCTGAAAATCAACGCGGCTGGCGTTATTCCAGTAATCTTTGCGGTATCGCTCCTGCAGTTCCCGGTTATTATCGCGAACTTCTGGTCGACACATGCTTGGGCACAGTGGATTACCACGCATTTGAGAACCAGCGATCCGCTTGGTATCGTATTGTATGTTATCATGATCATCGGCTTTACCTTCTTCTACACCTTCGTTCAGATGAATCCAACTCAAATGGCGGATCAGATGAAGAAAAACGGCGGATATATTCCGGGCATTCGTCCGGGTAAAACGACGGAGAAGTACTTGGTACGGGTTATGTCCCGTTTGACAATGACCGGTGCGCTTTTCCTGGCTGTGGTTTCTATCCTTCCGGTTGTATTCGGAGCTTTGGCTGGACTCCCGCAGTCGGTGCAAATCGGCGGTACTTCGCTGCTGATCGTCATTGGTGTAGCACTGGATACGATGAAGCAGATCGAAAGCCAATTGATCAAACGGCATTACAAAGGATTTATTAAGAAGTAGGCGACAGGTTCCAGGATCGGGGTTGTGCTTTATGATCTCGCCTGGCGCCTTTCGTGCTGTTTCATGCAGCATCTGTTAGTTAGAGAGAGGGAGCGATAAAGCATGAACATTTTATTCATGGGACCTCCTGGAGCAGGAAAAGGAACACAAGCAGAAGTTATTGTCGGTACATTCGGCATTCCTCATATTTCTACAGGCGATGCTTTTCGCTTGGCGATCAAGCAGGGAACGCCTGTTGGCCTTAAAGCCAAAGAATATATCGATCAAGGCTTGCTGGTGCCTGATGATGTGACCGTGGGTATTGTTCGCGAGCGTTTACAGCAGCCCGATTGTGAAAAAGGTTTTCTCTTGGATGGTTTTCCAAGAACTCTTTCACAAGCGGAGGCTCTGGAAGAGCTGCTTTCCGAACAAGGCCGCAGCCTGGATCATGTTATTAACCTGAAAGTGGACCGTAATAAATTGCTGGCGCGTCTGACCGGACGCCGCATTTGTAAAAATTGCGGAACTACTTATCATGTGATCTTTAATCCTCCTAAACAGGAAGGTGTTTGTGATAAATGCGGCGGTGAGCTGTACCAGCGATCGGATGACAATGAAGAGAGCGTAGGTACTCGACTCGACGAATATATCAACAAAACAGCACCACTCCTCAAGTTTTACGAAGATAAAGGTGTACTGCGTGAAGTAGACGGTGAACAGGAAATTGGTACGGTATCGGAAGACATCGTATCCTTATTGCGAGGTTAGGTTAATGATCATTATTAAATCCGAAACGGAACTGGGCTTTATGAGAGAAGCAGGGCGGATCGTAGCGGAAACGCATCGGATCTTGGCTCAAGCGATCGAGCCGGGCATTACGACGGGAGAACTTGATCAGATTGCCGATAAATACATTCGCAGTCAAGGCGCAGTGCCATCTTTTAAAGACTATAACGGTTTTCCTTACAGCATTTGCGCTTCGGTTAACGAAGAATTGGTGCATGGATTTCCCGGCAAACGTAAGTTAAACGAAGGCGACATCGTCACATTTGATATCGGTGCTGAGTACCGTGGTTATCACGGAGATTCTGCCTGGACTTATCCGGTCGGTAACATCTCTGATGAAGCTCAGAAACTTCTTGATGTAACAGAAGGCTCTTTGTATGCCGGTCTTGAACTTGTGAAACCGGATGTCCGCTTGTTTACAATTTCTCATGCGATTCAGACCTATATTGAGAAAGAAGGGTTTTCCGTCGTTCGTGAATATGTCGGTCACGGCATAGGCACTGAACTGCACGAAGAACCACAAATTCCAAACTATGGGGTCCCTGATCGCGGACCAAGATTGAAGCCAGGTATGGTTCTTGCCATCGAGCCGATGGTCAATGCCGGCAAGCGTTATGTAAGAACGCTTGAAGACAATTGGACAGTTGTAACAGTTGATGGATCTCTATGCGCACACTTCGAACACACGGTCGCCGTGACGAAGGATGGTATGGAAATACTCACAAAGCTGAATGCTTAGCAGGTGGGGTATTTGGTAGATTACAAAACTGGACAGATCGGGCAGCTGGTTAGAGTGCTGAAAGGGAAAGACGCTGGTTCCATTGGCGTGATCGTAGAGCGGATTGATGATAAGTTCGTTCGGATTGCCGATGGTGACAAACGCAAGTTTGATCAAGCCAAGCGAAAGAACCTGCAGCATCTGGAGCTAATGTCTTGGATAAGCGAAGAGGTTGTGAACAGTTTAAATGAAAACGGTCGGGTAACGAACGGAAAATTGCGTCATGCAGTTATATCGTTCAAACAATTCACCGATACTAGAACCGAAGAGAAAGGAGACTGACTTTGGCTAAAGAGGATGTCATTGAAGTCGAAGGTACGGTTATCGAACCGCTGCCGAATGCTACTTTTAAGGTAGAGCTTGAGAACGGTCATCAAATCCTTGCCCATGTTTCCGGTAAGCTGCGGATGCACTTCATCCGTATTCTGACGGGAGATAAAGTGGTCGTACAATTGTCGCCTTACGATTTGACCAAAGGCCGTATTACTTACCGTAAATAGATTCCATTACCGCTTTTCAATAGATTTGTGGTATACTAATAAAGTTGGGCTTTCATGAAGCCTCATAAGGCTCGCTTTAAGGAGGTAATTAAAATGAAGGTAAGACCTTCTGTGAAGCCAATTTGCGAGAAATGCAAAGTCATTCGCCGCAAAGGCAACGTTATGGTAATTTGTGAAAATCCTAAGCACAAACAAAAACAAGGTTAATTAAGAAGGGGGTGTAGCGTAAAATGGCACGTATTGCTGGTGTGGATTTGCCACGTGATAAACGCGTTGAGATCGCCTTGACTTATATTTTCGGAATCGGTAAGACGACTTCCCAGAAAATTTTGGCTGAAACAGGCATCAGCCCGAACACTCGCGTTCGGGATTTGACGGAAGATGAAGTTGGCAAATTACGTGAAACGATCGACAAAATGGTTAAGGTAGAAGGCGACCTGCGTCGTGAAATTTCCTTGAATATTAAACGTTTGATTGAAATCGGATGCTATCGCGGTGTTCGTCACCGTCGTGGCCTGCCTGTTCGTGGACAACGTACTAAGACCAATGCTCGTACTCGCAAAGGTCCTCGTCGTACTGTAGCGAACAAGAAGAAATAAGAAGGGGGGATAACAGACAATGGCAAAACCAAAAAAAGTCGTACGTACTAAACGTCGTGACCGTAAAAATATTGAATCTGGTGTGGCTCATATCCGCTCCACTTTCAATAATACGATTGTAACGATTACCGATCCACACGGAAACGCGATCTCTTGGGCAAGTTCAGGCGGTCTCGGTTTCAGAGGTTCCCGGAAATCGACTCCATTTGCCGCGCAAATGGCTGCAGAATCTGCTGCTAAAGCTGCAATGGAACATGGCATGAAAACCGTCGAAGTTATGGTTAAAGGTCCTGGCGCCGGCCGTGAAGCTGCGATCCGCTCGCTTCAAGCTGCAGGCCTCGAAGTTAACATGATTAAAGACGTAACTCCAATCCCGCATAACGGGTGCCGTCCTCCAAAACGCCGTCGTGTCTAATTGAAGCCAGCCTTTAGTGTGGTATAACGGCATCAGTATTTGGAAACAATGGATGTTTAGGCATACTACATGAACTTAACTCACAGGTAGAGTTTCATTAGGAGCGACGCTTCGAAGGAGGGTAATGCAGTGATAGAAATCGAAAAGCCAAAAATTGAAACCGTAGATGTTAACGAGAACGGTACTTATGGGAAGTTCGTAGTCGAACCGCTGGAACGCGGATATGGTACGACATTGGGCAACTCGCTTCGGCGCATTTTGTTGTCCTCTCTTCCGGGTGCTGCGGTAACTTCGGTTCAAATCGATGGTGTTCTTCATGAATTCTCAACGATTCCTGGCGTAAAGGAAGACGTTACGGAAATCATTCTGAACCTGAAAGCTCTCTCGCTCAAAATTCATTCGGACGAGGAGAAAGTGCTCGAAATCGATGTTGAGGGCGAGGGCGTTGTCACTGCAGGTGATATTCGTGCGGATAGCGATGTTGAAATTCTGAATCCGGATCTCCATATTGCAACTATGGGTCCTGGTTCCAGACTTCATATGCGTATCTTTGCAAACCGCGGACGCGGTTACGTACAGGCCGACAAGAATAAACGTGAAGATCAGCCGATCGGAGTCATTCCAGTCGATTCGATCTATACGCCGATCTCCCGTGTGAACTACGTAATTGAGAACACACGTGTCGGACAAGTGACGAACTACGACAAGCTCACCATGGAAGTTTGGACGGACGGAAGCATTCGTCCAGAAGAAGCGGTAAGTCTTGGAGCCAAGATCCTTACCGAACATTTGTATCTGTTCGTTGGTTTGACTGACGAAGCTAAAGATGCAGAGATCATGGTTGAGAAGGAAGAAGACAAGAAAGAAAAAGTGCTTGAGATGACGATTGAAGAACTCGATCTCTCGGTTCGGTCTTATAACTGCTTGAAACGTGCAGGTATTAACACCGTTCAGGAGCTTACTACGAAAACGGAAGAAGATATGATGAAGGTGCGTAACCTTGGTCGCAAATCTTTGGAAGAAGTTCAAGAGAAGCTTCAAGAGCTCGGACTTGGTCTCCGTTCGGAGGACTAAGCCTCGTCGGTCTAAGCTTTTGACAAGGGAGGGAAAAACAGATGGCATACCAAAAGTTGGGACGCGACTCCAGCGCTCGTAAAGCTTTGTTTCGCGACCTGGTAACAGATTTGTTCTTGTACGAGCGTATCGAAACTACTGAAGCTAAAGCTAAAGAGGTTCGTTCGATCGCCGAGAAACTGATTACAAAAGCAAAACGTGGTGACTTGCACGCTCGTCGTCAAGTTGCAGCTTACGTTCGTCGCGAATCCATCGACGGAGAGCAGGATGCAATCCAAAAGCTTTTCGCTGAAATCGCACCTCGTTACAACGAACGTCCAGGCGGATACACTCGTATCCTGAAACTGGGACCTCGTCGTGGTGACGCAGCTCCAATCGTTTACTTGGAACTGGTTGACCGCGCATAGGGTTACATTTCTAACCTGGCTGTAATGATAAACTCTCTGTAGCAGCTGCCGCTTGGCTCAGCTATCGGAGAGTTTTTCTGTTTAAGCTCCCTCCAAAACGAGGATGAACAACAGGTGGAGGACAATAAGTTGCGTAATCTATTGATGACAGTCTGTTATGACGGAACCAACTATTACGGGTTTCAGACACAACCGGGCGGAAATACCGTGCAGGATTGCATTGAAGAGGCTATAAAGGGATTAACGGGTGAAACCATTAAAATCCATGGTTCGGGGCGAACGGATGCAGGTGTGCATGCGCGTCAGCAGCCGTTTCATTTTATAACTTCCTCCAGTATCCCGCTTGAGCGATGGCGTATGGCTTTAAACGGTCGTCTGCCTGCCGATATCCGCATCGTTGATGCTAGCGAGGTATCGCTTGAATTCCATTCTAGACGTTCTGCGAAAAGGAAAACCTACCGGTATACCATAAACGGTAACCGGGTACCGGATGTGTTCTGGAGAAACTATCAGGTTCATCATCCCGGCAGGCTGGATACAGACGCCATGCGTCAAGGACTTGGTTATCTTGTCGGTACACACGACTTTACTTCGTTCGCTTCGCGCCATTCCACCAAAGCCAGTCATGTCCGCACCATTTATGAGGCGACGCTGGAGGTGGATACCTCTCCTGTTTATTCTGGCTCAAATGAGCAGGGTATCATTCATATAATGCTCACTGGGAATGGATTCCTCCAGCATATGGTCCGTATTATTGTCGGTACGCTGCTTGAGGTAGGAGAAGGGAAACGCAAACCGGAGGACATGAAAGCGATTCTTGAAGCGGTAGACCGCAAAGCGGCAGGGCCTACTGCAGAGAGTAAAGGACTAATGCTCTGGAGCGTGGAGTACGATGCAATAGAGATGGAAGGGACAAATTTAAGCAATTAAAATATCCGTTCTGTGAAACCGCGCCTTGATCTATACGTATATCCTACAAAAGGCTAAGGAGGGCTCTATTTCATGAAATGTCCGGTTTGTCACGATGTGCGTATGAAGGAAGTCCAGAAAGATGGTGTCTTGATCGATGTATGTCCGGAATGCAAAGGGGTTTGGCTTGACCGCGGGGAGCTCGATAAGCTGCTTGGTGGAATCCGCGAAATTCGACCTGCATTTAATGAGTGGTCAGAAAGCCGCGGCCATTATGACCACGACGATGAGGATGACAATGATTACAAGCGCCGTTCAACTAATCCCTCATATAAAGAAGGCAAAGGATATGACTCTCACCATGGACAGGGGCACTATAAGCCGAAGAAGAAGAAATCTGTTCTGGATGTGTTTGGAGACCTTTTTGATTAAAAATGGATCCAGAATGTTGAATCAGCATAGCCGATTTCTACATTCGATAACATGACGGGTGACGCGTGGAGTTTATCAGGAAAAAAGCTGATTTTACGCTGAATAAATACTCAAAAATGCTTGCGTATTTACTTTCTATCCTGTAGAATATAAGTTGTGTTTTCTTGATGGCTATCCCACGGCCCCCAGTCAAGATACGCGCTAATTGTTAGACGGAATGCTTTATCTAAACATGAATAATCAACGAACGAATATAAATATGCGGATGATGAGCGGAAGGTTATACCGAAGCTTAACCGTATACTAAAAGACGATTTGTGATGAGAATGAAGGAGGATCTTTTCATGCGTACCACCTATATGGCGAAGCCAAACGAAGTTGAGCGCAAATGGTACATCATTGACGCTGAAGGCAAAACTTTGGGTCGTTTGGCAAGTGAAGTAGCTGCGCTGATCCGCGGCAAACATAAACCACAATTTACTCCTCATGTAGATACTGGGGATTTCGTAGTTGTTATCAACTCCGAGAAAATTGCTTTGACCGGCAAGAAAATGCAAAACAAGAAATACTACCGTCACTCCCTGCATCCAGGTGGTTTGAAAGTGACAGTAGCTCAGGACCTGATCAAAACTAAACCTGAGCGTATGATCGAATCTGCTGTACACGGCATGCTGCCTAAGACACGTCAAGGCGAGAAAATGAAGCTGAGACTGAAAGCATATGCTGGCACTGAGCATCCACATGCAGCACAAAAACCAGAAGTTTACGAACTTCGCGGATAATTAAAAGGGAGGACAGTTTCATGGCACAAGTACAATACTATGGGACAGGTCGTCGTAAACATTCGGTAGCTCGTGTTCGCCTTGTACCGGGTGAAGGACGCATTGTCATCAATAAACGTGATATCAACGAATATTTCGGTTTGGAAACTCTCAAACTGATTGTAAAACAACCTTTGAACCTGACTGAAACATTGAACAGCTACGACGTTATCGTTATCGCTAACGGCGGCGGCATCTCCGGTCAAGCCGGTGCAATCCGTCACGGTATCTCCCGCGCTCTGCTGAAAGCAGACCCTGAGTTCCGTCCTGCTTTGAAGAAAGCCGGATTCCTGACTCGTGACCCACGTATGAAAGAACGTAAGAAATACGGCCTCAAAGCAGCCCGCCGTGCTCCTCAGTTCTCGAAACGTTAATATCCCTTGTGTATCAAGGATTCAAAACCCTTGGCCTTTATGGCCAGGGGTTTTTGTTTGCTTTCCTCTAATTTGTGTTATAAAGACAACAAAGCTTTGGACATGCGGCCAAAGCTTGTTTTTGATGGAGAAAGCTTGGCGGCCGTCCAGCGTTACACCGGTGTAGGGCCGGTTGTATAATCCTCAATGTCGGTTGAACCATAGAAAAATAAAACAACCAAAATAACAATAAAGATAACCGTTGTAAATCCGGCTCCATCAAATTCTTCCATAATCCCCCTCTTTTCTTCGGTTTAGGTAAGCTGAAGTGAGCATGAGCTACACATTACCCGTTTTTTTCCTCAAAGCTTCCAGGATGTCGTTCATCGTGGTCTCTCCGTTTTGGTCCATAAAACTCATGAGTTTATCTACATGGGAAGGATCGGTTTTCAATAAGGTATCATATCGGCCAATCAGGCTGATTACCAAAGAAGCCTCTCTAAACAGTTCTATGGAATCCACTTTCAATTTTCCGGTGAGCAGGAGGGCTGCAACAGCAAGCTCGATTTTGCCTGGGTTTTTAAATTTTAAATCCGATTTAGATTTCAAATCCGATTTAGAATTTGATTTTGCTTTCGTTTTAGAAGAGGGGGCTTTCCTCCCGTATTTTTGATTTTTTTGCGGGGCCACCACGGTTAACTCCCTTCCATAAGCATTTTCCCAAGCGTGCTTGTTCGAAGACATTTGATTGTTGATTCAATTTATGCTTAGGTCATAAAAATGCGAGGGACAAAGAGGCATTTTTCGTATTTAGCATTGACATATATTAGGTGGAATGTTAACTTAACTTTAATAATTCTTATTTGTTTAGTTGGACTTGTCTGCGTTAAAGGAATACAGGATAACTGTAAAGAAGTTTAGGAGGGCGATACGGATGAATTTGCTTGAGAAAGAGCGGTTGATTGCGGAACAGGCGGTTGCACTAGAAAATGCCAGCGCGGAGGAAGTCATTGCCTGGGCGGTTGAAACTTTTCCAAACATTACTTTTGCCTGCAGCTTCGGGGCCGAGGATGTTGTGTTAGTGGATATTTTGCAAAAGGTTAGCCCGAAGACCGATATTTTCTATCTGGATACGGACTACCATTTCAAAGAGACTTATGAAACTAGAGACGTTCTGGCTGACCGTTACGGCCTTGAGTTTGTACGCGTATCCCCTTTGCTGACTCCCGAAGAGCAGGCTGACCAGCATGGTCCGGAGCTGTGGAAGAGCGATCCTACCGGATGCTGCAATATCCGCAAAGTGGAGCCTCTGACGCGTATTTTGTCCCAATATGAAGCGTGGATTACAGGCATTCGCCGCGATCAAGCGCCTACCCGGGCCAATGCCAAGAAGATTGAATATGATGTGAAGTTTGGCCTGGTTAAATTTAACCCCATTGCGGATTGGACCTCTGAAGATGTGTGGAACTATATCCGCGAGAATGAGGTTTTTTACAACCCACTGCATGATCAGAACTATCCAAGCATCGGCTGTGAGCACTGTACACGCCAGGTGATGCCGGGTGAGGATCCAAGAGCAGGACGCTGGTCGGGCTTTGAGAAAACAGAATGCGGATTGCATAAATAAGGGGGCTGGCAAAAGGATGACGGCAATTTTACCTCACGGCGGTACTTTGGTGAACAGAATCAGCACAGGTGCGGAGCGGGAAGAGCTGCTGCAGAAAGCGGCAGATCTGCCGCACATTGCGGTCAGCAGCTGGGCGGTATCTGATCTGGATTTGATCGGGGTGGGGGCTTTTTCGCCCTTGACGGGCTTTCTGAATGAAGAAGATTACCGTTCTGTAGTGGACAAGATGCGTCTGGCAGACGGCACAGTGTGGAGCATACCGATCACCCTCTCCATTACAGAGGAGGAGAAGAGCAACCTCTCCATTGGCGGACAGGCTGCACTTGTAGGGCAAGACGATGGCATCGTATACGGATTGCTTGACGTTCAAAGTATCTACAGCGTAGATCAGCAGGAGGAAGCGCGCAGGGTGTTCAAGACGGACGACCCCGAGCATCCCGGCGTGAAAAAGCTTTCGGAGCGCTCACCCCTCTACGTGGGCGGTCCGGTGACCGTGCTGAACCGTCCGGCTCCGGAACGGTTTCAGGAATTTTATTTCGACCCGGAAGAGACACGGCGCATCTTTGCCGAGAAAGGCTGGAGAACGGTAGTCGGTTTCCAGACCCGTAATCCGGTGCACCGAGCCCATGAATACATTCAGAAGAGCGCGATGGAAATCGTTGATGCCTTGTTCCTCAATCCGCTCGTAGGTGAAACCAAGTCCGATGACGTTCCCGCAGATATCCGGATGAACAGCTATTTGGTCCTGCTGGAGAACTATTATCCACAGAATCGGGCGTTCCTGGGTGTGTTCCCGGCGGCTATGCGTTATGCGGGGCCGCGTGAGGCGATTTTCCATGCCCTTGTCCGTAAGAATTACGGCTGCACCCACTTTATCGTCGGCCGTGACCATGCAGGGGTAGGCGACTATTATGGCACCTATGAAGCCCAGGAGATCTTCAGCAACTTTACACCGGAAGAGATCGGCATTACGACGCTGTTCTTTGAACACAGCTTCTTCTGCCAAAAATGCGGCAACATGGCGACAAGCAAAACTTGTCCGCATGGTAAAGAATATCATCTTACTCTCTCTGGCACTAAAGTGCGTGCGCTGCTGCGTGACGGACAATGCCCGCCTCCGGAATTTACCCGTCCTGAAGTTGCTGAAGTGCTGATTAACGGCATGTCCGAACCTGCCGTGCGTTAAAGAGCCGTCAGCGGTTAACTCTTTTCAGCTCTTCGTCCGTTAAACGCATATTTGTCCACCTTGTCCCATATAGATGATTAGAGTCTATATGGGTACGGAGGTGGTTTTTTTATGAAGCCAAGAAAAACAGTCACGCTGTGGATTTCCCTCAGCAACGTCAAACGGATCGTGTTCAGCGCCGTTCTCCTCGCCCTTCTTGCGGGCATTTTGTTCTATGAGGTCCCTGCCCAAAAGGTATCCAACTACTGGAGTCTTCCGCTTGCAGGGAAAGTGATTGCTCTGGACGCTGGCCATGGAGGACCTGACGGAGGGGCGGCAAGCAAGGATGGCATTATCGAGAAGGACATCAACCTCTCTGTGGCGCTGTACCTGCGGGATTACCTGCAGCAGGCCGGAGCCGTAGTTTATATGACACGCGAGGAAGACAAAGACCTGGCCGACCCGGACACCAGCGGCTACAGCAAACGGAAAACCGAGGATTTGAAGAAAAGAGTCCGTCTGATTGAAGAGAAGGAAGCCAAGCTGATGGTAAGCATTCATATGAACAGCATTCCTTCGAACAAATGGAGAGGCGCCCAGACCTTTTACCATCCAAGCCATCCGGAAAGCCAGGCTCTAGCCGACCTGGTCCAGGAGGAGCTGCGCACCAATCTGGAAAATACCGACCGCGTTGCCAAAAGCGCCGATTACGTGTATCTGCTCAAGGAACTCAAGATTCCTTCGGTGCTGGTCGAAGTCGGCTTCCTGTCCAATCCGGTTGAGTCGAAGCTGCTTGGTGACGATGACTATCAACGTAAAGTGGCCGCCTCTATCTATAAGGGCATTCTGCGGTATGAAGCCGGTGAGAAAGCGAAACCTTCCACTTAATCCAGTGAATCATGTATAATATAAAGCACATTCTAAATAGTCCAAGCTTGAAATAGACAAATCGAGGTGCTTTCATGATTACAAAAGAGTGGATTTTGGCTGCGCTGAGACCGGTAGCCGATCCGAGGTTTGAGCAAAGTTTGGTTGAAATGCAGTGGATCAGAGACATTATGGTGAAAGAGAACCGCATTTCCCTAACGGTAGTGACGGCAGATCTTTCCGAGGATATGAAGGACAGACTCGATAATGAAATTAAAGCCCGCCTTACCCAGGCTGGAGCAGTGGACCTTCATGTCCGGTATAGAGAAGCTTCAGACAGCGAACGGGAAAAAGTAGGCCTCCCGCCTCAAAACGGCGAGGAAGCCAATGAAGTGGGTCCTGGAGGAGGCAGCCTCAAAGGACATGGCGTAGGGCTCGAGAAGCTTCCGCTCATGGATCCCGCCTCAGGCGTTACCTTTATCGCGGTGGCCAGCGGCAAGGGCGGGGTGGGGAAATCCACCATTACTGCTAACCTGGCCGTGGCGCTTGCTCGTCAGGGCAAACGGGTTGGCCTTATCGACGCTGACATTTACGGCTTCAGCATCCCTGATATGATGGGCATTGAGGAAGCTCCGCAAGTCGAAGACGGCGTAATTATGCCGGTTGAACGTTTTGGCGTCAAAGTGATGTCGATGGGCTTCTTCGTACGGGAAAATAACCCGGTCATCTGGCGCGGGCCAATGCTCGGCCGGATGCTGCGCCAGTTTCTGGCGGACGTCAACTGGGGCGAGCTGGACTTCCTGCTGCTTGACCTCCCGCCAGGGACAGGCGACGTAGCGCTGGATGTGCATCAGATGCTGCCGCAGACCAAAGAGATCATCGTTACTACTCCGCATGCTACTGCCGCGTTTGTAGCCGCCAGAGCGGGCGCTATGGCTTTGCAGACCGATCATGAGCTGCTGGGTGTGGTTGAGAACATGGCTTATTACGAATGTTCCTCCTGCGGGGAACGTGATTATATATTCGGCCGGGGCGGGGGAGCTAGACTGGCCGAAACGCTGCATACCGAGCTGTTAGCTCAGGTGCCGCTTGGCGCTCCGGACAACCATTTGTCTGAGCCTGATTTTTCGCCATCGGTTTACAAAGCAGATACCAAAACGGCGGCCATTTTTGCCGAAACAGCTTTGCACATCATCGAAAAATGCAAAAAGGACTGACCCATCAGGTCGGTCCTTTTTTCTTATCTTTAATGTTATGTTCGCCTTGTGAAGCCTTACAACTGAGCTTTAAGAGCTTCCGCTGCCGCCATTTCCGCCGCCTTGACCTTGGCCTCCGCTTTCTCCGCCGCTGCCGCCTTGACCTTGGCCTCCGCTTTGCTGTTCCTTATCGACCTCTGGCAGAAGCTGCTCCTGAACAACGGTTTTGAGCAGATCCATCACTTCCATTTTAAACAATGGATTCTGCATGGCTTCCTGCATGATCGTCATCGTCTGCTTCCGGTAATCAGATGTTTTGGTCAAATCCAGAAACATTTTGGCTACTTCAGGTGATTTCATGATATCCATCACGGACTTTTGGTAATTTGGATCTTTAATCAGCTGCATATGCAGCTCTTTGCTTTGGGTATTGATTACTTTAGCGAAATCCCCGGCAAATTGCGGGTCTGTCATGATTTTTTCAATCTCTTTTTTGTACTCGGGTGAGGTCATTGTTTCTTTAACTGCAAGCCTTACATCATTGTACGTTTGATTGGGCAGCAGCATCTTGATGCCTAAGGTTCCTGAACCGCCGGATCCTGAAGAACCGCCGCTTCCACCGCTTCCACCGCCTTCACCTCCGCCGGAATCGCTGGATTCGGAATCTCCCGATGATTCGGAGTCAGAACCTGAGCCGCTGGAACTCATACTGCTGGAAGTCCCCGAGCTCGAGGTGAGGGATTCCATAATAGCCTTTCTGCCCTCCTCGGTCTTTAGAATATCGATGACCATGGATTTAGTCTCTTTATAACCCCCTTGCTGAGGGGGGGATGAACTCTGCTCGGAACCGCAAGCCGTAAGAGGGATGATAAGCGTACAGATAAGACATAGCGTTCGGCAGTAATGGATTGCTTTCAAGGTTCGCTCCTCCTTTGCTTATGCTGTGGATAGTATGCGAACGGGAAAATTGAATTATTCCTGAGAATAAAAAACAACCCCGGAGTTCATCCGAGGCTGCTTCTAAAAGGTTTTATCCGCTCTTTGTCACTGCGCCTTCCAGGCTTAAAATCCAATGCCGGCAGCCGTTTCAAATTCCCGGCGAATCCAAGCCTGATCCTTGACCTCGGAACCCTTGGTATTGGCTTGGTCCAGCAGGTCGGATACGGAGACAAACTCATA
>NZ_CP022584.1:2315000-2505000 GCF_002240225.1 Paenibacillus physcomitrellae | reverse complement strand
ACCCCTGTCCAGGGTGAAGGTGCGGTAACACGCACTGGAGGCCCGAACCCACGAACGTTGAAAAGTTCGGGGATGAGGTGGGGGTAGCGGAGAAATTCCAATCGAACTCGGAGATAGCTGGTTCTCCCCGAAATAGCTTTAGGGCTAGCCTCGGTGGTACAGTCGTGGAGGTAGAGCACTGATTGGGTGCGGGGCCCGCAAGGGTTACCAAGCTCAGTCAAACTCCGAATGCCATAGACTGATTAACCGGGAGTCAGACAGTGAGTGCTAAGATCCATTGTCAAAAGGGAAACAGCCCAGACCATCAGCTAAGGTCCCCAAGTGTGTGTTAAGTGGGAAAGGATGTGGAGTTGCACAGACAACCAGGATGTTGGCTTAGAAGCAGCCACCATTTAAAGAGTGCGTAATAGCTCACTGGTCGAGTGACTCTGCGCCGAAAATGTAACGGGGCTAAACACACCACCGAAGCTATGGCTTGATGCAATGCATCAGGGGTAGGGGAGCGTTGTATGTGGGTAGAAGGTGTACCGTAAGGAGCGCTGGACAGCATACAAGTGAGAATGCCGGTATGAGTAACGAAAAGATCAGTGAGAATCTGATCCGCCGAAAGCCTAAGGGTTCCTGAGGAAGGTTCGTCCGCTCAGGGTAAGTCGGGACCTAAGGCGAGGCCGACAGGCGTAGTCGAAGGACAACAGGTGGAAATTCCTGTACCACCGTAAACCGCTATGAGCGATGGGGTGACGCAGCAGGGTAGTGACGCGGACTGATGGATGTCCGTCCAAGCAGTGAGAGGGTAGCATAGGCAAATCCGTGCTACATAACCTTGGGCTGTGATGGGGAGCGAAAATTGCAGTAGCGAAGGTCATGATCTCACACTGCCAAGAAAAGCCTCTAGCCAGGTGAAGGTGCCCGTACCGTAAACCGACACAGGTAGGCGAGAAGAGAATTCTAAGGCGCGCGGAAGAACTCTCGTTAAGGAACTCGGCAAAATGACCCCGTAACTTCGGGAGAAGGG
This sequence comes from Paenibacillus physcomitrellae, assembly GCF_002240225.1. NCBI lineage: Bacteria > Bacillati > Bacillota > Bacilli > Caryophanales > Paenibacillaceae > Paenibacillus > Paenibacillus physcomitrellae. The sequence continues at coordinate 2,503,985 of NZ_CP022584.1, read as the reverse complement.
GTGCCTCGGTAGGGTGAATAGCCCGAGGGGGCCGCAGTGAAAAGGCCCAAGCGACTGTTTAGCAAAAACACAGGTCTGTGCGAAGCCGTAAGGCGAAGTATACGGGCTGACGCCTGCCCGGTGCTGGAAGGTTAAGGGGAGTGGTTAGGGGTAACCCGAAGCTATGAACTGAAGCCCCAGTAAACGGCGGCCGTAACTATAACGGTCCTAAGGTAGCGAAATTCCTTGTCAGGTAAATTCTGACCCGCACGAATGGCGTAACGACTTGGGCGCTGTCTCAACGAGAGATCCGGTGAAATTTTAATACCTGTGAAGATGCAGGTTACCCGCGACAAGACGGAAAGACCCCATGGAGCTTTACTGCAGCTTGATATTGGACTTTGATACGATTTGTACAGGATAGGTGGGAGCCTAGGAAGAGGGAGCGCAAGCTTCCTTGGAGGCGCCGTTGGGATACCACCCTGATCGTATCGGAGTTCTAACCTGGTGCCCTGATCGGGCATGGGGACAGTGTCAGGTGGGCAGTTTGACTGGGGCGGTCGCCTCCTAAAGAGTAACGGAGGCGCCCCAAGGTTCCCTCAGAATGGTTGGAAATCATTCGAAGAGTGCAAAGGCAAAAGGGAGCTTGACTGCGAGACTGACAAGTCGAGCAGGGACGAAAGTCGGGCTTAGTGATCCGGTGGTACCGCATGGAAGGGCCATCGCTCAACGGATAAAAGCTACCCTGGGGATAACAGGCTTATCTCCCCCAAGAGTCCACATCGACGGGGAGGTTTGGCACCTCGATGTCGGCTCATCGCATCCTGGGGCTGAAGTAGGTCCCAAGGGTTGGGCTGTTCGCCCATTAAAGCGGTACGCGAGCTGGGTTCAGAACGTCGTGAGACAGTTCGGTCCCTATCTGTCGTGGGCGTAGGAAATTTGAGAGGAGCTGTCCTTAGTACGAGAGGACCGGGATGGACGCACCGCTGGTGCACCAGTTGTTCCGCCAGGAGCACAGCTGGGTAGCTAAGTGCGGAAGGGATAAGCGCTGAAAGCATCTAAGCGTGAAGCCCCCCTCAAGATGAGATTTCCCAACTAGTAAGACCCCTTGAAGACGACGAGGTAGATAGGCTGGGGGTGGAAGTGCAGCAATGCATGGAGCTGACCAGTACTAATCGGTCGAGGGCTTATCCAAATAGATCTAATCGCAATTGATTGTTTCGTATCCAGTTTTCAAGTGATCAAACACTTGAATCGTTTGGTGGCGATGGCGGAGGGGTTCCACACGTACCCATCCCGAACACGACCGTTAAGCCCTCCAGCGCCGATGGTACTTGGACCGCAGGGTCCTGGGAGAGTAGGACGCCGCCAAGCGAAACTTATTACATATTCCCTGATAGCTCAGTTGGTAGAGCACTCGACTGTTAATCGAGTTGTCACAGGTTCGAGTCCTGTTCGGGGAGCCATATGCTCTCATAGCTCAGTAGGTAGAGTGCATCCATGGTAAGGATGAGGTCACCGGTTCGATCCCGGTTGAGAGCTCCATTCAATTTTACAAGGCCCGTTGGTCAAGGGGTTAAGACACCTCCCTTTCACGGAGGTAACAGGGGTTCGAATCCCCTACGGGTCACCATATTTTCGGAGGCTTAGCTCAGCTGGGAGAGCATCTGCCTTACAAGCAGAGGGTCGGGGGTTCGATCCCCTCAGCCTCCACCATATTTTTAATAATAATTGGACAAGTTACATAGCTTTAATGTTGGGGATTAGCCAAGCGGTAAGGCAACGGACTTTGACTCCGTCATGCATAGGTTCGAATCCTATATCCCCAGCCATTTACGAGCCATTAGCTCAGTTGGTAGAGCACCTGACTTTTAATCAGGGTGTCGAAGGTTCGAGTCCTTCATGGCTCACTTTTATTTCATCGAAACATGTTCTCGCTAGAAGCGAAGAAGATGTTTTTTTATTTGAGTTTTTTTATTTACTGACCGCTTTCCGGTAACGGAGAGTGTTTTTTTTATTAATAAAAGAAGCTAGAACATGACCCTGGTTCCCAAAATCCAGGCAGTCGAAAACAATTAGTTAGGACATGATGATATAGGCCACGAAAGGCAACGTTATTGTTTGTGTAGTTATTTGTATTGTTAGTTGTAATTGGAGACGGATATAACTTTAGTTAAAGGCCCTGTAGCCTTCAATATAAGCTGATTTGGCTCGGAAGAGGGAAGAAGGAAGGATGGAAGAGAGGAACGGCTGAAAGGCTCACAGGCCAAGCCAGGGCTTACTGGAGCCAACAAGGCAGGAGGAATCCATAGAGGTCAGTATCTTTGTCGCTAAAGTATCTCTGTTTGCTAAAGAATCCCACCCATCAAAGAATCTCCTTCTCTAAAGAAATGTAGCGCTGTGGAGATTTGAACCTTGCGTAAGGCTGCAGCACTCTTTAAAGGGGGGAGGTTATGTATCTGCAGATCTTTAAACGGGCTGTAAGAGGCAGCTGGAGGAGTGCAGTGTCAAAGCAGTAAAATGCAGTCTCAAGGAAGTAGAATGCGTCTTAAAGAAGTAGAATGCAGCCTCAAAGCCATCTGCACGATCTTAGAACGATTGCGGAGTAGAGATCACGCTTTACTGAAACGTCCTAAACAGAGAGGATGGTCAGACTTTATACAGATGATAGAACTCCAGAATTGAACGCAGGTTCGCTAAGCAGACAGTCAATAATTTATCCATTTAAGGCCCTTAAATAAAGGGATAAATACATGCAAAAAAACTTTTTTAATTTTTTTTGGAGAAATGCTTGACTCTAATTAACTTGGTATGGTAAGATCATTCTTGTCGCTAACGAGATAAGTTAAATGAAAAAACAACGAAATCGAAGTTAGTATATAAGCCTTTAACTAAGGTTAAGGCCTAATGTGCGCGTGTGGCGGAATTGGCAGACGCACTAGACTTAGGATCTAGCGTCTTTGACGTGGGGGTTCAAGTCCCTCCACGCGCACCATATATGCGGACGTGGCTCAGCGGTAGAGCATCGCCTTGCCAAGGCGAGGGTCGCGGGTTCGATTCCCGTCGTCCGCTCCATATGTGCGCCCTTAGCTCAGCTGGATAGAGCGTTTGACTACGAATCAAAAGGTCAGGAGTTCGAATCTCTTAGGGCGCGCCACTTATGAACTTATTGTTTTTGTCGGGATGTAGCTCAGCTTGGTAGAGCACCTGGTTTGGGACCAGGGGGTCGCATGTTCGAATCGTGTCATCCCGACCATTATAATGCGGGTGTAGTTCAATGGTAGAACTCCAGCCTTCCAAGCTGGTAGCGTGGGTTCGATTCCCATCACCCGCTCCATACATAAAGTCAAGCATCATCGTAAACGATGATGCTTTTTGTTAAAAACAACTGCGTTTTTTCCGGAAATCGCAGTTTCTTTATATCTATTGCTTTTATCGCTTTGACGTATTATCGTATGAAAATAAAAGGATTACAAAAAAATAAAGATTTTTGATTCTTGTTATTGTATGATGTTAACAATGTATGACATGTTACTGATAATTTTATCGGAATACAGGTGAAACAGGAGGTACGAAAGAATGACTGAGCTTACAGTAACTGCAGGGAAAAACAATTCCAGTAACCTGCTGCGGCGGGATATTCGCTTTTTGGGCAATATTCTGGGAGAAGTCCTTGTCCATCAAGGCGGTAATGAACTCTTAGATATTGTCGAAAAGATACGTGAGGCGAGTAAATCGCTGCGAGCTTCTTTTATGCCAGAGACCCATGAGGAATTCAAAGATATGATCAATGGGCTGGCACCGGATATCCGTCACCAGGTCGTACGAGCATTTGCAATCTATTTCCAGCTGGTTAATATTGCTGAGCAGAACCACCGAATCCGCCGGAAACGCGATTATGAGCGGGAAGCTGGTGAATCGATCCAGCCAGGTTCGATTGAAGCATCTGTAATGGAATTGAAGGATCGTGGTTTCTCTTGTGAAGAAGTGCAGGAGATCCTTGAGGGCATGTCGCTTGAGCTGGTCATGACGGCCCATCCTACCGAAGCCATGCGCCGGGCGATTCTTGATATTCACAAACGGATTGCCGAAGATGTCATGCAGATGGATAATCCGACGCTAACCTTCCGTGAACGGGAGCAGCTTCGGGAGAAGCTTCTGAACGAAGTAATTACGCTTTGGCAGACTGATGAGCTGCGTGACCGCAAGCCGACGGTGCTCGATGAGGTTCGTAATGGGATGTACTATTTCCATGAGACTTTATTCCACGTTTTACCTGACGTTTATCAAGAAATCGAACGCTGTCTGAGCAAATATTACCCGGAGCATAACTGGCACATGCCCGCTTACCTGAAGTTTGGTTCCTGGATCGGCGGCGACCGTGACGGCAACCCTTCGGTTACAGCGGATGTGACGTGGGAAACGCTGAAGATGCAGCGCAAGCTGGCTGTACGCGAATATCAGCGGCTGCTGAGCAATTTGTTTAAGCACTTGAGCTTCAGCACGACGATCGTTGATGTGAGTGATGAACTGAAGTCCTCCATCCTGAAGGACAGCGCCGCTGTCGAACTGAAGAAGACGCCATGCTGGACGAATGAAAAAGAACCTTACCGCATCAAGCTGACTTATATGACTGAGAAGCTCCATAACGTGCTTGACGAAGCTCATAAAGGCCAGGCAGACCGTTATGCGGTACCTGAGGAACTGATTGAGGATCTGGAAATCATCGACCGCAGCCTGCGTCATCATTATGCGGATTATGTTGCGGACACGTATATTAAGAAACTTATACGTCAAGTTGAATTGTTTGGCTTCCATACAGCGAAGCTGGATATCCGCCAGCACAGTAAAGAACACGAGAACGCCATGACGGAAATTTTGGCGAATATGAATATTACGCCTAATTATGCCGGGCTGCCTGAACCTGAGAAGGTAAAGCTGCTGGAGAAATTGCTTAATGATCCTCGGCCGCTTACGTCGCCTTATCAAGAGTACAGCGAAAGCACAACCGAATGTCTGGAAGTATACCGGACGGTTTATATTGCCCAGAAGGAATTCGGCAAAGGTTGTATATCCAGTTATCTGATCAGTATGGCCGAGGCTACGAGCGACATTCTGGAAGTTATGGTGTTTGCCAAGGAAGTGGGTCTGTTCCAGAAAGAGCACGGCGAGAAGGCGATTTGTACGCTGCAGGCCGTTCCGCTGTTTGAAACGATTGATGACCTTCATAACGCGCCGGGCATTATGCGTGAGCTGCTCAGCATGCCGATCTACAGACAGTCTGTGGCTGCAATGAATGATTTGCAGGAGATCATGCTTGGTTACTCGGACAGTAATAAGGACGGCGGCGTTATTACGGCTAACTGGGAGCTGCGTGTAGCTCTTAAAGAAATCACTGCTACGGCAAAAGAGTTTGGCGTAAAGCTGAAATTCTTCCATGGCCGCGGAGGAGCGCTCGGCCGCGGAGGCATGCCGCTGAACCGCAGTATTATGGTGCAGCCGGCGGAAACGATCGGTGGAGGCATCAAAATTACGGAGCAGGGCGAGGTTCTTTCTGAACGTTATTCCCTGAAAGGAATTGCGTACCGCAGTCTTGAGCAGGCGACTTCGGCTCTGATCATCTCTGCTATTCATGCCCGGCTGCCAAAGCAATCCGAGCTGAATGAGAGCCGCTGGGAAGCCATCGTGAAGGAAATGTCGGAAACGGCGCTCCAGAAATATCAGGATTTGATTTTCCGTGAACCGGATTTCCTGAGTTTCTTTAAGGAATCTACACCGCTTGGCGAAGTAGGGGAACTCAACATCGGCTCCAGACCTTCCAAACGGAAGAACAGTGACCGCTTCGAGGATCTGCGGGCTATCCCTTGGGTGTTTGCCTGGACACAAAGCCGGTATTTGCTTCCGGCTTGGTATGCAGCAGGTACTGGACTGCAGCAGTTCTATCAGGGCAAGCCGGAGAACCTGAAGGTCATGCAGGATATGTATGAGAACTTCCTGTTCTTCCGCTCTTTGATTGATACGCTGAAGTTCGCGGTAGTGAAAGCTGATTTGAATATTGCACGGGAGTATTCGAAGCTATGTTCGAATGAAGAAATCAGAAGCCGGATCTTCTCACAGATTGAGGAAGAGTTTATTTTGACGAAGAATCTCATTCTGGCCATTACGGGCGAGCAGGAGCTGCTGGACAATCAGCCGACACTTCAGGAGTCCGTCAGACAGCGTAATCCTTACGTAGATCCGCTCAGCTATCTGCAGGTTCAGCTGCTAAGAGAGCTCCGTCAGATCCGCGAGCAGGATGCTGACGATGCTGAACTGCTTCGCGAAGTGCTGCTCACAATTAACGGCATTGCCGCAGGCATGCGTAATACAGGCTGATCCTTCGAAGAAATGATGGCGGGTGTACTTCGGTACACCCGTTTCTTTTTTAGAGAGATTATGAAAAGGTCAAAAGGTGTAAGGATGAAGCTCAGCAAATTTGCTCGAATTAAGGATGGATCTCAAAAGAATGCAGGGAGCTTTATGGAAGTCTATGCATGCTGTAAATGGGTTTGGATGGAAGGTAATACATAGTTTAAATAGAGTTTTTAAGGGAGTTAAATTGTGATTATGCCTTGCTTTTTGAAGGGGCATGAATTACGATTTGAATGGACTATGGCGCTCGGACAAGCTGCGAAGCCTGCAGCCAAATCAAGGGGCTTCCAGCCGTATGATAAAGTAAGGTAGTGTGTGTAGAAGCAGCCGAAATCTGGGGGATAACAACGGATGGCAGAACTTTCAGATGCAGGTTTGGTGAAGCTGGCCCGTAAAGGGAACCAGGACGCTTTCGCCGAGCTTGTAGAATTGTATAAGGATAAAGTGTTTCATCTGGCTTACCGGATGCTGAATAACCGGCATGAGTCAGAGGACATCGTGCAGGAAACGTTCCTGCGCGTTTATAAGAATTGGGACAAATATGACGAGAATCAGAAGTTCTCGACCTGGATGTACCGGATTGCGACGAACCTTTGCATAGACCGCTTACGGAAGCGGAAGCCGAATTTCTCGCTGGATGCGGAACTGAATGACCAGGACGGGACGGCCGACGGATATTCGCTGATTCCCGGGGATAACCGCACGCCGGAAAGTGAATTTTTGCTAAGTGAAACGCAGCAGATCATTCATCAGGCGATCGCGGGTCTGCCGGCGAAGTATAAGACGATTATGATTCTCCGGTATTTGCAGGAGCTGTCGCTGCAGGAAATCGGGGATATTTTAAACATGCCTGTAACCACTGTCAAAACGAGGGTACACCGTGGCCGGGAGTTTCTGCGGAAGCGGCTGGAGCATAAATTATTTTAAGTGTAAAAATAAAGTGAAACTCCTGCAAAGCTGGACCGTATACAAAGAAGTACGAGTAGCTAAAAGAGCTTCACTTGTTGTTTTTGCGTCTGAACAGTAAAGGAATTTGCAAGGAAAGGAATGGCTCAAATGGAATGCAAACAGGCTGCCTCTTTGATGCATGATTATTTGGATAACGAACTGCCTGAGGAACAGGCGCTTGATTTGAAGAGTCATTTGGATAGATGTGTGTCTTGCAGGACCCGGCTGAAGGAGCTGGAGCAGACCGATATGCTGATGTTTGCCGCTGTCAAGCATTCGCTGCCTTCTGCATCCGATGATGTACTGAACCAAATTATGAGCAATCTGCCTAAGAAACGCAGACAGCAGCCTTGGCTGGGTTGGGTGAAACGGCATCCGGCGCTTACGGCGGCAGCGATGTTTTTGCTCGTGATGCTTTTCAGCACATTGTCGATCTGGAAATCGGACGACCAGTTGGTCGTTAAAGGCGCTGACCTGGATAAGGTCCGCATAGAAGGTCACACGGTGATCGTGCCCGAAGGGACGGCTATAGCAGGCGATCTGACGATTGAGAACGGCAATACGGAGGTCTACGGGGAAGTTGAAGGGAATTTGACCGTCATCGACGGGTCGCTTTACCAGGCTTCCACAGCCAAAATTGCCGGCGATGCCAAAACGATTGATCAGGCGCTGGACTGGATCTGGTACAGGATTACGAATACTTTTACGGAAGTTGCCTACCGCTAAGCTGCCCGGCATAGAACTACAGCAATATGGCGCCCCCTGAATAAGGGAATCGGCGCCATTTTTTTGTAAAACAGGAATGACAGAAGCTGGAATTGCAGAAAATAATGTGGTGAAAGCGCATTTAAACGGATATTTGGGGCCTGCGCTTGCAACTCGGACTTGATCGTTATAACCTAGAGTTTAAGGGGAATGAATATAGAGACTTCAGCATTGGGTTTTACATAACCTCGAAGAGGGATACCGGGGGCATGACAATGAATTATTTTGAGAACTTAACCTGGGCAGAATCCATTAAAGATTTAGTGGATGTACTGGCTGTTACTTATATTATTTATTATTTGATCCTGCTCGTTCGGGGAACACGTGCGATTCAGCTGCTCAAGGGTATTTTTGTACTTGTGATTATTTGGGCGCTTAGCACCTGGTTTGATTTGTATACCTTGAAATGGCTGATGAATCAGCTGTTTACTTTTGGTGTGCTGGCGGTGTTTATCATTTTCCAGCCGGAGCTGCGCCGCGGTCTCGAGCAATTGGGGCGGGGCAAGCTGTTCAGCCGGATTTCGGCCGATGAAGAGGAATTCAGCCGGACCGTTTCCCATATCATTAAGGCCGTTAACTATTTGTCCCGGCGCAAAATCGGTGCTTTAATCGTGTTTGAACGGGAGACGGGCCTCAATGAATATGTGGAGTCCGGCATTCCCATGCAGTCGATGATTTCCTCCGAGCTGCTGATTAACATCTTCATTCCGAATACGCCGCTGCATGACGGGGCCATTATTATTCAGGACAACCGGATTACGGCTGGAGCCTGTTATCTGCCGCTTTCAGAGAATCCGTTCATCAGCAAGGAGTTGGGGACGCGGCACCGCGCTGCGATCGGCATTAGTGAGGTCGGAGATGCGCTGGCGATCGTCGTGTCTGAGGAGACCGGCCAGATTTCGCTGGCTCTGGATGGACAAGTGGTCCGCGATATCAATGAGGAGTCGCTGATCTCCAAGCTGTATGCGGAGCTGAGTCCGAAGACGATGGAGAAGACCCGCAAAACCCCTTTCTGGAGGAGAATGGGGGCTAACAAACATGAATAAGTGGATTAATAATAATAATTTCGCTAAAATCATTGCACTTTGTATCAGTTTGATCCTGTGGCTGATGGTGCATTTGGACAGCTCGGAATCCATTTCCGGGGTGAACGATTCGGTCAGCACGCGGACCATCGATAACGTCAAAGTCCAGATCTACAATCTGGATGAGGAGAAATATGTGGTGTACGGGCTCGATCCGGAGCGGGTAACTTTAGAGGTTAGAGGGAAGCGGACGAAGCTGACCTCGTTATTTTCCGAAGATGATTATAAAGTAAAGCTGGATCTGAACCATGTAACGCCGGGCTCCAAGACGCTGCCGCTCAAATGCGAGCTTCCTAACGGTGTGGAGTGTGTGGCCATTACGCCTTCGTCTGCTCATATTACGATAGAAGCGAAAGCGTCGAAGGATGTTCAGGCCTCGGTTATTACCACTGGTGTGCCTGCGGAGGGTTATGAAATTGGAACGCCGGTCCTGAAAAATGATGGAAAAGTAAAGGTTACTTTGCCTTCAAGTGAAATCGAAGATTTAGGTAAAATCCAAGGGGTAGTTAACGTTGCCGGGATTAACAGCGACATTACGGGGAAAAGTATCAAACTGATCGCCTATGATAAGGCGGGAGATGAAATGGAGGATGCGGAAATATCGCCGTCTTCCATCGATGTGGATGTACCTGTCATCAAGCTGTATAAAAGTATCCCGATCGAACTGCAGACTACCGGAAGCCTGCCTGAGGGGTATGCCCTTTCAGGAGTGAGCAGCAGCCCGGAGCAGGTGGTCGTGTACGGCTCGAAGGATGCGCTGGACAAGATCAGCTCTTATCCGATTACCGTCGATTTGGGCAATTTCACTGGAACAGACAGCAGCAGCAAATATACGGTGAGCTTGACTCCGCCGGAAGGTTTTGAGAAAATCGAGCCTGACTCACTGGAAATTACGATTAATGCGACACCTTTTGAAAAAAAAACACTGAATGACCTTCCGATCACGCTGCTTAACGTCGGAGGGAATTATACGGCCAAAATCATCGGCCCCCAGTCGGGAACCGTTAACGCCACGGTGGAAGGCAGCTCTGAGCGCATCGCTTCGCTTAAGCCCGAAGATCTGTCGTTCACAGCGGACGTTAGCGGTTATGAGGAAGGAACTTTTAAAGTAAGGCTGGACGCCAAGCTCCCCCAGTATATTCATTTGCTGGACTCGGGGACGGACGGGACGGTCCAGGTGAAGATCACGGCCAAGGACAAGCCGGTAACGGTTGATCCTGCTCCTTCGGCCGGGGGCGGAAGCGAACCTCCGCCATCGTCCAGTCATGACGTGAGCGTTCCGGACGCAAGCACCGGCACGGAGACGTCCGGCGAATCCGGAATATCCGGTTCGGGAGCGGGATCGGGTTCAGGCAATGAAGGCAGCGGCCAGACTGATGAATCGACAAATTTACCGTAACTGAAAACAAACGAAGGCTCATACTATTATAGGGTGAGATGGAACGTAAGAAGAGGAGTGTAACTTGAATTATGGGGAAATATTTTGGTACTGATGGGGTCCGTGGGATTGCCAATAAAGAATTGACTGCAGAGCTGGCTTACCGTATCGGACGGTGCGGCGGCTATGTGCTGACTGGAGCGGCTTCGGGTACGGCGCATAAGCCTAAAGTGGTCATTGGCATGGATACACGGATCTCAGGTGTCATGCTCGAATCCGCGCTTGTAGCCGGCCTGCTGTCAATTGGAGCCGACGTGATTCGTCTGGGGGTATTAACGACTCCTGCTGTGGCTTATTTGACGCGCGAACTTGGCGCGGATGCCGGAGTTATGATTTCGGCTTCCCACAATCCGGTTGAGGATAACGGGATTAAGTTTTTCGGCAGTGACGGATTTAAGCTTTCCGATGAAACGGAGCTGCAGATCGAAGAGCTGATCGATAAGGAAAATGATGAACTGCCGCGTCCTGTCGGCGGGGATCTGGGTTCGGTTGAAGTCGACTATGACGCTAAACTGAAGTATCTGGAGCTGCTGAAGTCTACGCTGACTTCCAAGTCTTTCAAAGGTTTGAAGGTTGTGCTTGACTGTGCAAACGGTGCGGCTTATGAGCTTGCGCCGCGTTTGTTCCGCGAGCTTGGCGCCGATGTGACGACGATTGCAGCAGAACCAAATGGCCGCAACATTAACGACCACTGCGGTTCTACGCATCCGGAGAAGCTGAAAGAGGAAGTAGTACGTCTTGGGGCCGATTTGGGTCTTGCTTTTGACGGGGACGCGGACCGTCTGATCGCGATTGACGGCACGGGTGCCGAAGTAGACGGCGACCACATCCTGGCGATTTGCGGGGATGCCATGAACCGTGAGGGCAAGCTGGCTCAAAGCACGATCGTAACAACCGTAATGAGTAACATTGGGTTCTATAAAGCGACGGAGAAGCTGGGTTTGAACAGCGTGAAGACAGCTGTAGGCGACCGTTATGTCATGGCGGAAATGCGCCGCGGTGGTTTTAACCTGGGCGGTGAGCAGTCGGGCCACGTGATTTTTCTGGATCACAGCACAACGGGAGACGGGATTCTGACAGCTATCCAGCTGGTGGATACGATTCTGAAGTCCGGCAAAAAGCTGAGCGAGCTCAAAACGCTGATGGTGCAGTATCCGCAGGTACTCGTGAATGTGCGCGTGCAGGATAAACGCAATTATGAAGGCAATACGGCGATCGCTGCTGCGATTGCGGAGGTTGAAGGCAAACTCGGCGACAACGGCCGTGTACTGGTACGTCCATCCGGTACGGAATCTTTGATTCGCGTGATGGCCGAAGGTCCGGATAAAGCGGAGCTGGAGCAGTTTGTAGCGGATATTGCAGCTGTTGTACAGAAGGAGCTTGTGTAACGTAACGTTCTGATTCGTTGGTTTAATGACCCGCTGTACGGGATGAGAGAGGTCTTGCTCATGGATGCAGGATCATGATTCCGCATGACCGGGTTGCTGACTGAGGAGGAACAGGAACATCGTTACAGCCGATTTTTACCCAGCCGCTGGGCGCGGAAGTTGGCGCGTTTCGGCGGTTATTTTTCGGGTAAATAAGCTGGGAATTGCAGGGCAAAAGGGTAAAAAGAAGTCCGTATCATTGCAAAATGATCGTCACATGCATATAATAAACCATATTCCAAACAGAGAGTGAGGATCGTGAGGTTACAACAGCAACATAAGCGCCAGAGCTTCCTAGACTCGCGCGGAGGGAATTCGGTCACATATCGCCCGGAAAGTAAGTGAATGAGACGAGCGTGGCAGGATCCCATGGAGCGGGAAGCTGACGAGGTAGAGGTGTTCGAAACATTCGGCGGGGACCTCTCGGTTAAGCATCAAACCGAAAATCAGACAGCAAAAGGTACGGGTGACCGTTCTGACAAACTGGTTGATGAGATGCAGCAATCTTAAACATTCTTAAATTTTAAATATAAAATTCATGAGTGCAAAGAGACGCGGATTACAGCTGCGGAGAAGTACGGGATGCATTCAAGAATTCCTTGATAATTGAATATTGAATTCATGACGATTGCTTCTTAGATTTACCGCAAATGTCTTCCGCGGCTCATCTGGCAGTTTGGCCGGCTTGTGCTCAAACTTGAGATGACGAAACGGAGGATTTATAAATATGTGTGGTATTGTGGGATATATCGGAAGCAGAGATACGCAGGCGGTTTTGATTGAAGGTCTTAAGAAGCTGGAGTACCGGGGGTATGACTCCGCGGGTATTGCTGTTTTTACACCTGAAGGTCTGAAGATCAGCAAATCGATCGGTCGTTTGGCCAATCTGGAAGCGAAGCTGGAGGGGGCTCCTCTGGTGGGCTCCGCAGGAATTGGACATACACGCTGGGCGACACACGGGAAACCGTCGGACGTGAACTCTCATCCGCATGCCGACCATACCCAGAAATTTTCGGTTGTTCATAACGGAATTGTCGAGAACTATCTGGAACTGAAAGAAGAATTGACCGGGCAGGGGTATATTTTTGTGTCTGAAACGGATACGGAAGTTATCGTTAACCTGATTGCACGCGAATACAAAGGGGATATCGTCAAAGCGGTTCAAGAGGCCGTAACGTATATGCGTGGTGCTTTTGCGCTTGGCGTCCTCACGGAATACGAACCTAACAAGCTGGTAGCTGTGCGTCAAGCCAGTCCGCTTGTGATCGGTATAGGTGAAGGCGAGAACTTCATCGGCTCGGATATCCCTGCTATTTTGAACTATACGCGTAAAGTTTATATTTTGAACGACGGCGAAATGGCTGTACTGACTGAAAACTCTGTCGAACTGATGACCATTGAGGGGAATTTTATTTCTCGGGAAATGACGGATGTCGAATGGGACGAAGTGACGGCGGAAAAAGGCGGCTACGACCATTTCATGCTCAAGGAAATTCATGAACAGCCTAAAGCTTATCGCGACACGATGCTGGGCCGGATCGACGCTTCCGGGAAGAAGGTCGTTCTGCCTGAGTTGAAGCTGACGGATGAGCAGATTAAAAATATCACTAACATCCACATCGTGGCCTGCGGGACGGCTTATCACGCCGGTCTGGTGGGCGGCTCCGTGATTGAGCAGCTGGTGCGCATTCCGGTGACCTTTGATGTGGCATCTGAATACCGCTACCGTTCGCCGCTGATTACGCCGCAGACGCTGGTGATCGTAGTCAGCCAATCCGGCGAAACTGCCGATACGCTGGCTGCGCTGCGTGAAGCGCATGACAATGGCGCACATGTCATTGCCATTACAAACGTGGTGGGCAGCTCGATTGCCCGTGACGCGGACGACGTCATCGCAACGCTGGCGGGTCCGGAGATCGCGGTAGCTTCCACCAAAGCTTATTCTTCCCAGCTGATCGCTTTCTATCTGTTTGCTCTGCATATGGCTCAAGTCCGCGGGACGCAAACCGAAGCGGAAGTTGCGCATATCATCGCTGCTATGCAGGCATTGCCTGAGCAGGTAGAGAAGATGCTGGAGAATACCGATTCGATCAAGACGTATGCCGAAGAAATCTCCAAGCATGATCATCTGTTCTTCATCGGCCGCGGCATGGACTATGCCGTTGTGCAGGAAGGTTCGCTGAAGCTGAAAGAGATCTCCTACATTCACTCGGAGGCTTATGCGGCAGGTGAGCTGAAGCACGGTACTTTGGCGCTGATTGAAGAAGGCATCCCGGTCATTGCTCTGCTTACGCAGGAGCATGTATTGGAGAAGACGGTCAGCAACATCAAAGAAGTGAAAGCCCGCGGCGGCGCCGTGATGGCCATCACTTACGACGAGCATGTTCCTAACCTGCTCAAATCCGTTGACCAGGCTTTGGCCATTCCGAAGACGCTGCCGATCCTGTCGGCTGCCCTGTCGGTAGTGCCGCTGCAAATGCTGGCTTACTACGCTTCGCTGGCACGTGGTTTGGACGTGGATAAACCGCGGAACTTGGCGAAGAGTGTGACGGTGGAGTGAGAGACGTGGCAAGGGAGCTCAGATTTGTCTGAGCTCCCTTGTTGTTTTATTTATTGGAGTCAAAAGAAAATAAAGTTCTAGACCGAAAATAAAGTATTAGACTAACAATGCTTCATTAAGCTAACGGGCAGGATAGTCCTAATTAAATTTTAATAACGAATAGGACTGTAACTCGAAAGAAGGTGTTTATTATGTGTGGCAAATTCCCATGTGACTGTGCAAGTACTCTCATCTGTACATAGATACTAAATTTGTTAGACAGAAAAATTAAGATGAGGACTGAAGACTAGGAAAACAAAGTTTTACTCATGAGCCTTAAACTAACGCTAATCTACCGGTACACACATTAAATCAGCAGGGAAGCGATTTTGTTGAAATCTGTAATCGTAAAAGGGATTTTAATTGCTATGTTTTCTATTCTTTATACGCCTTCAGGAACAACTTTCGCCTTTGATTCAAAGGAAGAGTCTTTACGAATCATCGTTAATGAATAGGAGGTCAATTTTAGAGACGAGATACCATTTTATGATAAAAAACGGCAGGGTGCAGGTTCCACTCCGTTTTGTAAGTGAGGCGATGGGGGCCAAAGTACAATGGGACGGCATAGCAAGAAAAGTAACTGTCACTTTAGGTGGGGATAAGATTGAATTGAGTATAGCCAAGAAGGCTTACACCTTAAACGGACAGCAATTTCAAATGGATACTTCTTCTATAGTGAATCATGGTACAACGTTTGTACCGATTCGGTTTGTTGGCCAAGCTTTAGGAGCAAGGGTAACCTTTGATACTATACATAATACGATACATATTGACACTGACAATAGTGATGAAAACCTTGAGCAAATACCAATAAAGCAAGATGGGAAATCGGTCTACAATGGTTTTATAATTGATTTGGAACCAGATTCGAAATTACTTGTAGGTAAAGGTCTCTACGATACTTATGGCAGTGAATATACTCTACTGAATATTGTGGTAACATTCGATAAGATGGATACGGATATAGACTACAAAAAGCAATATGAAGATGTTGAAGACATCCTGTTACAGAAGGTGGATTCAGAAACAGTGGCCGCAGTGATGAGATATCTTAGTGCAAAGACAACGGCTGAGGACATGCTTCCCTCTAAGGAATTTAAGGACACTAACTATAAGGTTATTGTCTCGTCAAGAATGATAGATGCCAATGTAAACATTTTTGTTTTTAAGAATTAATTCTATAAAACTTGTTCCTCAACGAAACGATAATGTCATTCAACTAACGGGAACGTTAGTTGAACGACAACAGCATCAGTCTAAGCCTTTATTTACTAAGTCTTGGTACGCCGATGCTTTTTTTTATTGATCAGTCTAGAACTTATTTTTTAAAAGCTGACCATTTATTAATTCAAAACCGCGTCAAATCAACGACTCCAGTCTAATATTTTATTTTCACCGAACAATTGGAAGAAAGCTTGCTTTTGATAAGAAAATAGCTATAATTACGTTTAAGGGATTAAACGAATGAACTATAGAGGTGAATGGAATGAACCAACAAACAGAGCAAGTTCTACAACAATTTAAAGATTGTATTCCTTTATTGGAAGTGCTAACCGATGAAAACCGTCAAGCTATTATTATGCTGTTGGCGCAGAATAAATTAGGACTTAATGTTAATACAATAGCAGGCCATATGGATTTGTCTAGACCGGCTATATCCCATCATTTAAAGGTATTGAAACAGTCTGGCTACATTAAATCCGAAAAAAAAGGCGTAGAAAACTATTATGTATTAACAGTCCGTAAACCGCTTGAGCAGATCAAATCATTAATCACTTCTGTTGAACAGGCATGCGATTTGTCCAATGATTCCCCCTAAGACCTGAAGGAAATACTGCGGGAAGGAACTTATTCTGCACAATAGGTTCATTCGTTTAAACTAATAATTATAAGAGAGAGTGATTTGAAATGAAGGCCATGGTCATTGAGAAATACGGAAAAAATGTTCCGTTAAAGATGTCTGAACAGCCAATGCCTGATATCCGAGAACATGATGTTCTAGTGGAAATTCATGCGGCCAGTTTAAATCCCATTGATTTTAAGATTAAGGAAGGGAAAATGAAATTCCTGTTGAGTTACAAGTTTCCTCTAATCTTAGGAAATGATTTCTCCGGTGTTGTCGTCAAAGTTGGTGGTCGGGTGAATGCTTTTAAACCCGGAGATGAAGTGTACGGAAGACCCCGCAAAAACCGAATCGGAACATTAGCTGAATTTATTGCGGTTCATGAGGAAGACATTTGGCTGAAGCCGCAAAATCTAACCTTTGAAGAAGCAGCATCGATCCCGTTGATTGGACTTACGACTTACCAGGCTTTTGGTGAAATATTAAACCTTCAAAAAGGCCAAAAAATTTTGATTCACGCTGGTTCGGGGGGCGTAGGTACCTTCGCCATCCAGTTGGCCAAGCTGATGGGCGCTTTTGTCGCCACAACGGCAAGCGAAAAAGGCTATGAATTGGTCAAAGCGTTGGGGGCCGATCTAATTATTAATTATAAAAAAGAGAATTTTGAAGAAATCCTTACCGGATATGACGCTGTTTTTGATACTTTAGGTGGAGAAGCCTTGGAGAAATCATTCCACATCCTGAAACCGGGCGGAAAAATCGTCTCTATCTCTGGCATGCCAAACGGCAGATTTGGAAAAGAAGCGAAATTGGGTTGGATGAAAACAACAATTTTGTCCATCGCAAGCCGTAAGATCAAAGCTCAGGAGAAGAGGAGTCAAACGGAGTATCACTTTCTATTCATGAAACCAAGCGGGGAACAATTGAAGGTTTTAAAGGAATTTATTGAAGGGGGTCTCATCAAACCAATTATTGATAAGGTGTATCATTTGGAAGATGCAGGTCAAGCCTTTCATTACTTGGAAAGTGGAAGGGCTAAAGGAAAGGTAATCGTCAAAATAAAGTAATTTTAGATCGGTATCTGTGAATGATATCAGCGTAAGTCTACAACTTTATTTTTTTTAAATTTGGATCCGCCGCTGCCCTGTCAGGGCAGCGGAATTTTTTTATGAAGAAAGGAAAATGGCTAGTGTTAGGCAAATGTAATAATAGAAGACCTGAAAACCATAGGTAAACCGATAATTAATTAGATGCAAGTCGAATACTAGCCTATTAAAGAGGAGACGTTCATATGGGAGATCAGCTGAACTGGGCCGGGAATTATCGCTATAGCTCGATGGAACTGCTTGAGCCTGCAAATCTGGAGGAGGTCAAGGACCTGGTCGTTAGCCGCCCAAGCATACGCGTGCTTGGCTCACGTCATTCTTTTAACGGGATTGCCGACACCGGGGGCAGCCAGCTCTCGCTTCGAAAGATGAATCAGGTCATCGAGCTTGATCAAGCACAGAGAACCGTAACTGTTGAAGGTGGTATTCGTTATGGCGATCTGTGCAGCTACTTAAATGATCATGGTTTCGCGCTGCATAATTTGGCATCACTGCCGCACATAAGCGTAGCTGGCGCCGTTGCAACAGCCACACATGGTTCGGGCGATCTGAACGCCAGCCTGGCGTCTTCTGTTCGTGCTATTGAGTTAGTGAAATCGGATGGAGAAGTGACGGTACTCGCGCGCGGAGTAGACTCCGAGTTCGAAGGGGCAGTTGTCGGACTGGGCGGACTAGGGGTCGTTACAAAGCTTACCCTGGATTTGGTACCTTCGTTTCAGGTAAGTCAGACCGTCTATGAACGTCTTCCTTTTTCGGCGTTGGATAGCGAAGGCCTGGACGGAATTTTTTCTGCTGCTTACAGTGTCAGCTTGTTTACGGACTGGGCGGAGCCCGTATTCAATCAAGTGTGGGTAAAACGCAAGGTGGAAATCGACGGGGAGGATGAGGGATCGGCTGATTTCTTCGGGGCTTTGCCAGCTTCGGAAAAGCGGCATATGGTAGTTGGCCAACCTGTGGTGAACTGCAGCGAGCAGTTAGGAATTCCTGGACCCTGGTATGAACGGCTGCCTCATTTTCGCATGGAATTCACTCCTAGTGCGGGCAACGAGCTGCAAAGTGAATATTTTGTGCCAAGGCAGTATGCGGCCCAGGCGCTTCGCGCGTTAGGTAAACTGAGCGATCAAATTGCGCCTCTGCTCTTCATCTCCGAGATTCGAACCATTGCCGCGGAACCTCTCTGGATGAGTCCTTGCTACCGGCAGGACAGTGTAGCTTTGCATTTTACATGGAAGCCGGATTGGGAGCGTGTGCGCCAGTTACTTCCGCTTATGGAACGTGAACTGGAGCCGTTCGGAGCACGCCCGCATTGGGCGAAGCTGTTTACGATGGAGCCGGAACGGATACAAGCTCAGTATGAGCGGTTAACGGATTTCCGGGAGCTGCTGCTTCGATACGATCCAATAGGGAAGTTTCGGAATGCGTTCCTGGATAAATACATTATGAAATGATTCGGGGTGTTAATTACTTTTCGGAAAAATCAATCTTCAATTGAAGAACACAATAAGATTTTGTTTCTTAGAACCTCCACCTCTTGCAATAAGGGGTGGAGGTCTTTTGGTTGCACTACAGGCAGTACAACTCATGAAACCAGCAGCGGCCGCGGATAGCAATTTTTCATCCGCGGCCGCTGCTGTTTAGATCCATGCCTCACATGGCGTCGAAGGCCGGCTTTAGAACAGCTGTCGCCCACTGGCGGAAGCTGGTGGGAGAGGTGTTTTCCGGTGTACGCTGAAGTCCGTTATTAATCCCGGCCGCTCCGGCGATGTCCATGTCCACCATACTCTGGGCCATGGCTTCCGAATATCCGATATGAAGAAATAATTGTTTGTAGCTGTCGAGCGTCATCTGCTCAAAGCGGACTGGCGTGCCGAGCACCTCAGTCAGAATCTCTGCCATATCCTCGTAAGAGAGGTCTTCCGGTCCGAGCACAGCCAGATTCTCTTGCCCGCTCCACTCCCGGTCGAGTAGAAGCCGGGAGGCAGCAGCGGCAATATCAGAAGTGGCTACCGTAGGGCTCTTCTGGTTGCCCGGGAGCGTGAAGCGAATCAAGCCCTCATTCTTAATGAAGGGCAGCTGTCTTAGCATGTTATCCATGAAGGAAGGCATCGTTAACGCCCGGAAGTTGACGGCTGTGCTTCTAAACAGGTCCTCCATCGCCAGTGATGCCGAGATATTACCGGCGTAGCGATGCTGACCACGTCCAAGCGCGGAAATGGCCACGACTCGGCCAACACGATGACGGACAATCGCATCGGCAGCCGGGATACTGAACCGAACGTAAGCGTCATAGACGCTCTCCGCCTGCTTGTCGGCCGGCACGAGCCAGAACACGGCATCGGCTCCCTCGAACGCCCGGTTAACGACATCACGGTCGGCATGCGAGCCCTGAATGACTTCCACCCGCTGACGAATCGACTCCGGAATCCGCTGTGGGTCGCGGGCAATCACGCGAATGTCCTCGCCGCTGACAAGTATGCGTTCAAGTACCTGACGCCCAATTTTACTAGTGGGTGCAGTAATTACTATCATCTTCAATCATCCTCCCCTACTCCTAATTAACAGTGTTGCTTACACATCAGTATTGCGTATGCTACACTATATGGGGAATTTTATTGTAAACCTATGGTTTCAACAACCAATAAAAGGGTTTTATCGTTGCGTAGGCAACATTCCAGCTCATTTGTTGTTTAAGGGAGGGGGCGATCGATCATGCCGGTCAATCCGAATGATCCGCGCGTCAGCCGGACGCGTCAATTCATCATGCAGGCTTTCACGGAATTGGTGGAAGAGCAGAAGAATGTATACTCGATTTCGGTGCAGGATATAACGACCCGCGCTAACATTAACCGTGCTACCTTTTATGCTCATTTTGAGGACAAATATGCCTTTCTGGAGTGCTGGATAAGCAGGAAGTTCCAGATCATCTTGAAGGAAGCCTTACCAGAGGGAGGGATTACGGGAACGGGGAGCCTGCGCACCGTAGTCCAGACCGTATTCGATGTGCTGGCGCGATTCCGCGAGTACATGACGCATCCCGGCAACAGCCGGTTCGAGCCGTTGTTCGAAGTCGCGATGCAGAAGGAGCTCTATAACCTTCTGCTCGAATGGCTGAACAGAGAGACGACGAGTTCACCGGATAAGGTGGAGACGACAGCGCTCGTTGCCAGCTGGGGCATCTTCGGTGCCGCCGTGCAGTGGAGCAGAGATCCGCAGAACCTTACATCGGAGACGATGGTGAATCGTGTATTGGAGGTTGCAGCGGCGGCCTTGGCGCCCGTCTTGGGGGAATGACCCAATCCTTTCAACGCTTGGCACATGGATTTTTTTGTGAAAGTCCATAGCTCTCTAATCGACTCCGAATAAAACGTGCATTTTGCACGCAAATCGTGGTATAGTTAGTTACGTGCAAAACGCACATAACTCAAAAGCGAAGGATAGGTGTATGATTATGAGAGCAGCAATCGTGAAGCAAAAGGGAGAAATTCCGGTAATGGGTCATTTCGATTCCCCCGTTGCGACAGAGGGGCAAGTCATCATTAACGTTTCGGCAGCAGCCTTGAGCCGAGTCAGCAAGTTCCGGTCAATGGGTTTGCATTACTCTTCTGAAGCTCATTTTCCACTTGTAGCTGGTCTTGACGGTGTTGGAACTTTGGAGGATGGGACTCGGGTTTACTTCGCGCTGCCGACTTCACCGTTTGGCAGTTTGGCCGAGCAAACCATGGTGAGCGACAAGCTGATTGTCCGTTTGCCAGATGGTATTGATGATCTCACTGCTGCCGCTATCGCTAACCCGGCTATGTCGTCATGGGCTGCCTTGGCATTTCGGGCGGGCTTCAAAGCCGGCCAAACGGTGTTGATTAATGGTGCTACTGGCGCATCCGGCAGTTTAGCCGTTCAGATTGCCAAGGGACTTGGAGCCGGGAAGGTCATTGTAACGGGACGGAGTGAATCGAAACTGCGTGCACTTGAAGCGGACCTGGCGATTGCATTTGATATGACAGCGGGGGACGGACAAAGTACGTTTGAGAATGCCCTGCTGCCGGTTTTTGCTGAAGGGGTCGATGTGGTATTGGATTACCTCTGGGGAGATAGCGCACTAGCGATCATGTCAGCTCTTGCCAAGACGCATACGGATCGTGCAACCCGCTTTGTAAGCATTGGAACTTCTTCCGGACAAGAAAGCATTCAACTGCCTTCGTCTATTTTACGCTCATCAACCATTGAACTGGTAGGCAGTGGTGATAAAAGTGTTTCTAAAGCGGATATGTTATCGGCTGTAAAAGATATTTTTGAAATGGCCGCCGAGGGTAAGTTAACAATCGCCATTAAAGAGTACGCTCTAGAAGATATTGAGGAGGCTTGGAATGCGCCGCTGACGCCCCGGCCAGTTGTTAAGGTGCATTAAATATACATGGAAAATGAGATTTTCAGAGCACTAATTGATTTAGTTTCGATTATTAACCGGCCAGACCGTGATAAGAAAATGATCGCTAACGCCGGCGTAAATTTGGAGGAAGCAGCCTTTCGCGTCTTCGTAGGTATTGCTCATCTCCAACCGACGGGTGTTGGTTATTTGGCTGATATGCTGGGGAAAAACTATTCAAGCGTTAGCCGGCAAATTGATAAGCTGGAGGCCTCCGGATTGGTACGCACGTATCCATCAAGTTCAGATTCCCGGATTCGTGTGTCTGAATTGACCGAACAGGGGCAGGAGATCAATGCCATGATAAACCTCGCCCGTGAGCGCATTATGCGCGAAGCTTTGGCTGATTGGACGCTGGAGGAGAAAGCCGGCTTGTTGAATAACTTAAAGCGTTTATTTGAAACGATGCAAAAGTTCGATTAGTACGGCTGACGCGGCTTACAGGGAAAATGATTGAGGGCGGAGATTCAGGCGGCGGGGGTACCCCGTTGTTCGAATACTCCGCTCAATGCTTATAAGAGTACGACAGGTTCAGACGCTTGTTATAACTTTTAACTATAGCTAGGTATTGTTTTTAAGTGTTACATAGAAGGTTTTCCTCAATGCTACAATCAAAGCATTACAAAAGAGCGTGTGTCAGCTTGAGGAGGAATATTCATGTGCAATAGATTTCAAATCGTAGGCAGCTTGTTACGTCCGTCCAATTTATTGGAGTATAAACATGAGATCGAACATCGTGATGATATTAGTTATCCTTTTTACCAGGATTTCCAAGGGTACGAGCAGTGTGAAGCTGATGCGATCCAGGCTGTAGTCGACCAAGAGATTAAAAATGGTTTGTCCATTCTTACCGATGGGGAATATTCCAAATCGATGTGGCATCTGGACTTTGTCTGGGGATTCCAAGGGATCAGCCGCTATATAGCGGATCACGGATATTTTTTCAGAGATATTGATGGAACTTCAAAATACGAGACACGGAAAGACATTGGTCTGCGCATTACAGGTGAATTAGGCGGGAAGAACCATCATTTTATTGATGTATTCAAGAAGCTTCAGACCCTGGCTGGCGAACGGGAAACCAAGCTGTGTGTGCCTTCTCCGTCTCATATCTTCGGGGAGCTGTCCTGGTCGGATAACATTGGCGGCACAGAGGCCGTTTATAAGGACAAACAGGAGCTTAAAGCGGGTCTGATTAAGGCTTATAAGGAATTCGTAGAGGATTTTGCTGCTGCCGGTGGAAAAATTCTGCAATTTGACGATTGCTTATGGGAGCTGTTTGCGGATGATAACCCGAACTCTCCTTACACGGGCGAGCATATTAATCAAGCGGAAGTACAGGCATTGGCTGCGGAATTTATTGATATTAACAATACGATTATTGACTTTGGTCATCGTTTAGGGCTGAAAATGTGGACGCATAACTGCCGTGGGAATTATGATTCCCGTAATATGGGCGGAGGATCTTATGCTAAAATAGCGAATCTTTTCTTGAAGCAGCTGAAATATGACCGCTTTTTCCTGGAATGGGATGATGAACGCGCAGGTTCACTAGAGGCGCTGGCGGTGTTCAAGGATAGACCGGAGACAGAAATCGTACTGGGGCTGTTGTCCTCCAAAACCAATACGCTTGATGACGAAACCCGTGTAATCAGAATGCTTGACGAGGCCTCGAAAATTATTGATAAGGACCGCTTGCTGCTTTCCCACCAATGCGGATTTGCGTCCTGTGACGGTGGCAATGAGCTAACGGAAGAGGAACAGTGGGCCAAGATTAAACAAGGTCAGCGCATTGCGGAGCAATATTGGGGGAACTAATTGTTCAAACAGTAAAGAGGAAATTCAAAACCGGGCAAACCCAATAAACCAATTAAACCAATAAACTGAGCAACCGAGCGACTGAACAACCGAGTAAGCCGAGCAGTTCCAGGATGATTCTTTTCCTGGCAGCTGCTCAGCTTTTTTTATGGCGGCTTTTATGAGGTAGGGGAAAGCAGGACGCTTAACGAAGCAGATGGCATCCATCAATTATCAGATAACCCTAACACGAAACCAGGAAAATAAGGTATAATAAGGAAATTGTTTGTTGGGTAACTCATAACAGCTAAATAACGGGTCGATGGGAGGGAATGGGATGGATTATGCAAAATTTATAGCCTTCGCAATTGGTTTACTTCTTTTAGTGTACGTGGTAGTTAAAATAACAAATAAGTTATTGAAGATTGAAGAAGTGGAAAGCGTTTCAGATACACCTGGTGCAAGGATATACCGCTGGGGCAGAGTTATTATCTTTATAGGCTTCTTAGTCTCGTTGTGGTATATGACCGGAAATAACTCAAACCTTCTGCACATGTATTTTTGGATGATCTATACAACCTTATTGCTTGGATTTGGGGCCGTTATGGAATTTATCTATATAAAGGAATCCAAACAGTATATCAGCACAGTCATCGGACTTATCGTGGTTCTTATAGCGATCTATTGTGTATATAATAACCCTTTTTTGAATTAGTGTATCGTTTTGGGTAAGCTCATTTCAACCAGATTGGAGAGAGGTTAACCTTAAGTCACTCGTTATGTCGTTATGATTACCTTTCAGTACCTAGGGTACTTTAAAGTGCGTACTTCCTTTTTGTTTCGGCGGGATTCATAATAGGCTTTGCGTCAAAGAATAGCAGGTGTTTTTCAAGAAGTTGACATTTCGGAATGTGGCGATATAATAAGCACCATGAAACCACTAGAGATTTTTAAAGCATTGTCTAATGAGACGAGATTACAGATATTAGAATGGCTGAAAGAGCCCGAGAAGCATTTTACTTCTCAGGAAATGAGTAATTTTCAGGACGTGGGTGTGTGTGTCACCCAATTCCATGAGAAACTGAATATTACCCAATCCACGGCTTCTCAGCATCTTTCCATTCTGCATCGGGCTGGGCTTGTGACGACAAAACGTCATGGGAAATGGACCTATTATAAGAGGAATGAAGAAGCTTTCCATCAACTTAAAGAGATTATTGAACATGAAATATAGAGGGAACTGAGTTAACTCCTACAGCATGTTCAGTATTTCTCTTCATGAAGTAAGGATGACTTGTTTTTTCTTTTGCTGGAACGGCATTTTTTTTGAACAAACGAATCGTTAATTCACGAAATGACGATTTAAAAACGGTCCTTGATGTCTCCATGCTCAAAGTTTTAATGTCTCAATATCTCAATGTCTCCATGTTCTTAAAGCTCAATGACAGTGTAGTATACCTTTTTCAGAGCTCTCTTTTTTAGTGTTTCATATCGTCATTTCGCGTAATGACTTAATAAAATTCAACTTTGCCATATTCACCTGTTTGATGTTTCAAAGATAAGGGGGGGGGCAGTGTGACGGTGTAAATGCACTAATATGCATGACTACCAATCTATTTAAAGAGGAGCAATTCATATGAATATTAAAGACATACTAAAGGGTCAACTGGGTTTTGGTACTGCGCCGCTAGGGAATATGTACCGCAACATTTCGGAAGAAGAAGCAAGCGCAACGGTCGAGGCTGCCTGGGACAGCGGTATTCGCTACTTTGACTCAGC
Source organism: Paenibacillus physcomitrellae (assembly GCF_002240225.1). Taxonomy (NCBI): domain Bacteria; kingdom Bacillati; phylum Bacillota; class Bacilli; order Caryophanales; family Paenibacillaceae; genus Paenibacillus; species Paenibacillus physcomitrellae. Next base: position 2,478,385 of record NZ_CP022584.1, on the reverse strand, counting down.
CCCTTTCTATGGAGCAGGCTTAGCCGAGATGCGGCTTGGTGAAGTTCTGTCCAGAAAAAATCGTGATGACTACGTTCTGAGTACAAAAGTCGGCAGAGTAATTTCGGATGAGCTTGAAGACCCGTCTGCACGGGACTTGGGAGAAAAGGGCGGATTATTTGAGTTCGGCCGTAAAAATAAAATCATCAACGATTATAGTGCAGATGCTACTCTTCGTTCTATCGAGCAAAGCCTGGATCGTTTAAAAACAGATCGTCTGGATTTTGTTTATATTCATGACATTGCCCAGGATTTCTATGGTGACGAGTGGATAGCCCAGTTTGAAGTTGCCCGTACAGGAGCGTTCCGGGTGCTTACACGCCTGCGGGAAGAAGGGGTTATTAAAGGCTGGGGACTTGGCGTGAACCGTGTCGAACCGATTGAGCTCATGCTGGATTTGGAAGAAGCGAAGCCGGATGTATCTTTGCTCGCTGGACGTTACACTTTGTTGGATCATGAACGGGCCTTGCAAAGAGTAATGCCTGCCGCATTGAAACATAACATGGCTGTTATTGTGGGCGGACCTTATAGTTCAGGTGTTCTTGCCGGCGGCACTCATTTCGAATATCAAAAAGCATCACCGGAAATTATGCATAAAGTAGAGAAAATCAAAAATATCGCCGATCGGCACCAAATCAGCATCAAGGCTGCCGCTCTGCAGTTCTCCTTGGCTAATCCAGCCGTTGCTGCTGTTATCCCCGGTGCTAGTCGTCCTGATCGAATTGCAGAAGATAAAGCTGCACTAGAGACGGTAATTCCAGCAGCATTTTGGGAAGAAATGCGTGAACAACAGCTGATTGCCCCTCATGCACCACTGCCCATTACAGTTAAATAAAAGGAGAGTAAATAAAAATGGCACACACAGCTGCATCTATTAAAATCGGTTCCACACCTGATCAAGTATGGAAATTAATTGGCGGTTTTGATTCGCTTCCTGACTGGTTGCCTTATATTCCTAGCAGTGAAACAAGCGAAGGCGGGCGCATACGTCATCTGGCTAATCCTGATGGCGATTCGATTGTAGAGCGTTTGGAAGCATTTAACGACAAGGAACGTTATTACTCTTATTCCATTATGAAAGCACCATTCCCGGTTACGAATTATCTATCTACCCTTCAGGTTAAAGAAGGGGCTGACGGTGAATCCTCGCTGGTAGAGTGGTTCGGCCATTTCACACCGGTAGGGGTTACCGATGAAGAGGCAATCGAGCTCTTTCATGGCATCTATGAAGAGGGTTTAACGGCCCTGCAGAAAGCATTTCTGGATTGAACCGTTAGACCGGTAAAGGGTTGTTAAGTAAAGAAGAGGGTCTCAAAGCTTCATGTTGAGACCCTCTTTTTTTCATGAATCACAGTCGGCCTAGGCAGTCTTTGAATCCATTTTCATAGCTAAGACTAACTCCTCATACATTAGTTGCTCTAACGAACTAACTATGATATAATTTACTCATTGAAACCGCTTTCTCTTTTTTCTTATGACAGCTAAGGAGGACTACCTATGGAATCAAGTTTGGAGAGAAACAATGGTAGGGGCTTTTACAAGTTATCCAGATTACAGCGTATAGGATTTGGCTCCGGGGACCTGGCGCAGAATCTCATTTATAATACGGTTTCTACGTATTTGTTATTTTTTTATACGAATGTATTTGGGCTTAACCCTGCAGCTGCGGCTGCGATGTTCTTGGTCGTACGCATTATTGATGCGATCTGGGATCCAGTTGTTGGTGCCCTTGTAGATAAGCACTCGACGCGCTTCGGGAAATATAGAGGTTACCTAGTGTTCGCCGGATTACCTTTATCGGTATTAGCCATTTTAGTATTCTGGAACGGTTATTCCGGCAGCCTTATTTATGCGTATGTCACTTATGTAGGATTGTCTATGCTTTATACGCTGCTGAACGTGCCTTACGGTGCGCTTAATGCATCCCTGACTCGGGATAATGATGAAATTACGAAATTAACTTCCACACGTATGTTTCTTGCTAATTTAGGTGGACTTGCCGTAGCTTACGGCGTGCCGGTGCTTGTTAAATTGTTCTCTGCCGACGGTACTTGGGATACGAAATTAAGCGCTTCCGGCTGGCTGATCACGATGGCGATCTATGCGGGCGTCGGCTTTCTGATTTTGCTGTTCTGCTTCAGTCAGACGAAAGAGAAAGTCGTCATGGACGATTCCAAGCAGGATGAAGTTAAAGTATCCGATCTTGTAACCGAATTCAAACGGAATAAACCGCTGCGGATTCTGGCTTTCTTCTTCATTACCGCTTTCGCGATGATGTCGATCGGGAATGCCGGCGGTTCCTATTATATGCAGTATGTGGTTCAGGCTTCTGATTATGTACAGTGGTTTAACGCGCTGGGCTCTATACCGGCCTTTATCTTCCTGCCGCTGGTTCCTAGAATCAAGAAGCTTATCGGGAAGAAAGCGATGTTCCTCGTCTTCCTGGGTCTAGCGATTATCGGAATGCTCTTCATCTATCTGATTCCGAATCCGCAGGATCATATTGCTTTGGTTCTGATTGCTCAGTTTATCAAATCGACAGGCGTGATTGTAGCAACCGGCTATATGTGGGCATTGGTGCCTGAGGTCATTTCCTACGGAGAGCTTCAATCGGGCCGGCGCATATCAGGAGTTGTTAACGCTTTAACGGGATTCTTTTTCAAATTTGGGATGGCGCTGGGCGGTGTTGTTCCGGGGTTTGTCCTCAGCTGGACGGGTTATGTGAACGACAGCGAAACACAGTCTGGCCTCGCACAGCAGGGCATCCTTTGGCTGGTATCGGTATTGCCTGCTCTCTTGCTCATCCTGGCTATGTTTATTATTTCGAAATACCACTTAACGGATGCGAAGGTTTATGAGATTAATAAAGAAATCGAGAGCCGCGATGCTAACTAAGGCGAGCGTACCTCTTTTTCAAATAGAAGATATTGACTTATCACCATATTTCATGTAATAGGAGGGTTTCACATGCAAATCGAAAATCCAGTGTTAAAAGGCTTCAATGCGGATCCATCTATCGTTAGGGTAGGCGACACCTACTACATTGCCAACTCTACCTTTGAATGGTTTCCCGGCGTGCAAATTCATGAATCCAAGGACCTGGTGAATTGGCGGTTGATTGCTCATCCGCTCTCCACAACAACGCTGCTGGACATGAAAGGGAATAAGGATTCAGGCGGCATCTGGGCCCCGGATTTATCTTATGCGGACGGCAAGTTCTGGCTTGTGTATACCGATGTTAAGGTAACGGAAGGCGCCTTCAAGGACATGACCAACTATTTGACGACTGCCGAGAGTATTGAAGGTCCATGGAGCGATCCGATCAAGCTGAATGGTGTAGGCTTCGACGCTTCTTTGTTCCATGATGACGACGGGAAAAAGTATCTGGTTCAGATGGAATGGGATCATCGGGAATATCATCATCCATTTAACGGCATTAAACTTACAGAATATTCGGTGGAAGAGCAGAGAATGCTTCCGGAGACCGGTAGGATCATCTACAAAGGCACCGATGTGAAGCTGGTAGAAGGCCCTCATATTTATAAATTATTTGGTCAATATTATTTGTTCTGCGCAGAAGGAGGGACCGTTTATTCCCACCAGGAGGTGGTGGCCCGGTCGAAGGAGCTGTTTGGTCCTTATGAAACCCAGCCTGGCGAGGCGTTCCTGACTGCATTTGATTCACCGGATAACTATCTGCAGAAGAACGGTCATGGTGCCTTGGTCGAAACGCCGGAAGGCGAATGGTATTTCGCCCATTTGACGGGCCGCCCATGGCACCGGGAGAACGAATCGATCCGCGATCCGCGTGGCTGGTGCACATTAGGCAGAGAAACGGCGATTCAGAAGGTAGAGTGGGATGAGGATAAATGGCCTCATATTGTAGGCGGCAAGCAGGGAAGACGTTTTGTTGAAGCGCCCAAAGGGGCCGTTGAAACGAAATATGAGCCTACTTATCCGGAGCAGGATCATTTTGATTCGGATAAGCTGAATATTAATTTCAATACTTTGCGTGTTCCTTTTGATCCGTCCATAGGTTCTCTTACCGAAAAGCCGGGGCATTTGCGCTTGTACGGCAAAGGTTCGTTAACCAATGAACATGAGCAGGCACTGGTTGCACGGCGCTGGCAGTCCTTTTATTTCGACGCCCAAACATCCGTTGCTTATTCGCCTTATACCTTCCAGCAGATGGCTGGACTTGTGAATTACTATAATACCGGTCATTGGTCTATGATTCATGTTACCTGGAACGAAATCAACGGACGGGTCATTGAAATTACGCAGAACGACCGGGGAGTCCTCACCAGCTTCCTGAAGGAAAAAGCGATTAAAGTGCCTGACGAAGCCACGTATGTACACTTCAAAGTGAAAGTGAGAAAAGAAACCTACACGTATGCCTATTCCTTTGACAATGAGCATTGGACCGATATTGAGGTCACGCTCGACGCGGCCATTTTGTCCGATGATTATGTCGTTCAATCCTACGGCGGTTTCTTTACGGGCGCGTTTGTAGGCATGGCTAATGTGGATTATTCCGGTTATGAGCTGCCGGCAGATTTCGACTATTTTATCTATAAAGAGCTTGAAAAAAACTAAATCAAATGTAATACTAAGAAACAGTTGAAAGAATGCGCTTTCAACTGTTTCTTGCTAAATAGACTCTACTTCTATGGTGGGATGAACAACATTTGAAAGGGACATAAACAGATGATTAAGAAAACTGATCAGGAAGTTATGAGAGAAAATAACACAAAATTAGTATTAAAAACTCTATTTGATACTGATCAGACATCCAGAAGTTTAATTGCGGATAAAATCAATCTCCAAAAGTCAACGGTTTCTTCTATTGTTCGTGAGCTGCATGAGCAGGGTTTGATTGAAGAATTGGGGATAGGAGAAGCGTCCAATATTGGCGGTCGAAGACCCAATTTAATTCGTTTTAACCGGAAATACGGGTTGGTCTTGGCGTTTGACATGGGCGTTAAGCATTTGAAATACTCTGTCAATTATATCAATGGGGAACTCATTCACCAGGATTCGATTAAGATCTATACGAACAAAGTGAAAGATATTTTCGCTTTGATGAAGGATATCATTTTAAATTTGAATCATCATAACACTCTGAATGGACTGATCGGGATCGCCATAGCGGTTCATGCCCCGGTGTCGAATAATCTGGTTCTGTACAGTCCGTTTCTGGACTTCGAAACCTTTGATTTAATCGAGGCGTTGAAGGAGCTTATAGATGTTCCTGTTGTGATCGAAAATGAGGCGAATCTCACCGCGATTTACATCCGGGATTTCTACCAGCATGCCCATCAGGTGCAGTTCGATAATATTCTGGCTATCAACATTCATAATGGAATAGGTGTAGGCACGATTATTGACAGGCGTTTATATAAAGGTTTAAATGGACTGTCCGGCGAAATCGGGCGTTCGATCATCATGACTGGAAATAAGGAATACCGCCGTCTTGAAGAGATTTATTCGGAGAAAGCCGTGCTGGACCGGATTGCTCAACTCAAAAATAAACCGAATTTCACTTTAGAGGACTTTGTTTCTTTGATGGAGAACAAGGATCCCGAAGTTACCTCGATTATGGAGCAATGGGTCACAGCCATCGCGCAAATTACTTATAACTCTATTCAATACAGCGCCCCGGATGCGGTGTTCCTTTCTTCCCGTTTTATTGCCCATTTCCCATCTTTATTGGACCGAATTAATGAAGAGTATGTGGCTCTGGAGCCGCTTGGACCTACTCAAATTATTTCGCTGGATGACCATATTCATGAATTAACGCTGTTAGGCGGGGTCTCTTTGGTGGCCAGACAAATTCTAGGATTGGAATCATATGATTTGTCTTTTACGAAGTGATGGGGGATGGGATTTGATTCAAAAACGTAAAGCATAATTTCTCAGAAAAATTTAGAGGCGGCCAATAGGCTGCCTTTTTTATGTTTAAAAATAATTTCATATACTCCAAGAAAGTATAAAATCCTCCCGGTACTAATTTCTTAGGCAATGTGGATTACGATTATGTGCACGATTACTAAGAGTAAAATATTAAAAAAGGAGAGGCAAATTACACGACTGATATATGCTCTATCACACAGCGGATAATTTCCGCAAAAGGATCGTCGTCTGCGTGCACATAAGCCGCCCGGATGGGCAAGGGAGGCACTAGGCCGTGCAGGCTCCGGGAGACGATTGCAGGTTCAAGGCTGCGGAAGCTCGGCGCATAAGTTGAAGCGGGGAGCATTGTATAAGCCAGGCCTTCGGCAACTAGCGCTGCCGCCACGTTTAGGTCGTCGACGACTCGAATACGGCTGATACCGAATCTCTGAAACATTGCCGTAGTGACATAGCGGTGTGACAACAGGACGGGATTGTCGAACAGAAGAAAAGGCAGTGTCAGATCCGGCAGCGCGTCTAACTGGGGGTCAATAGACCGTTCGACATCCGGTGCAGCGAGCAGCAGGGTGTCGTCCTCTGCCAGCGGAGCCGTGCGGAGAGCAGGGCGTGAGAGCTCATGGTAATGAATTCCAAGATGAATACTGCGGTATTCGATCAGGTCAAGGATAGTTTCAGTTGGCCGCGTGACGAACCGGACATTGACGCCGGGATAGGAATGGTGGAGTACGCGCAGAATGGGAGCCGTATATTTGGGAGCAAGCCAGGTATCCATGCCGATCAGCAGACGGTCCCCATGTCCGGTTACCTCCTCAAACTGAGGTTTTACCTCTTCGCCCCACGGATTGGTCAGCACGGAAGAAGCGTCCTCCAGGTCCTGGATAAGCCGGATGGCATAGGGCAGGAAGTAGTAGCCTTGAGGCGTAAGCCGGACGCCATTCCAATTGCGGGCGAGCAGCGGAAAGCCGAGCCCTTCCTCCATGCGGCGAATACGCAGGCTGAGCGCCGGCTGGCTCGTGTGCAGAGCCTGCGCCGCCTTGGAGATGCTTTTCTCTCTCGCTACCGCGACAAATGCCTGTAGTCCTTCAATATCCATGACAATCACCTCTATATGTATCATAGCCTGTTTTCTTTCCTGTCGTCCATACATACAAAAAAAAATTGAGGCAGTTTATCTGACACAATTGACCGGTGTTCATGGATCAAGGGCGTTTTTTTTCATAAACAGGCTATAAAAAAACAGTATATCTTACATGAATTCGCTCTGTGCTATAGTTTCATCCATAGGAACGAGTACATATGTTATGAAAATTAACATTTGGACTCGAATAGAAAATGGAAAGCGAGTGAAGCTTCATGAGTTCCCATACCCCATCTAATTTTAATCCTTCTGCTGCCCTGCCGTGGGCCTTTGATCCCGCAAGGGCCGTCTTGCTTGTTATTGATATGCAGAATGACTTTGTGCTCGAAGGAGCACCCATGGAAGTGCCCGAGGCCCGCCGCCGGATTCCCCGGATGCAAGAGCTGATAGAGGCTTGCCGTGTACAGCAGATTCCCGTTTTGTATACGAAACATGAGCTGTATGACCAATACGACGTATCGCCGCTAGAGACCGCCTATAATCCGCTGCTGAAGCAGGTCGGTATGCGCGCGGGCACGCCGGGTGTGGGAATCGTGGAGGAGCTTGCACCGCTGCCTAATGAACCGGTTATTACCAAACATCGGTATGATGCTTTTTACAATACCAATCTTGAAACAATTATACGGACCATCCGCGGGACAGGAATGGCAGATACCGTGATAATCACCGGCACCGTCACAAATGTATGCTGTGAATCAACCGCAAGAAGCGCTTTTATGCGGGATTTCAAGGTTGTTTTTGTCAGTGATGCCACAGGCGCGCTGAACGAGGCCGCACATCAGGCAACGCTTGATACCATTGGCAGTGTATTTGGCCGGGTGATGTCTACAGGGGAGGTCCTGTCGGGCATTCATAACAAGAGTGAAGAGGAGGTTCCGGTATGAGCAAACCAACGGTGAAAAACAGCAGCACCGCATACGAATGGAAGGTTGTCCTTCTGATGGCTATGGGTTTTGGTCTTGTCGGGCTCGACCGCTGGATCATTACGCCGATGTTTCCGGTGATGATGGGAGACCTGCACCTGGATTATCAGGATCTTGGCAATATTATCGCCGTGCTTGGCTTGTCCTGGGGTGTATTCTCCATTGTGATGGGAAGTCTATCCGATAAATTCGGCCGGCGAAAAGTGCTTATTCCTTCTATTATTTTGTTCTCGCTTTTGTCGATTCTGACCGGGCTCGCCGGAGGTTTGGCCAGTCTGCTGCTGATCCGTGCCGTCATGGGCGTGACGGAGGGCTCCTTCAGTCCTGCAAGCGTAGCCGTAACAGCCGAGGTATCCAAGGAAAAACGCCGCGGCTTCAACATGGGTCTACAACAGAGTACATTTGCGCTGTTTGGCCTCGGCTTCGGACCGATCATCGCCACGCAGCTGCTCAGATTTGTTCCATCCTGGCATTGGGTGTTTGCTATTGTCGCTGTACCGGGCTTCATCGTGGGCTTTTTCATATATAAAGTAGTGCGGGAACCCCAAGTATCCACTGTTAATTCTGGCTCTTCCGCTGTCGCAGCGCCAAAGTTGACCGCTTCACCAGCTGCTGCACAACCGGGCGGAAAACCCCGGTTTATCGAAATTTTCCGCCACCGCAACATTTTGCTTTGTATGTTTGCGCTGTGCGGGGCGATGACTTGTATCTTTGTACTCGGCTCGATGTTTCCTTCTTATCTGACGGATTATCTGAAGCTCAGCGTCACGCAGATGGGCTTCATAACTTCCGCAATCGGCTTCGGAGCTTTCTTTGGCCAGCTTGCCATTCCGGGTCTGTCCGACCGTTTCGGCCGCAAGACGGTTACGCTCTGCGCCATGCTGCTGACCCTCGTCATGCTCGGCATACTGATCGGTACGGGCGCAAGTCCGATGGCACTGTTCGCCCTGTTATTCATGACTGCCTTTGGCTGCAACGGATGCCTGCCGCTGCTGTCCGGCACCATCACGATCGAGTCGGTTCCGGCTCCGCTGATCTCCACGGCTGCTGGTGTCATTATCGGTGTCGGCGAAATTTTCGGCGGCGGCGTAGCCCCTTCGTTGGCCGGCTTTATTGCCAAAAACTACGGCATCGAAAATACGCTGCTGCTCGCGATCGGCGGCATCGTAGTCTGCCTGCTGCTGTGCCTGTTCCTTAAAGAAACGGCACCTTCCCGAATCCGGGCTGGACGCGAGCCGCAGGCTAGCGGGCACCCGCAGTCTGCTGCCATTGAAGCCGGTTAAACTAGCTTTGAGGGAGAAGCATGACTGAAATGACATCGCGAAACAAGGTCGCCATTTCGCAGATAAAACTAAAGTTCGGTTATGAGTTTGAGTAGGACGAGCCGGACTATTCTGAGATAAAGCTGGATTTTTGTACTTTAAAGAGGCAGCCTGAAGAAGGCGAAGCGTGGCAGATATTCCGGTAGTAATAAAAGAAAAACAAAACAGCGGCATTCAGGAGGATTTTGCTCCTGTCTGCCGTTGTTTTGTTTTTTCTCTGCAATCACTATCCAAATCACCACCCAAAAAAAGTGGAATTTTCCCCAATAGGGGTTCCTTATGCAGCAGGGACTTACGATCTATAATTATGAATGCGGTTACAAAAACAAAGCATCAAAAAAAGGGGAGGCAAAATATGAAACGCATGAAACGTGTTTTAGCCGGGGTCTCAACAATGCTTCTGATGACAACGGTCCTCGCAGCGTGTGGCGGAAATTCCAATTCAAATTCATCAAGCGCAAGCTCAAATGGTTCCAATGGTTCAAATGCTTCAACTTCATCCAACAGCACGGCTTCGACTTCAAGTGGTGAGAAGGTCACGATTAATCTTTGGAGCTTCACGGATGAGATTCCAAACATGACCACTAAATATTTGGAAACGCATCCAGATGCAAATGTAGAGTTCAAAACAACGGTAATCGCAACTACCGACGGCGCTTATCAGCCGGCTCTTGACCAGGCACTTGCTGCCGGCGGCAAAGATGCTCCTGATATTTACGCAGCGGAAGCAGCGTTCGTTCTCAAGTATACACAAGGCGATGCATCTACTTATGCCGCTAACTACTCCGATTTGGGTCTGGACGACCAAATGGTGAAGGACGCAGGTATCGCCCAATATTCAGTGGATATCGGCACCAGCACTGACGGCCAACTGAAAGGTCTCGGTTACCAAGCAACAGGCGGTGCTTTCATCTATCGCCGCTCGATTGCCAAAGATGTATTCGGAACAGATGATCCGGCTACAATCAAGGAAGCAATCGGACCTGGCTGGGATAAATTCTTCGACGCAGCAGCCAAGCTGAAAGCTAAAGGCTACGGCATTGTCTCCGGTGACGGCGACATCTGGCACCCGATCGAGAACAGCTCTGAGAAAGGCTGGATCGTAGACGGCAAGCTCCATATCGATCCTAAACGTGAAGAATTCCTGGATCTGTCCAAGAAGCTTAAAGATAACGGCTATCACAACGATACACAGGACTGGACAGAAGCTTGGTACGCAGACATGTCCGGTTCCGGCACTAAGCCAATCTTCGGTTTCTTTGGTCCAGCTTGGCTGATCAACTACACAATGAGCGGTCAAGTGAAAGATACAAACGGCGACTGGGCAGTTACAGAGCCGCCAACCGGCTTCTTCTGGGGAGGCACTTGGCTGCTGGCGAACAAGAACGTCGTTCAGGACGAAGCCAAGAAAAAGGCAGTTGCAGACTTCATCAAGTGGGTAACACTCGATACTTCCGAAACAGGCCTCCAATACTATTGGGCTAACGGCACAATCAAGGAAGGCGAGCAAGGCACAAAGGACAGCGTAGCTTCCTCCGTAGTCATGTCGAAGTCTAACGGTGAAGTTCCACTCCTCGGCGGACAAAACATGTTTGACGTGTTCGTACCGGCTAACGCTAACGCTTCCGGTAAGAACTTGACTCAATACGACGAAACGATTAACAAGCTCTGGCGCGATCAGGTTCGCGAATACACGTCGGGTAACAAGAGCCGTGACGATGCAATCGCAACCTTCAAGCAGCAAGTTAAAGACCAGCTTGGCATCGACAGCGAATAAGAAGGAGCAGAAGGGGCGGGAGTAATCCCCGCCCCTTCCTCCAATAAATGAGGTGAGAGCATGCGCCGCAAGGGTGTCAACTATTCGAAATATGGCTACATTTTTACCCTACCGTTTGTCCTGGCATTTCTGATTTTCTCACTTTATCCGATTTTATACACAGCAGTCATCGGATTTACGGATATGAAGGGCTTAATTCCAAAACCGATTCATATTCTGGATAACCCTTTTCAAAACTTCAAAGATCTGCTCTTTGATAACCCTTCATTCAGAAAGTCTCTAATCAATACAGCGCTGCTCTGGATTACGAACTTTATTCCACAGATCGTTCTTGCTCTCTTGCTTACGGCGTGGTTCACGAACAAACGTCTTAACATTAAGGGCCAAGGCGCGTTCAAGGTTTTGCTTTATATGCCGAATATTATCACTGCGAGTACAATTGCAGTGCTTTTCAGTTCTTTGTTCGCCTACCCTATGGGTCCGGTAAACAGCTTGTTTCAAATGCTGGGATGGACGGATGCCCCGGTCTTCTTCCTTCAGGATAAGACCACAGCACGGGGCATAGTTTCGTTTATCCAGTTCTGGATGTGGTACGGGAATACGATGATCGTCCTTGTCGCGGGCGTTATGGGCATCAACCCGGCTCTCTTCGAGTCGGCGGCGATTGACGGTGCCAACGGGTTCCAAACGTTCTTCAAGGTTACGCTGCCAAGCCTGCGTACCATCTTGCTGTATACGTTGATCACATCGATGATTGGCGGCTTGACAATGTTCGATATTCCGCAGCTGTTCCTGGCAGGCGGACCGGATGACTCTACGCTCACCACGTCCATGTTTATTTACGGGCAAGCGTTTAAGGGAAGTTATATGTATAACCGCGCAGCAGCGGCAAGTATGATTATGTTCGTCATTGCAGCTGTATTGGCCGGATTACTGTTCTACCTGATGCGTGACCGTGATGCGGCTAAACTCAGAAAAGCTCAAAAAAATATTAACAAAAGTGAAAAGGCTGCCAAAGCAGCTGCGCGGGAGGTGTAATCCATGGAAAAAGCTCCAAGAAGCGAAGTCGTCGGTAGAAGAATCAGCAAGACGATTATTTATATCGTCTGCATTTTCCTGGCGATTCTCAGCATCCTTCCGTTCTGGATTATGTTTGTCAACGCCACGCGTTCAACGCCGGAGATTCAAAGCGGTCTTTCACTGCTTCCATCCACTCACCTGATGACGAACCTTCATGTGCTGCTGGATAAAAGCTTTGATCCGATTCAAGGGTTTCTGAACTCGTTTATTATTTCAACCTCAGCAACAGTCTTTACCGTTTATTTCTCGTCTTTGACGGCTTACGGGCTTGTGGCCTACAACTGGAAAATGCGCCAGCCTTTCTTCACCTTCATCATGTGTGTAATGATGGTTCCTTATCAGGCCAGCGCCATCGGCTTCTATCAGTTCATGTATAAACTGCATTGGACGAATAGTTACTGGCCGCTCATTCTCCCGGCCATTGCGGCTCCGGCTGTCGTGTTCTTCATGCGTCAGTACCTGCTCGCAACGTTGTCGCTCGAGATTGTAGAAGCAGCCCGCGTAGACGGATCGGGTGAATTCTCCACCTTCAACCGGATCATTCTGCCTTTGATGATGCCGGCTGTAGCAACACAAGCGATCTTTGCTTTCGTTGGAAACTGGAACAACCTGTTCATGCCGCTGATCCTCCTGACTCAGAAGGATAAGTATACCATGCCGATCATGGTCAGCTTGCTTCGCGGCGATATTTACAAGACAGAGTTCGGTTCCATCTATTTAGGCCTGGCTCTGACGGCTTTACCGCTGTTCGTGGTGTACTTCCTGTTATCCCGTTATATTATCGCGGGTGTAGCTTTGGGCGGCGTGAAAGAATAACCTTTCAGGCGCAGCTAAGAACCATAAGTAAGAGATGGTTTTGGGGACCCATTGAACGGTTTAGCAAGGCTATCCAAATTCATTCGATTTTGTGAAAAATACACTATGGATGCGTTATCCGCATATCATAGTGTATTTTTTTCTTTAATAATATTAAGAAAGTATAGGATGAAGAGGGAAGGGGGGCTGCCTGGATGCCCTTAACTTTTAGCCGAAGGCTCTTAACCGTTAATGGGCAGGAAGGAAATGATCAAGCAGAACCCGGGCGGTTTCGCGAGCATGAAGGGCGGGCTCAGGATCCGTTTGCAGCATGGCAGTCGTAATGGCGCCTTCCACGAGCAGATACAAGCCGCCCGCTAACGCTTCGGAATTAGATGCAGGGGCTGGCTCGATCAGTGAAGCGATATATTTGCGAAGATAGGATTTATAACGATGGGCCGCCTCATAGTAAGGGTGGGCATGATCCAGAAATTCGGATGCAGTCTTAATAAATGTACAGCCATTGAATTCGGATTGCTTAAACCATTCTCCAAGCACATCAAATACAGCAAGCAGCTTCTCCTTTGGACTTGCTCCGCGCTGACTGACCTCGAACTCGAACCATTTCCTCCACTGCTCATCCTGTCTCATCATATAAGCCAACACCAAGTCATCTTTGGATGAAAAATGATTATATAACGTCATCTTGGCCACATTGGATTCCGAAACAACCTGATCTACGCCGGTTGCGCGAATTCCCTGTTTATTAAACAAGTCGGAAGCGACCTGCAGAATATGTTCTTTTTTACTTTTGTTAGCCACCTGATGTCCTCCATTCGAAAGAATCCATAACTATACAGATCGGTCTATATATTATAATTAGTTAGAAAACGAATGGCAAATAGAAATTCTGTGCTAAAAAAACCATTGAAACTATACAGACCTGTATGTATAATATGGACACCGGGTCACAACTGGTTGGGGATCCAAAATCAATCACGGAAAGGTGAGGGTTATGACGGTAAAATACAGATTTGCTAAAGTTAAAGGTTTGAATATCTTCTATCGGGAAGCGGGCAGCAGGGAGAATCCAACTCTTCTTTTATTACATGGATTTCCTTCATCTTCCCATATGTTCCGAAACCTTATCAGAGAACTGGAGAACGAATACCACCTCATTGCTCCCGACTATCCGGGTTTTGGGAACAGCGATCAGCCATCCATTTCGGAGTTTACTTATACGTTCGACAACCTTGCCGATCTGATCAACGATTTTGTGGAACAATTAAATCTGAATTCATACAGCCTTTATGTTCATGACTACGGCGCTCCGGTAGGTTTTCGTTTGGCGAGCAGGCATCCTGAGCGAATTCAGGCCATCATCTCGCAAAACGGGAATGCCTACGAAGAGGGACTTGAACCGGCTTGGGACCCGATTCGTGCATTTTGGATCCATCCAGAGGATCGTACAATCCGTGAGAAAGTCCTTCTATTACTGACGCCTGAGCTAACGAAATATCAATATGTGAACGGAACCCGCAATCCTGAAGAGATAAGCCCTGATACATGGAACATGGATCAAATGACTCTGGATCGGCCTGGGAACGCTGATATTCAGTTGGCGCTCTTTTATGATTATCAAAATAATTTGAAGCAATATCCGCTCTGGCATGATTACTTCAAGGCTTTTCAACCGCCGATGTTAGTTGCTTGGGGGAGAAATGACATCTTCTTTGGGCCGGCGGGGGCACTTGCCTATCAAAGGGATTTGCAAGATACAGAGGTTCATTTGCTGAATACGGGGCATTTTCCACTTGAAGAAGAATTGGAGCTGAGTGTCAGCCTTATTCAAAACTTTCTGGCTAAACGGTTAGTGAACTCCCTCTAGGGTACTCCCTTTAGTGTACAGACCTGTCTGTTCCCCTCGGTAGTTCGTATAACTTCAGCAAAGGCGGTCAAAATAACTTTGGCCGCTTCTATTTTTCCAAATAAATTGGACAATCAAAATGTAATCCCATTACATTTAAATAATTGCATACTTGACGGAACCAAATATTAAAAATATAATAACTTACATAAAGTAACTTAATGACAAATGGAAACAAGATGTTTGGTTTCAAAGTTCATTCCAGCCGTTTAAGGACGGGGGAAGGGCGTAGTCGTTTATAGAGGTGGTGGCGTAATGGGTTTCTGGAACAAACTATTCGGAACAAATTCCAAGGAGGAACAGGTCATGGCTAAATTGAATATCGGTATTATTTTGGGAAGCACACGTGAAGGCCGAGTCAGCCCGCAGGTCGGGGAATGGGTGAAAGGGATTGCCGACAAACGCGGAGACGCGAATTATGAAATTGTCGACATTTCGGATTTCAAACTGCCTTTCCTGGGTACAACGGACGGTTCTGAACCGGGCATTGCCGCCTGGAATCAGAAGCTCGCAAGCCTGGATGGATTTGTCTTCATCGTACAGGAATACAATCACAGCATTACAGGAGCTTTGAAGAATGCCCTGGATTTCGCACGCGAAGCTTGGAACAACAAGGCGGCAGGTATCGTAAGTTATGGTTCGACCGGCGGTGCGCGTGCAGCTGAACATTTAAGAGGGATTATGGGCGAACTGATGATTGCGGATGTACGTGTTCATCCTACACTTTCTTTGTTCACTGATTTCGAGAATGGTACGGTGTTCAAACCGCAAGAGCTGCATTCGGCCAACGTCAACCTCATGCTCGATCAGGTTATTGCCTGGAGCGGCGCTTTGAAAACCTTGCGCTAAGAAGCAGAGGAAACCGATCCTTGCAGCAAACAGTGAAATACCAGCGAACTAACAGTGCAGCAACAAGTCGAACTAACAGTGCAGCAACAAGTCGAACTAACAGTGCAGCAACAAGTGCAACAGCAGTGCAACAACAAGTGCAACAACAATTGAAACAACAGTAAAAAATCTATGGCATGAGGCCCTAAAAGCCTCATGCTTTGATATAACACCCTTTAGAGTGAATCGGCAGCCGGCAAGCCGCGGTAAGCATGTGCCTTTTCCTTCTAAAGGGTGTAGCTGCTTTTAGAGCCTCAAAACCATATCCACATGCGGGATGCCATCCTCCGGATAAACGTCCGAAACAGGCCGGAAGCCGAAGGAGCCGTAAAACTTCTCCAGATAATGCTGGGCCTGGATTTTCACCTCGCTTTCTCCCCACTCCCCGGTAAGGAAAGCGAGAGCCTGGGTCATCAGCTCCTGGGCCAGACCCCGTCCCCTGTAAGGAGGATTGACCAGCACCCGGCCAATCGAAGCCTGAGGATAAGAGATCCCGCGCGGCAGCAGCCGGCAGTAAGCGGCCAGCTTGCCATCTGCTTCCAGGAACAGGTGATGACTGGCCTGATCTTTATCATCCACTTCAGGGTAAAGGCAGTTCTGCTCCAACATAAACACATTCACACGTAATTGAAGAATGCGGTAGACCTCGGCTCCTGTTAATTGCTCGAAGCTCTTCAATGTCCATTCCAACAGGGTACACTTCCTTTATGACTAAGATAACGATTCTGTAAGCTGCAGCGAGCTTCGAAACCGGCGAATATCCCGGATCGGCGGCTGGCCGAAGAACCGCGCATATTCGCGGCTGAATTGAGTCGCGCTTTCGTAGCCGACCTGAAAGGCCGCTTCGGCGGCGTCCATCTGCGACGAGAGAAGAAGGCGTCGCGCTTCCTGCAATCTCAGCTGTTTCTGGTATTGGAGCGGGCTCATGGCCGTCACCTCTTTGAAATAAGCGAAGAAGGAAGAGGCGCTCATTCCCGCCGCCGCCGCCAGCTCATCCATACGCAGCGGCTGCGTGAAATCGGATTTCATCCGTTCGATGACCTGAGCGATACGCTGGGCGTGGCTGCTGATCAGGGTAAACTGCTGAATGCTGCTGCCGTGTTCGTTCTGAAGCAGCCGGTACAGAATCTCCCGAATGACATAAGGAGCGAGCACCGGAATGTCGATAGGGGAGTCCAGCAGCTTCACCAAACGCAGAACCGCTTCATAAAGAGCTTCGTTCATCCGGCTGACCGCAAGGCCCCGCTCCGGCTGTGTTTCCCGTTTGGGCTTAAGGGCCGGTCCGGAGGATTGGATAACATCCAGAATTTGCTCCGTATCAAAATTGAGCCGCAGGCTCAAAAAAGGGGCTTCGGGCGAAGCCTCCATCACTTGGCCGATAATCGGCAAATGGACAGACGTGGTTAAATAGCTGCTCGGATCGTACCGGTAGCTTTCCGCACCAAGCATCACGATTTTTGAGCCTTGGGCGATAATGCACAAAGAGGGCTCATAGACGGAATAGATCTTCTCCAATTCCTGGGAGTGGCAGATGAAGGTCAAGCCGGGAATGGCTGTGGAGATTATCCCATCCTCCGAGGTGAAACGGCCGATGCGCTCCGCGAGCTCTTTTCCATAAGTGAAGGATCTTGTATCCATAGGGTTTGCTCCTCTCATGGCGTGATCTTGTTTTCACTTTACGATTTTTCGGAGGATTAGGCAAGAGTTTAGGAAATGCGAAGTAATAGCAGGAGAACAGTAAATATTAGCGATGTAACGGCCTCAGCACATGACACTAAATGGCGCCTTGTCTCCCTGATATATTTCGACTCCATTAAAGCACGAAAAGAAAAACCTAAGGTTAAGAAGAATGTGAATAAGGGTTGTGGTTCGTTAAAATCCAAAATTCAGATAACAACAATAGCGGGAATGATAAAGCCAATCGAACCCAAAATATACCACTTATAACCGGTTGTATCTGACATTTGTTTTTCATTGGCAAAATTGAACTCACCTGCTGTTTTAAGCTATAGTTACATTAGAGGGTTACGACAGAAGCAGAAGGGATATTTGAAGATGAATGCTTTGACACAAATCGATCAATTAAAGAAATTCAGATATGAAATTACTCGTTTTATGCTGATTTACAAGTTTGCGCTGGATGAAATCGAGACGAAGATCGACATCCTGAAGGAAGAGTTCCAGGCGCTCCATGATCACAGCCCGATTGAGCATACGAAGTCCAGATTGAAGTCGCCCGAGAGCATTATGAATAAAATGCTGCGTAAGAATCACGATTTCTCCCTGTCCGGCATCCGTGACAATATCAAGGATATCGCCGGGCTGCGGATCACCTGCTCGTTTATTTCCGATATTTATGTCATCAGCGACATGCTGCAGAAGCAGGATGATTTGAAGGTGCTCGAAATCAAGGATTATATTCAGCACCCCAAAGGCAACGGCTACCGCAGCCTGCATCTGCTGGTTGAGGTTCCTGTTTTTATGTCCGATACCTGCGAGCATGTATGCGTCGAAATCCAAATTCGCACGATTGCGATGGATTTCTGGGCCAGCCTGGAGCATAAAATTTTCTACAAATACAGCAAATCTGTCCCAGAGAATCTGCTGAATGAGCTGAAAGCCGCGGCCGAATCGGCGAATGCGCTGGATCATCAGATGGAGCGGCTGCAGCGGGAAATTCAGGAAGTGAAGGATGCGAACAGTGAAGCGGAAGCCGAGGAATTGCAGAAGATCATGATTAACGACAAGCAGTTTATGCTGCCTGCAAACTTTATGAAGCTGCTGGGTGAGTAACGGACAGATTCGGAGGATAACGATAACATGCGGACAGAAGGAATTGAGCGTAAAGTTCAACAAATAGAGGCGATGGAGCTGCGTTTGAACCAGTTTAATGCCACCAGGGCTCTTGCGTTGTCCGACAAGAAACCAGAGCTTCTTGAGATAGGGAACTCTATACTGCTCATGGAGACGACGGAACCTGAATCCATGTATTATAACCGCGTGAAAGGTTTTGGCCCCTCGGATCTGGATAAGCTGGATCTGATTCTGCAGGCATATGAAAGCAGAAATCTCGTACCTTGTTTTGACATCTCGCCGGGGCGGATGACAGGGGAGATTGGCGGTGCCCTGTATCAAAAGGGTTTTGTATGCGCGGAGCAGCTCACCTTTCTCGAAGCGGATCCCGGCAGCATTCGGACTGCTCCGGCAGCTTCCGTAAAGATAAGGTTCGTTGATGAGGAGCTGGCCGACGATCTGTTGAACAGCATCAGCCGAATAATGGGCGGGGTGTCCCCGGAAATTCTTGAGCGGAAGAAACCGTATTTTGTACGGCCTCATTTTCGGAACTATTTGGCTTATATTAATGAAGAAATTGCAGGGATAGGTTCGTTATTTACACATGGGCAGGAAGGGTATTTGGCCAATGACTACACGTTCCCTGAATACCGGGGAAGGGGCTGTCAGAAGGCCTTGATTGCCCACCGTCTGGCTGAAGCAGCAAGGCTGGGCTTAGAATCGGTATATACCGATGTGGAGTTTGGCTCTGTCAGCCATGAGAATATGCGTTTGCTTGGCTTTGAGCAAGTGTTTATAACATCATTTTGGGTCAAAGCCTAGAGAAAAGAATCCTACGCAATTCTTCACAATCCTTTGCAATCCTGCGGCCTTCGGCTGTGGGATTGTTTTGATTTTTATGAGTGATGCATCGACTGGATGGGAATGGGTAAATAATAAGTAGCGTCGTAACTAGGATGAACAAGAGAAACTCCCCTGAAAGGAGAATCCAGGATGCCAGAATCTGGGCAGAAATCTGGGCAGCCGTTTGAAGCTAACGGGCAGGATGCCATGCGTGATCATTCCTATACAGAGCCGCAAGAGGGACGAAGCGAACATGATCCGGAAATCCAGACCCCGGGCAGCAAGATTAAAACGGACAAAGCCGTTGTTGAATCGCTGCTGAATGTCAAAGAAATTGAATATTGAAATCACTGTAATCTGTGAGACAGGCTGATCAGGCCGTTTGGTTCTATGCAGCAAAGGTGCTTCCTCCGCAAGGGGGGAAGCACCTTTATTGGTGTCGGGCTGTTCAAGTTCAAATTCAAGTTCAAGTTCAAGATGGGGCAGATCAGAATGCTCCCCTTATTTAGACAAACCCGGATACAGCGCAGCAACGCCCCCGGCAAGACCCTGCTGAACCTGCTTGCTCAGCTCATCGGCCAGAATTTCATAGAGATCCGCTTCCATGCCGTCGACCGCGATTTTGGCGATATCCGACGGGGCTAATTTAGGCGCAGTAATGCCGGCTGTCATGTCCGTATCCATGTAACCTACATGGAGTGCAGCAACTCTGATATTTTTGGGCACAAGGTTCAAGCGCAGGTCGTTCGTCAATCCCCATGCTGCCGATTTGGCTGATGAATACGCGCCTAAACTCCCTAAGCTCAGCCATGACAACACGGATAGGATATTCAGAATAGAGCCTCCGCCATTCTTCTCCATTACCGGTGCGAAAGCCCGAATCATAGACAGTGTGCCGAAGAAATGGGTATCGAATTCCAGATGGATATCCGCAAGGTCGCCTGTAAGGAGGGAGGCGCCCGTAGATACGCCGGCATTGTTGATCAGAAGCGTCACATCTCCCGCTGCTGCGGTTGCTTCAGCTACAGACTTAGGATCTGTAATATCCAGCTGCAGTGGGATGGCTCCCGGTATATCTACCGAAGCTGGATTTCTTGCTCCTGCATATACCTTAGCTCCCCTGGCCAGAAGCTCAAGCGCCAAATGCTTGCCTAATCCCCGGTTACTGCCTGTAACGAGAGCGGTTTGATTCGAAATGTCCATAATGATGATCTCCTTTTCTGGAACGATCGTTCTTAAATCGAGGAAAAAGAATCTGATGCTTAAGGGGCGCCCATAAGAATCAGAGATATAAGTTCGTCAATTAAAGAACAACCATTCTTAAATTAAATGAAGTTTAGCCTTAGCGGCCACGTAGATAGGATACTTCATTCAAGAACGATCGGTCAAGTATTTTATTTGTTCGGTTTCATGACCGCGAAGACCGCGACCTTGCTTGCATCCTCCAATAGGCTGCGGTCCGGCGACGTTTTGCCCAGCACCAATAATCCTTGTCTTGTACTCAGCAGAAACCGCGCCATTTCATCGATACTTAAGTTGTCATTGAGAGCACCGGATGGCTGGGAACGCTGGAGGAAATCCTTAAAGCGGGCCTCCATATCTTGAAAATAAATTCCGATACGTGAAGAGATCTGCGTATCTACAGACCCCAATTCCATGGAGGTATTGGTAATAAAGCAGCCTCTGCGCTGGTCATCGTTATTCATAGCCACACTGATCAGCTCATCAAAAAAATGTTCAAGAATTTCCCGAGGTTCTCCGGACTCCTTCAAAATCAGGAACAGATGATCCTTATACAGCGCGTGGAAACGTTCCAGGCACGCTGCGAACAGCTGATTTTTGTCGCCAAATGTATCGTAAAGGCTGCCGCGATGAACGCCGGTATGCTGCACTAAGTCCTGAATGGACGTTTTCTCGAATCCTTTGCTCCAGAACAGGTCCAGCGCTTTATCGAGCACCTGCTGCTGGTCAAATTCTCTTGGTCTCGCCATCGTTATCTCTTCCTTTTCATTCGTGCGTAATATGCTGAAGGGTTTGTACGAAAATTTGCTCAATATGCGTATCATCCAGGGAATAAAAGACGGTTTTCCCCAGTTTGCGCCGCTTTACGATTCGTAAATTTCTCAGATAACGCAGCTGATGAGAGACAGCGGATTGCCCCATTTCCAGCAGCACGGTCAAATCATGAACGCAAAGCTCTTTCTGCCGTAGGGCATCTACGATTCTGATCCGAGTCGGATCGCTGAATGCTTTAAACCAATCAGCCATCTGGACGGCAGAGTCTCCTTTCAGCATAGCGGATTTCACCGTCTGCAGGTTACCATCCGTTCCGTTGCAGGTAAGATCGCATTCCTCTGCCGTTATTTCTTCATATTTCATAATCTCACCTACCCATATTAAGAAATGCAGATTCTTCAAGCTTGATGATTTCTCATCAAATTATACCGATTCATTGACGCAAAAGAAAGGCAAGAATATAATAATAAAAGAACATATGAACAATTGTTCATATATTAGCGTTAGAAGCGAAGGAAGGTGCCGTAAAGATGCAGCAAGCCAAGGAAACCGTTAAACAGCAATACCTGCTGGTCGGTCTGGACTGTGCCAATTGCGCCAGAAAGGTTGAAGATGGGGTGAGTAGGCTTCCTGGGGTATCGAACTGTTCAGTCAACTATATGACCCAAACCCTCTCGTTAGAAACCGCACTGGGGGATACGGGGAGAATTCGGGAAGCTGCGGTTGAAGCCATTAAAAAGCTGGAGCCTCGAATTCAACTGCAGTTGAAGGAGGGGAATGGAAGCGGGGAACAAGCCGGCAGCTCCGGTCGATCCGAAGGGAAAAGCTCGTCTATTAGCCAAGTCATTGGCAAGATCCTGATCTTTCGTCTTGCAGCCGGTGCCTTGATTACAGCCACAGGTATGCTGGCGGATTTCTCGGGCTGGTTAGCGTTTCTTTGGTTTGCGGCAGCTTACCTGCTCATCGGCGGCGATGTTCTTCTGCAGGCGCTGAAGAATATGGGTCGAGGCCGGATTTTTGATGAATATTTCCTGATGTCCGTGGCGACCTTTGGAGCATTTGCTATTGGCCAATACCCGGAGGGAGTGGCCGTCATGCTCTTCTACCAGGTGGGGGAGCTGTTTCAACGGCTGGCCGTCAACCGCTCGCGCCAATCGATTACTTCGCTGATGAATATCCGGCCGGATTTTGCAAATTTGAAGGCCGGCAGCGAAATCAGACGTGTCCAGCCTGAAGAGGTAGGAGCAGGAAGCTATATCCTGGTGAAGCCCGGCGAGAAGGTACCGCTGGATGGAATCATCAGGGAGGGCAGCACGAGGGTGGATACCTCCGCGTTAACCGGTGAATCCGTGCCAAGAGAGGTCACTGCAGGACAGGAGGTGCTGGCCGGTTTCATCAACAAAAACGGGATGATCACGGTGGAGGTCACCCGAACATTCGGGGAATCCTCCGTGGCCAAAATTCTGGATTTGGTAGAACATGCGAGCAGCAAGAAGGCAAAGACCGAAAACTTTATCACCAGGTTCGCCCGGATATATACGCCTTTTGTTGTCGCTCTGGCCCTGCTGCTGGCCGTGGTTCCGCCGCTTGTGATGGACGGTGCCGAATTCTCGGATTGGCTGTACCGTGCCTTGGTATTTCTGGTTATTTCCTGTCCGTGTGCTTTGGTCATTTCGATTCCGCTGGGATTCTTCGGCGGGATTGGTGCAGCATCCAGGCAGGGGGTGCTGGTTAAAGGCGGCAATTACCTGGAGGCTTTAAATGCCGTGAAATATGTGGTTTTTGATAAAACCGGCACACTGACTCAAGGGACTTTCCAGGTCACGGCGATTGTTCCGGAAGAAGGGTGGGCCCAAGAGGAACTGCTCAAATATGCGGCTTATGCGGAGCTGCATTCCAATCACCCGATTGCCGAATCGATCCGAAACGCCTTTCAGGGAAGTTTGCAGGAGTGGGGCGTTAGCGAAGTGAACGAGATCTCCGGCTTTGGTGTTGAGGCAGCGGTTGAAGGGAACAAGGTGCTGGCGGGCAGCGCGAAGCTGATGAAGAGGGCAAAGATTTCGTTTGTCCAACCTGATATTACAGGTACGGCCGTACACATCGCTGTAGGAGGACAATATGCGGGTTATATAGTTATTGCGGACGAAATCAAAGCCGATGCGGCTTCAGCGATCCATTCGCTTAAACAGCTGGGCATCAAGAGAATGGTGATGCTGACGGGCGACTTGAAAGCCACGGCCGAAGCCGTGGCCGGTCAGCTGGCCATCGACGAGGTTCACAGCGAGCTTTTACCGGAAGAGAAAGTCGCCCAAATAGAACGGCTGATGGAGCGGAAGTCTGCTAAAGACAAGGTCATCTTTGTCGGGGACGGCATTAATGATACGCCGGTGCTGGCCCGGGCCGATATTGGCATCGCAATGGGCGGTCTGGGTTCGGATGCGGCGATTGAAGCTGCGGATATCGTTATTATGGACGATAAACCTTCCAGAATCGCCGATGCCATTCGGATTGCCAAGCGGTCGCGGCGGATTGTCTGGCAGAATATTATTTTTGCGTTCGGTGTAAAAGCGGTCTTTCTGCTGCTGGGCGCTTTCGGCTTTGCGACGATGTGGGAGGCCGTCTTCTCGGACGTCGGTGTCACGGTGTTTGCTGTGATGAATGCGATGCGTGTGCTGCATTCCGCTTAACTGCTGAGTGATAGGCCTGCCTGTTTATTGGATAAAAATGTAACCTTAGCTCAGGGCTTTCGTATAACTTTATATATTTATTTATATATTTATGATGGATATATGGAGGTGAGGCTGATGAACTTATATTTCCGCGATAATTTTTTTAATGCCGGCGAAACGGAAATTTTGAACGAACGGAATGAGCGGGTTGGTTATCTGAATTTGAAGAGCGCTTTTGGATCGTCGATTGAGGTTTACGGGAATGGCGTACAAGTATGCAGCGGGAGATTCCCCTTTTTCTCCGGCCGCTGGGAGGTTCAGGACGTCCACGGAAATACATTGGGCAAGCTGAGAAGCCGCTTTACCTTCTTCAGCAAGAAATACACCTACGAAACGAACGGGAGGGGGGAGTACGATATTTTATCCCCGGCTTTCTCCAAGGAATATGAGGTCGTCAATGATTACGGCGTCGTAGCCCGGTTCGCCAAGGTGAGCGGCTGGTTTTCGGCGAGCGCTTACGAACTCAGCAATTCCAGCGAGCTGTTGAATGATTATGAGCTGGTGGCGGTCATTATGGGCGTGCATGAGATTCAGAAGAGACACGACAATAACGCTGGGGCGAACGTTACTTAACCCGCTTCAGCAGGCTTTGACCCGAAACGATTAAGAGGAAAAAAAAGCAAGAGCCCCTGCGGA
This sequence comes from Paenibacillus physcomitrellae, assembly GCF_002240225.1. Taxonomy (NCBI): domain Bacteria; kingdom Bacillati; phylum Bacillota; class Bacilli; order Caryophanales; family Paenibacillaceae; genus Paenibacillus; species Paenibacillus physcomitrellae. Next base: position 2,453,566 of record NZ_CP022584.1, on the reverse strand, counting down.
TTTCGTTCCGCCAGCGGCTCTTTTCTGTTCCGGTTTCTAAGCTGGCCGATAGGAAAAGTTCGGATTTAACGGGGCAGGACAGAAAGGACATCCGGTTATTCTACCGCCCCGGAATTTCAACCGTAAGCTCCACGGGATAATGATCCGACGGGTAGAGGCCGTCTTCGTTCCAGCGGTTGATGACAATCGATTTCACAGGACCCGCGCCGCGCTGAAAAATCCAGTCGATATGTGGTCCGTCCGTATCGCCTGTGTAATTGCCGAAGGTGCAGGTACCAGCCAGATCCTGCCCCGACTGCGTCCAGGTATCGGTGAAATCGGAGCCCTGCAGAAGAAGGTAAGCTTCGCCTTGTTCCGTGGAATTGAAGTCTCCACCGATAAAGACTGGAAGTCCGGTTGAACCGGCAATCTGCCCGACCCGCTCCAGCATCAGTTTGGCGGCCTGAACCTGGGCGGCCTCTTTCAGTGCGAAATGGATATTAAAATAATAAATATCAGCGCTGCCGTCCTTGGCCTGCAAACGAACCCAAGTGCAGATGCGGGGATAGTCGGAGTCCAGAGAGCTGCGGCTGCCGGGGACATCCGGCGTTTCGCTAAGCCAGAACTGGCCCGCTTGAACGGCGTCGAACTTATCCGTCCGATATAGGATATTGACGTATTCATCGCTTGTATCTCCGAGTCTGGAGGTGCCGATAGACCGGTATGGCAGACGGGAGTGCTTCAGCAGATAATCGGTTTGAGCCTCGTAGGCTTCCTGCAGGCCGACGACGTCCGGCGCAAAAGCGTCGATCACCCGCACGGCCCGGTTTTTCCGGTTATCCCAGCAGTTAACCGTTCCATCATCCCCGTGCAGCGTGCGTATATTGAAAGACATGATTTTCAGTTCCGTGTTCATGCTTGCCCACTCTCCTTTATTGTTGTTGTCCGTTGTTTCCTTGAGCTTAAAAAAGTACCATGTAATCAACTTGCCCGGTGCTCCGTTTATTTTATCACGCAGGAGCTGGCCCAGGCTTACCGGCCTCCGGATAAATTTAAACATTTTCCAAATTATGCTTTCAACCCCCCTCTTGCCAACGTTCAAACGATATGTTATCTTAACTGTGTAACCGGTTCCATACGGTGTTTCCTAACAAGGAGAGAACAGCTATGGCAACGATTCGAGATGTAGCTAAACAGGCAGGCGTTTCGGTAGCGACGGTGTCGCGGATGATCAACGGAACAGGTTATGTCCATGAAGATACCCGCCGCAATATTGAAACCGCTATCAAAGAACTCCAATACACACCTAATGAGGTCGCGAGATCTCTTTATAAGAAAAAATCAAAGCTGACCGGCCTTTTGCTGCCGGATATCACGAACCCGTTTTTCCCTGAGCTGGCCCGCGGGGTGGAGGATGAAATGCAGGAGAACGATTACCGCATCATCTTCGGCAACAGTGACGAGGACCGGGATAAAGAGCAGGAATACATCCAGACCTTTGTGCAAAATAACGTGGTCGGCGTCATCGCTTCCACCAACTATCCGGACACGGATACCTACCGGAAGCTGGAGATCCCGGTGGTGTTTCTGGATCGGACGGTGGACGACAGCCCGTCGGTTTATTCCGACGGACGGGAAGGCGGCCGAATCGCCGCCCGCGAGCTTGTAGCCCGGGGCAGCCGCCGTGTAACGGTCATGCAGGGACCCAAACATATCCGTCCGGCACAGGACCGTTACAAAGGCGCCGTGGATATGCTGAAGGAGCAGGGGATTTCGTACAATGTCATCCAGACTTCTTCTTTTTCCTTTATGGAAGCGGGAACCTGGGCCGAGCAGTTGTTCAGCCAATATCCGGATACGGACGGGGTCATCGCCAGCAACGACATCGTGGCGGCAGCCGTGCTGCATGAGGCATTGCGGCTGGGCAAGCGAGTGCCGGAAGACGTGCAGATCATCGGGTATGACGATGTGCCGCTCAGCCGGATTTTGAACCCTTCGCTGACGACGGTCCGCCAGCCTGCTTACGATATGGGAAGGGCGGCTGCCAGACTGCTGATAGCATTTATGGAGAATAAACCTATTGATCAAACTACAATTCAAATGCCCGTAACGTTTACCGAACGGGATACGACGAGAAAGGCGGAAGAATAACATGGCAAATATCGTAGTGGTAGGCAGCTCTGCTGTAGATCTTGTAGTGACGGCATCCAAACGTCCGGGAGCCGGTGAAACGGTTCTCGGCGAAAGCTTCAAGACGGTTCCCGGAGGCAAGGGAGCCAACCAGGCCGTAGCGGCTGCGCGGCTTGGCGCAGAGGTAACGATGGTGGGCCGCGTGGGCGACGATCAGTTTGCCGATCAGATTCTGGAGAACTTCAAGAGCAACCGAGTTTCTGTAACGTATGTGGAACCGGTTACACATCGCGAAAGCGGAACCGCGCATATCATTCTGGCGGAAGGCGACAACAGCATCGTGGTTGTGAAAGGCGCCAATGATGAGGTAACGCCGGCTTATATCAGCTCCAGGGCAGTGGACGCGTTCAGCGGCGCGAATATGGTGCTGATCCAGCAGGAGATTCCCGAAGAGACAGTGGTTTACGTCAGCCGGCTGGCTAAACAGCTGGGCATCCCGCTGCTGCTGAACCCGGCTCCGGCAAGGCCGATCCCGCAGGAGGTCATCGACAATGCGGCGTACATCACGCCAAACGAACACGAAGCGAAGATTCTGTTCAAAGATCTCAGCATAGCCGAAGCCCTCCGGAAATATCCGAACAAGCTGTTTATTACCGAAGGCAGCAATGGTGTACGTTATTTCGACGGCGTGCAGGAAGTGCTGGTGCCTTCTTACAAGGTGGAAGTGGTGGATACGACGGGGGCGGGCGATACGTTTAACGCGGCGTTTGCGGTGGCGCTGGCCGAAGGCAAACCGGTTTATGACAGCGTGCGTTTTGCCAACCGTGCTGCCTCCTTGTCCGTGACCCGTTTCGGAGCACAGGGCGGAATGCCGCAGCGCCAAGAGGTAGAGGAGCAGATGTAAGATGAAGAAATTGGGAATATTAAATAGTCATATTGCCAAAGTGCTGGCCGATCTCGGCCATACCGATACCATTGTGATTGCCGATGTGGGATTACCCGTTCCGGACGGGGTCCCCAAAATCGACCTGGCGCTGACGCTAGGGTCGCCAAGCTTCGAAGACACCGTCAATGCGGTGGCCGAGGATATGGTTGTGGAGAAAGTAGTGCTGGCGGAGGAAATGGAAGCCGATAATCCGCAAGCGCTTCAATATATGAAACATAAATTTGCGGGAGCCGAGCTGGAGTACTGCCCGCATGAGCAGTTCAAGCAGCTGACCCGCAGGGCCAAAGCCGTGATCCGCACGGGTGAAGCCAAGCCGTATGCAAACGTGATTTTGCAGGCGGGCGTTAATTTCGGGAAATAAGGAGGAGCCGTTATGCGTATTGAAATGAAAGGCATTCATAAAGCATTTGGCAGTAACCAGGTTTTGTCCGGCGTGAATTTTGATCTGGAGCCGGGCGAGGTTCACGCGCTGATGGGCGAAAACGGGGCCGGGAAATCGACGATGATGAATATATTGACCGGCCTGTACGTGAAAGACGCCGGGACAATTACGATTGACGGCAAAGAAACGTACTTCTCGAATCCGAAGGAAGCGGAGAAAGCGGGCATTGCTTTTATCCATCAGGAACTGAACGTATGGCCGGATATGACCGTGCTGCAGAACCTGTTTATCGGGCGCGAGATGTCGTCGTCCTTCGGGCTTTTGAAAGAGAAGGAAATGAAGGCGCTTGCAGCCGAGCAGTTCCGCAAGTTGTCCGTGGACATTCCGCTCAACGCCGAAGCCGGAGAGTGTTCGGTGGGCCAGCAGCAGATGATCGAAATCGCCAAAGCGCTTCTGACGGAAACCAAGGTCATCATTATGGATGAACCAACGTCGGCGCTGACCGAACGGGAAATCCGCAAGCTGTTTGAGGTGATAGCCTCTCTGAAGAAAGAAGGCGTCTCCATCGTCTACATTTCCCATCGGATGGAGGAAATCTTCGAAATCTGCGACCGGATTACGGTGATGCGGGACGGCAGAACGGTCGATACCCAAGCGATTCCAGACACAAACTTCGACGAAGTGGTACGAAAAATGGTTGGCCGCGAGCTGACGGAACGTTATCCGGCGCGGACGCCGAATCCCGGCAAAGTGGCGCTTGAGGTGGCGCACGCTTCCCGCAAAGGGCTGTTCGAGGACATCAGCTTTAAGGTTCATGAGGGCGAGATTGTCGGTTTCTCCGGGCTGATGGGCTCGGGACGCACGGAAATCATGCGCGCCTTGTTTGGGCTCGATCCGCTCGACCGCGGCGAGGTGACGCTGTTCGGCAAGAAAGCCGCGATCCGCAAGCCGGACGACGCGGTGAAGCTTGGCATCGGTTTTATTACGGAGGACCGGAAGGATGAAGGGTTGATCCTGGATTTTTCCGTCCGTGAGAATATGGTGCTGCCAAGCCTGAAGAGCTTTACCTCCAAAGGGCTGATCTCGGCTCAGAAGGAGAAATCGTTCGTTGATATGCTGATCAAGCGGCTGCGCATCAAAACCCACACGTCCGAAACGGCGGCAGGCAACCTGTCCGGCGGCAATCAGCAGAAGGTGGTCATCGCCAAATGGGTTGGCATCGGTCCGAGAGTGCTCATTCTGGATGAACCGACCCGCGGGGTTGACGTTGGCGCCAAACGGGAAATCTACCAGCTGATGAACGAACTGACCGGACACGGCGTCGCTATCATCATGGTATCGTCGGAGCTGCCGGAGGTGCTCGGCATGAGCGACCGGATCGTGGTTGTGCACGAAGGCCGGATCACGGGCGAACTGAGCAGGGAAGAAGCTACGCAGGAGAAAATCATGACACTCGCTACGGGGGGACAATAACATGTCGACAATGAATGAAGCAAAAACAAGCAAAGGATTTCAGTTGTCTCAGGTGACGCAAAAGCTTGGACCGCTGCTGGGCCTGATCATATTGGTCATCATCGTTTCGGTATTGAATCCTAGCTTTTTGGAACCGCTTAACATACTCAATATGCTGCGTCAGGTTTCGATTAACGCGCTGATCGCATTTGGCATGACCTTCGTCATTCTGACAGGCGGCATCGACTTGTCGGTTGGATCGATACTCGCTTTATCCAGTGCTTTTATCGCTAATCTGATGGTTTCAGGTCTTGATCCTGTTCTCGCGATCATCGTCGGCTGTCTGGCCGGTGGGGTTATGGGAGCGGTCAACGGCCTCATGATCACCAAGGGTAAAATGGCTCCATTTATCGCTACTTTGGCAACCATGACCATCTTCAGAGGTTTGACGCTTGTCTACACAAACGGTAACCCGATTACGGGGCTTGGCGACAGCATGGCGTTCCAGCTGTTTGGCCGCGGTTATCAATTCGGCATTCCAGTACCGGCCGTTACGATGATTATTACTTTTGCCATCCTGTGGGTGGTTCTGCATAAAACGTCCTTCGGACGCAAAACGTACGCGATCGGCGGCAACGAAAAAGCGGCCCGCGTATCCGGCATCAAAGTATCCCGCGTCAAAATCATGATCTACGCGCTGGCTGGCCTGCTCTCCGCGCTTGCGGGCGCTATTCTGACGTCCCGTCTGAATTCGGCCCAGCCGACAGCCGGCACTTCTTACGAGCTTGACGCCATCGCGGCGGTTGTTCTCGGCGGCACCAGCTTGTCCGGCGGCCGCGGCCGCATCGTCGGCACCTTGATCGGCGTGCTGATCATCGGCATTCTGAACAACGGGCTGAACTTGCTCGGCGTCTCTTCCTTCTACCAGATGGTGGTCAAAGGGATCGTGATCCTGATCGCCGTACTCATCGACCGGAAGAAATCCGCATAAAGGGGAGATTAAACGATGAAAAAGTTAACGTTATTAATCGCAGCGCTGCTGCTTGTGCTAACGACCGGCTGCTCCATGCAGCCCCCTAGCTGGGCCAAACCGAAGACCGGCGGGGATTTGACGCAGATGAAGATTGGCCTGTCCATTTCAACGCAGGATAATCCGTTCTTCGTTTCTTTGAAAGACGGCGTAGTAGCCGAAGCCAAGAAGCAGGGCATCGAAACGATTGTGGTGGATGCGCAGAACGACTCGGCGAAACAGACCAACGACGTGGAGGATTTGATTCAAAAAGGCGTCAGCGCCCTGCTGATCAATCCGACCGATTCGGCGGCGATTTCGACGGAAGTCGAGAATGCCAACAACCTGGGCATTCCGGTTATTACGATCGACCGTTCGGCCGATAAAGGCGACGTTAAAGCCTTTGTCGCTTCCGATAACGTCAAAGGTGGTAAAATGGCTGCGGAATACCTGGCTCAGCTGGTGGGCAAAGGTGCCAAAGTTGTTGAGCTGCAAGGCGTAGCCGGCGCTTCCGCAACCCGTGAACGCGGTCAGGGCTTCCATGAGGTGGCCGATACCGAATTGAATGTTGTGGCTTCCCAGGCGGCCGATTTCGACCGCACCAAAGGCCTCAACGTGATGGAGAACCTGCTCCAGGCGCATCCGGACGTTCAGGCGGTGTTTGCCCAGAACGATGAAATGGCGCTTGGCGCGATCGAAGCGATTCGCAGCTCAGGCAAGGACATCCCGGTTATCGGCTTTGACGGCAGCGATGATGCCCTGAAAGCGATCAAGGACGGCAAGCTGACCGCAACGGTGGCTCAGCAGCCTGAACTGATCGGCCAAATGGCCGTCCAGGCGGCGCGCGACGTGCTGCAGGGCAAAACAGTCGAGAAATCCATTCCGGCACCGCTGAAGCTGGTGACGAAGGAATAAGGGAACCAGAAATAGGGCTGGCGATTAAAGGTAAAGATGAAGACAAAAGTTAAAAGGACGTTTCAACCGGGTTGGGTTATAGTCTATAGCCATAGCCCGATTGAGGCGTTTTTTTTGCATGCCGAGGTTCGGAGGGTTACTCTTTCCCGTGCTTCAGCCAAAAAGTAAGCAGGAGGGTCACCGGTGTAAGAAGAGCAAGGCTATTCATGATGATTAAATTCACCGGCGGAGAGAATAATTTAAAGACATTGATTAATGACATGAACCAAACGAGCGTAAAAATCAAAGTAACGACCCAAGCGGTTTTGGATGAGGTGTTGGGTGAAAATTGCAAGAATAAGAATAGGGACAAAAGGGTGAACCCGGCAAAGTACCCCAATTGAAGGCTGGTGATTTGGACGGGGATATCAGAGGATAATAAGAGCTCCGAGCCAAATTGGAGAGAATAAAAGGCAATTAGAAAAAGAGCATAAATTCGTTTTCCCATCATGGCTCCTCCTGGATTTAGCTTCCTGATTACAATACTTCTGAGAGGGTGCCTCCGCAATAGTTTTTCCAAAAAAAATATCTATTTTCCGGTTGAAGCGGATTAAAATCACTACTAAGTAAATTTCCAGAATAAAGCGCAAGATAAGGAATAGATGGTGGGAGCAACAAAGGGCACAACTTTTTTACGCCTGGGTTCGTCTAGTTACCGACAAGGGTGGGGCTCTTTTTTTAAAAAAAATCATACATATATTAGGTTTAAAGGGGCAATTAACATGATTAAAGTGCTAGTTGTAGACGATGAAATCAGCATTTCGAGCGCTGTCGCTTATGCTCTCGGGCGGGAAGGCTTTGAGGTGGAGACGGCCGGAGACGGTGAAGAAGCCCTCGAGAAGGTGGCCTCCTTTAATCCGGACGTCATGGTGCTTGATGTCATGATGCCCAAGCTAAGCGGATACGAGGTGTGCCGCAAGCTGGATGAGCGTAACCGGCCTGCCGTGCTGCTGCTGACCGTAAAGAATGATATTGTCGATAAAGTGCTGGGCCTGGAGCTTGGAGCGGATGATTTCATGACCAAGCCGTTTGATATCCGGGAGGTGGTAGCCCGGGTGAAGGCGTTGTCCAGGCGGCGGAAGTCAGAGCCTTCCGGCCGCAGTGGAACGGATGAGGAGTCTATCGTGCTCGGCGGGGTGTCCATTGAGCCGTTCAGCCGGATGGTGCGAATCGGCGGCGTGCCTATTGATCTGACTCCGAAGGAGTTTGATCTGCTGGTGTTGCTGGCTCGGCACCCGGAACGGGTCTATTCGCGGGAAGCGCTGCTCGAGCAGGTCTGGGAGATGGATTTTGCGGGCGGAACACGTACGGTGGATATTCATGTCCAGAGGCTGCGCAAGAAGCTGGGAGAATGGCAGAACCTGATTCAAACCGTATACGGGGTAGGCTATAAAAGCACGAGGGCTCTGACATGACCTCTGCGGCTGTTCCCCGCAGGAAGCTCCGGCTGGGGCTTAAAGGGAAAATCTCCTTGCTGCTGGCCCTGCTGCTCGCCTCGGTGCTCGTCCTGCTCAGCACGCTTGTGCTGGCCGGCATCCGGGAGGATCAGCGGGTTCGGCTGGAGCAGAATTTCGCTCATCAGGCGGATTCGGCCAATCTGCGGGTCCGGGAGGAGTATTTGACCGGCGAACACATACCTCCGGATGAATTCATGGACCGGAACGCCCAGCGGCTGGCCGTTGATCTGAGCGAGCAAAGCGGCATGCCTGTCACTCTGTACCATGCAGGCGGCGAGTTTGCCGCTACCTCGCTGCCGATCCAGCCTTTGACTGACGTTCAGGATGCGCTGGCTTATACCGTCAAGGGACAGTCGGCTTATATTACGGAAGGCGACCAGCTGCTGTATCTGGCTCCGCTTTATAATGCGGACGAATTACTGGGCACCGTACAGTTTCACAGCTCCTTACGGGAACAAAATGCTTTTTACCGGCGGATCCGCAGCCTGTTTATCGTGACCGGGGCCGCGGTGCTGGCGGCAGCTTTTGTAGTCGGCTATCTGTATGTCTGGCGCCAGATTTCCGTCTTGACCAGGCTGAATTTGGCCGCAAAGCAGATTGGTCAAGGGCATTATCTGGATGCGCCTCCGGTGCGGAGGCAAGATGAATTCGGCGAGTTGGCCGAAGGCATCTACGACATGAGCGGGAGCATTTCAGCTTATGTCAGTGAGCTGAATGAGGAGCAGCAGAAGCTGCTGGCGGCCATCGCCAGATTAAGGGAGCTCGAGCAGCAACAGAAGCAGTTCATCGGCAACATCAGCCATGAACTGAAGACGCCGCTGACGTCCATCATCGCTTATTCCGATTTGCTGGGCATGTACAGCGATGATCCGAAGCTGCTGGAGGAAGCCAGAACCCAAATCGCCAAAGAAGCGGAGCGGCTGTACGGGCTGGTGGAGAAGGCGCTGAAGCTTTCCTCCATGGATATTTACGACTTCCAGACTCATGCCGAGCGGGTATCGCTCCGGCCGCTGCTTCAGGAAGCGCTTGAGCGGCTTCGCCTCAAGTCCGAGAACCGGAAGATTGTGCTGGAAGCTCGGCTGACGGAGGGAACGGCATGGGCGGACCCGGAGAACGTGATGCATATGGTCACTAACCTGCTCGATAATGCGGTTAAGTATAATCGTCCCGGCGGCAAGGTGATTTTGTCGAGCAGGACCGAGCGAACGGCTGAGGGCAAACACATCGCCATTATTGAGGTGGCCGATAACGGCATCGGCGTTCCGGCTGAGCTGCAGAGCCGGATCTTTGACCCCTTCTTTACGGTCAGTACAGACCGCTCCAGGGAGACCGGCGGGACGGGTCTCGGACTGCCGCTGGTCAGAAGCCTGGCGGAGAAGCAGAACGGCTCCGTCAGGCTCGCCGAATCCGGGCCTGACGGCTCGCGGTTTATCCTTGAGCTTCCGGGCGATCCGCCAGGTTCCCTATGATTTCTTTGTTTTGTTTACAAGTCGGTTACAATCCGGAGACGGTTTGGAGATAGAGAAGATTTATACTGAGGCATCAAGGCGAAATTGGAGGAATGAAGGAAGGGAGGGAGCCTGCAGCATGAACAAGCTACAGAAGAGACGCGCCGCATTGCTGTTGTTCGTTACCGCTTTGGCGGCCGGTCTTTCGGCCTGCCAGCCGCCGCTGCAGCATCATCTGACGGGCAGCGGTTCAGGCGACAATTCCACGAAGCCGGGCGCGTCGGAGGGGCAGGGCCCCACAGGCAAACGCCAGCTGACGGTCGTGGAGGGTTCGGTCAAGCAGGAGCATCAGGCCGTTTCCGTCCAGCGGATTCACCGTCTGGAGGGGGCCAGCATCGAAACCTGGGTTTCGGATGATGCGCTCAAGATTATGACCACCAAGCCGTCCAAAGCGGGGACTGCGGCGAAGGAACCGGAATATGTTTATACGACATCGGTTGTTGATTTGGCGTCCGGAGACAAGCAGGAGGAATCCGCCCCCCTTCAACCGGGCGATTTGACCGTAACGAAAGAGCAGGTCTCGCCGGATGGGCGGTTCAGCTTGATCCAGGAATGGGCGGACAAATACACAGCCCGTAACTATATGAAGAATCGGGAGACCGGGATCGTTAACGAAATTAAGCTGCCAAACGTTATGGAGCTTGGCGGCTGGCTTGATCCGGATAGCTACATTCTGGCGGCCGGAGCTCAGACGGGCCGAGGGGACATCTGGCGGATCGGCACGGACGGAACGGTGGCCAAGCTGGAACTGGAAGACCCGGACGTTGAGCTGTTTACGGAATTCGGAGTTAGCCAAGGCTCGGTTTATTACCTGGATGATCAGGGACGGCTCAAGAAGTTCAAGCCAGGGCAGAGCCGGCCGGAAACGGTCAGCAAGCAGGTCGGACAGTTCGAGGTTTCGCCGGACGGCGCACATATTGCCGTACAGGCCTACGGTACGGACCGGAGTTCCAGCGAGCTTCGGCTGCTCGGTCCGGATGGACGGGCGGAAGGAGGGGCTTTGGCCAAAGGAAATCTGATTCCTTATCTGGCCTGGTCGCCCGATTCTTCCAAGCTGGCTTTGGCTGTCTATAACGAAGATCAAAACGGTTTGAACGGCGTTTACATTTTTGATTACGAATCGGGGCTGCTGTCGCTGGTCGGGCCAGGTTATTTCCCTCAATACCCGCTCAGCTGGAGTCCTTCCGGCAAACGGCTCGGCATTACGATCGCCGGTGAAGATTCGCTGCCGGTTACGCAGATTATGGATTTGAACCTTTAGATTTTTGGAAACTTGCCTCTTACGCATCTTTGACCCTGGCCTGGGCATGGAACGGAGCAGCCGGACCTACGAGTTTGGCTGTTTTTTTGTTGAACGGTATGCCGAGGAATGAATTTGCTACAGCCAGTTTTAAGCCTTGGGGAGAGCGGCGGCCAATGTTTACAACTCCGATACAACCCCGAAATGGTTTGGAGATAACGGACTTTTATACTTAGTGTCATAAGGGAGCGGCACTAACGAGGAATGAGCATGGCTGCCCTGAAATTTAAAACTCAAGGAGAGATTTCAGCATGAATAAACAAGTCAAAAGATCCGTCATGGCGTTGATGGTCGCCGGAATGACATTCTCGGGAGCCGCAGGCGTGTATGCCGGAACCCATCTGCAGAAGATCACCGCGTATCTGAACTCGAATATCAGCTTCAACCTTAACGGGACAACGTTTGTTCCGAAGGATGCAAACGGCAACAGGCTGCTTCCGGTTGTTTACCAGGATACAACTTATCTCCCGGTGCGTGCTCTTTCTGAAGCGCTGAATGCCCCGGTCTATTATGACAGCAAGACAGGTGTCATTACGATCGGCAGTCCTGCGGACGGTCCGGGCAACACACCGGTTTCGCCGGACGTGTGGGTAAAGATCGCATACACGGCTGCCCAGACCGAATCGATCAGCCAAGCCTTTGCAGCCTTTGAAGGGTACGAAACGGCTTATGCGCCTCAGCAGATGCTGAAAGGGGACCTGTTCAGAAAGGCCGTACAGACGGATGACGGAGTGAATCTGGTATTCGATCATATGAGCGTTAATGTATCTCCGCGGGATTATTCGGAAGGGTATATGGGGACAAACGTGACGTTGTCCAACGGACTGCAGGGGAAATGGTATACGCCGGGCGACCGGGCGATGCTGACCTTTAAGCTGGATGATCGTTATGTTACGGTAAGCTCGCCTGACGGGAAATTATCTCAGGCCCAATTGGAGCAGGCCGCTGCCAGCGTAACGAAGCTCAGTAAGACTCCGGCGGCCACCGGATTGACAGCCGTAGGTTACACGGCTTCGCAGATCCAAGCAATCAAGGCTGAATTTGCCAAATTTGACGGATTCACCACCGCTTACGCGCCTATGCTAATGGCGAAAGGTGATGGTTACCAGAGCGTGTCTGCCGGCGGGGATTCGGTTACATTCCGGTTTCACCACATGAGTGTTCAAATCTCGCCTCGCGACTATTCGACCGGATATGAAGCTGAGGAGGTCACACTTGCGGACGGCGTGAAGGGCAAATGGTATACCCCAAGCAATATTCCGATGCTGACCTTTAAAATCGACGGCCGTTACGTGACTTTAAGTTCGCCGGACAAAACATGGTCAAGCGCACTGCTGGAGCAGGCGGCGGCCGGAGTTACCAAGCTGAAATAAATCCTCCTGCGCCCAACCGGTCGGACCATAAAAGGAAAGCCGTGTTCATGACAGTTTAAGCTGCATGGTCACGGCCTTTTTTTTCGTGAATCGGCTATTCAAATCTGCGCTGCAGCAGGTCATTCAGATATCGTTCGATGACGGGACGTATAACGGAAGGTTTTTTACGCGACACAAAGGGGATCCAAATAAGCTTTCATTTGGCTTGACATAAAGTGATTCCACATCGGGTTCACAAACACATATTTATCGGCTGCGATAAACTGGTCGCTAAACCGGGCATGTGCACGGGCTGGTTGCTGTTCTTCCCGGGTTAATTCTTCGAGAGGGGTGCCTTTGCGCAGCTTGCCCAGGCGCTGAAAGCTGTTGCGTCAATGGGCGGGACCTCTGTTTCAAACAGATTCAGCTCCATGATTTCATCCTCAGGATGAGCCTTGTGGTAGGATTTCGGAAATATTTTTCCTGTACTTAAGGAACCGGATTCCTCATGGGTAAGCGGATGAGCGGCAACGTAAAGCCAGTTTAGACATCGTAAATCCACCTCAGTTGATATTATTGATTCCATGGAATCGATATATAGCCGGGAAGATAATTTGTCAAAGGTTTATCGCTTAAACTTGCAATCGGTTCAGATCAAGCGAAGGGGGTTCTTCTATGGCCTGCATGGAAGGAAGAGACACCTCGATGGTGGTGCCCTCGTGTTCTTTGCTGTGGACGGAAAGCGTGCCGTCGTGGTTTTCGATAATCTTTTTGCTGACCATAAAGCCAAGTCCGGTGCCTTTTTCTTTGGTCGTATAGAAAGGCTGCCCCAACCGGCTGAGGACCTCTTCGGGAATACCGGTGCCATTGTCGGTGAATCGGAGGATAAACCGGCCGTGTTCCTGCTGACTCAGTTGAATGCGGACGATGCCTCCGCCGGGCATGGCTTCGATTGCATTTTTAATGAAATTGATGCAGATCTGCTTGATCTGGTTCTCATCACACAGAATCCAAGCGGGACCGGTATCAAACGCCGTTATGATTTGGACGTTGTTCATGTTGGCCTGAGAATCCAGCAGCGTGACGACCTGGCTCACCACAAGGCGCACGTCGGCCGGTTTCAATTGTGCGGCCTGCGGTTTGGCCAGAATCAGCAGCTCATTTAAGATCATTTCGATTCGTTCAATTTCCGAAGACATAATATCATAATAGAGCTGCTTCTCCGCAATCCCCGAACTCATCAGCTGGATAAAGCCCTTGATCGCGGTGATCGGATTGCGGATTTCGTGGGCAATGCCTGCGGCCAGCTGCCCGGCGACGGAAAGCTTCTCCGAGTTGACCATCAGCTGCTCGGCCTGTTTGTAGGCGGTCATGTCCCGCAGGTTCAGCGCCCAGCCGGTGTGCGTGCCGGCTTCGTCCAGCAGCCGGAAGATCGAGATCAGGACGGGGATCAAGGTGCCGTCTTTCCTCAGCTTTATCATTTCTATAGTCTTGGATTCTATGTTCTCGAAAGACGGATCATGCCGGTACTGGGATTCGCCATGAACGCTTGGCAAATCAAACATAAGGGTTCCGATAATCTCGTCTGTGGACCAGCCGAAGGTAGATTCGAAGGCCGGATTGGCCCGGATCACGCGGTAATTCGTATCGAGAATCAGCACCGGATCACTGTTCTGCTCCACATAAGCTTTAAATTGTTCTTTGGAAGCTTTCAGCTTCCGTTCCGCACTCTTCTTCTCCCGGATGTCCTGCGTCGTGCCGGCCAGTCCAATAATGCTGCCGCGGCTGTCCCGGATCGGGAACAGGGTCGTGCTCACTTCAACAGGGGTGCCGTCTTTCCGCTGCCAGACAGACTCATGCCCAACGACAGAGCCGCCGGATAATACCTTGGCTTTCAGTTCGTCCATTTGTCTTTGATCCTGCTCCCGAATAACAGGGAGCTGTTTGCATAAAATTTCGGCTGAACTCCAGTCAAACAGCTTCTGGAAGGCGGCATTGATCTGCTGGACATAACCATCGCGGTCCATCATCCAGACGGCGTCCGCATGGTTGGATATGAACGACTCCAGCTTCTCTTTGGTCATGCGTAATTCGTCCTCAGCCAGCTTTCGTTCCGTGATATTCCTGCTGATGCATAGAACCTGCACAATTTCGCCCGCATCGTTCCTTACCGGCTGGAAGGCCGTTTCTATATGGACATAATGTCCGTCCTTATGGCGAAGGCGGCTGCAGGGGGTGCTGCTGGACCAGCTTCCGCTTAGCTCGCTGCTTTGCTTGGCCAAACGCTCGTCCGGATGCCAGTAATCAAAGATGTTGGTGCCGATAACCTCCTGCTCACTGTATCCCAGCAGCAGCGTAACAGCGGGAGATATAGATTGGATCAGTCCGCGGGGATCGGTGAAGGTAATGATCTCCCTGGCATTCTCCGCGATCATTCGATATTTCCTCTGCGATTCTTCCAATTGTTCAAGGGATTCTATACGTTCATTAATGTCCCGGGAGACGATGACGATTTCAGATAATTGGCCGGTTTCGGCCTCCGATATACCGAGCAGGGTGGACTCTACCCATAAATAACGTCCGTCCTTATGCCGGAACCGATAGGTCAAAATAAGCTTTTTACCCGTTTGAAGGAGGAGCTGGAATTGTTCCCGGGCGTAGTCCTTTTCCTCAGGATGAAGAAAGACGGAGGCAGGCAGGCCGATCATTTCCTGTTTGGTGTAACCAAGCACTTGACGGCACGAGGCCGACACTTCCCGGAATGTACCGTCAGGGCTGTGGCGGGTAATGAAATCAAAGCTGTTGTCGGCAATGGACTGGTACAGCAGCTCATTCTCTTGAAGCAGACGCTGCTGCTCGAACAGATGGGCTTCCGCAAGTTTCTTCTGGGTCAGATCCACGATTTGGGCAATCAGGTAGATCGGGGTGTTTGTTTCGTCCTTGACCGGGGTTACGGCCAGCATGGCCCATATTGCCCGTCCATTTTTGTGAATATACCGTTTCTCTATCTCGTATACATCCAGCTTACCCTCGAAAAACAGCTTGATAGGGCTCACGTTCTTTGGCAGATCTTCGGGGTGAGTGATGTCTTTAAACGTTTTGGTCTCCAGCTCGGATGCCGAATATCCCAGCAGCTGGCATAGGGCGGGGTTCACCTTCAATAATCTGCCGCTGGCAGACAGGATAGCCATCCCAATTGGTGTATAATGGAATGTTTGACTGAAAAAGGTTTCCCTGACAGGTTCATGTTCACTCGCCACGCTGCAACCCCCTCTTGTTCGGGACTTTAACTCGAAGGGAATTTCTAGCTTCCGGCTGTCTTTTCCTGCTTGTTTTCTTGATTTTTTGATTAAAAAATGCACTTTTATGGTTTTGATGTCAGATTTCCTGACGAATATCTGGGAATCTGTAAATTCAAGATAAGAATCTTTAAAAAGCCGCATTGTCTCTGCGGATAGCGTGTGCTAAACTCAAATCAGAAACTTATTAAATGTCTTTAAAAAGTGTGCCCAAGGAGGGCTTTATGAAAGAGCGGTTTGTTTCGCCGAAACAAATGAGCGGGCTTGTCGTCCGGCGGATCCGCATGGAGCTGCTGCGTCAGGGGAGCGCGACCAAAACGGAAATCGCCAGGATGGCGGACATCAGCTTTCCGACGGTCAGCAAGATCGTGGACCAGCTGGAAGGAGACGAAGAAATATTCCTAGTTGGCACCGACGAATCCAGCGGCGGCCGCAGAGCCCAGCGATACGGTCTTAACCCTGATTATAAGCTCGGGCTGGCTCTATATATTGAAAGAGAAGACGCCGTATTTACCGTCATTAATTATTTGGGCGAGGTGCTGGAGCAGGGGAAGACGACTATCCAGTGGGAGGAACGGCCGGACACTTTAACCGAGACCGTGCAATCCATTCTGGAGCGTTTTCCCAAAATCAGGGCCCTTAGCCTCGGAGTTCCCGGTGCGGTCAAGAACGGGATTACGTTTCATATTCCGAACTACCCGGCTTACCAGAACTTTGATTTGAAGACGTACTATGAATCCCAATTGCCAGTCCTTGTTGATGTGGAAAATGATATGAACGCCGCCGTTCTCGGCTATCATCAAAGATTCGCCAAGACAGACAATCCAACCTTGGTCTATCTGTTTCTTGGTACACTAGGTCCAGGGGCCGGAATATTGATCAACGGCGATGTTGTGCGGGGCAGCAGCTTTTTCTCAGGAGAAATCTCTTATATCCCGCAATATGATCGTCTGAACTTCATGCAAGCGATGAAGACGGGAAGAAACGGCTCAGGCTCCGCCTATGGATCGGGTTCAGCCTCAGCCTCCGGCCTGGACTCAGAGCAGCCCCCGCATGAGCCGCTGCTAATCGACAGCCTGGCCCGGTTTGTATCCACGCTGGTAGCGGTGATCAATCCGCATGCGGTTATTTTTTGCCGGGAGGATCTGGATGAGACGGCAGTGCGGGAGGTCGAGGCCGCCTGCCTCAATTATGTTCCGGCAGAGCATGTGCCGAAGCTGGTGCTGCGGGACCGGCAGCAGGATTATTTACAGGGACTGCAAAGAATTGCGCTTGAGCGCTTAATGGAGGGGTCATGATCAGGCGGCCTGGCGCGGTATGGAATTTGAGAGATGACGAAAGGGGAGAGGAACGAATGCTTACCAAAACAGAAAGGCTTATCTTAAGCAACCAGCTGCAAATCCTGAAGGCTTTGAATCTCGGAGACGGCGATTATTACGATGAGAAGATCAAAATTTTGCAGCGGGGTTATGCCCATTATTACGATCAGGTGCTTGACATGGTAAGTGATGATATTCCCGAACATATCAGCGATGAGGTATTTCTCATCTTGAACATGTTTCGTGCTCTGCAGCTCTCCTTTGGCGAAGAGAACGGTCCAGAGGAGACAAAGTCACCTTGGCAGACGGCCGGCAGCGATATGCTCTCAGTCATCCCGGGCCAGATTTATCCGGAAATTCTTGAATTCCGGGGTTTTAGCCGCCACTGGGAATTCCAGCATTTCTCCTTTGCCAGCTTTGTGATCAGCGAAGACGGGAAATACGAAGAATTCTACAAGCCCGAAGGTTATGACAGCGTAAGTCCGATGTTGCCCCAATATCGTTTCATGCTTCGGCAGTGGTCGTTGACCGGAAGGAAACAGGCGCTGAGCCTGGAAGAGATCAGATTCATTACGAGTTTGCCGAATGCGGCAGCAGCGCACCCGTTTTCCCAAAGCCGGGGGCAGAATGCGGCTAACTAACGCTATAAACAATCTGAATAAACAACTCTGAACCCTCATTTCAAATACTTAAAAATGCATCTTTTTGCCAAATACTCTTGTTAAGAGAGCGGCAAGGGAATAAGATGAAGTTAGTTTTGGCTTGCAGCCTAAAATTTCCCAATAGCAGGATAACAAGTTTCTAGCTTCATCACCACCTGGCTTTGCCGGTCCGC
This sequence comes from Paenibacillus physcomitrellae, assembly GCF_002240225.1. Classification (NCBI taxonomy): domain Bacteria; kingdom Bacillati; phylum Bacillota; class Bacilli; order Caryophanales; family Paenibacillaceae; genus Paenibacillus; species Paenibacillus physcomitrellae. The sequence continues at coordinate 2,435,644 of NZ_CP022584.1, read as the reverse complement.
CGGGTTTTTCGAAAGATGCTGGGCAGCAGCGCACCGGAGAATTCGTCGAACCGGGCATTTCCCGGTCTTTTTGTACATAAAATGTTTAGAAAACAAAACATGTTATCCAATTGTGTTCAGAGCTGCTTGGGAATTCCGGCTGCCGGAAAGCGAGGGATTACATTGTGGATCTTGTTATTGAGCGTGATCGGGTGTCTGGCGGCGCTGGTGTTATTCCGCAGAAAAAGGCTTCCGTCCGCGGATACACCTTATCGCGGCGGAAGAGTGTCGGTCATCATTCCGGCTCGGAATGAAGCGCATAATCTGCCGTATTTACTAAGCTCCCTGAACAACCAGACCCGCCGTCCCGATGAGATCATCATTGTGGATGACGGATCGGAGGACCGGACCCGCGAAGTGGCCGAAAGCTACGGGGTCAAGGTGGTGCAGAACGAATCGCTCCCTGCCGGTTGGACAGGCAAAACCTGGGCGGTCTGGAACGGCTTCCTGAAGTCGACCGGCGATCTGCTCGTTTTCCTGGATGCCGACATCCGGCTTTCGCCTGATGCTTTAAATGCGCTGCTTCATGCCCGTTCACAGAATGGCGGCGTTGTCTCAGCCGTGCCGTTTCATCATACGGAGAAATTCTATGAGCGCCTTGCTTTGGTGCCGAATATTTTGGGCATGTTTGCTTTTATGTCGCCGTTTGAACGGCATAATCCTCAGCAGGGGCTTTACGGCTCCTGCATCGTAGCGACCCGGAAGGACTATGAGACGGTTAACGGGCATGACAGCATCCGCTTCGAAGTGCTGGACGACTTGAACCTCGGAGCCAAGTTCCGGGAAGCGGGAATTCCGGTGACAAATTATCTCGGAGGCCGGGACGTAGCCTTCCGCATGTACCCTGGAGGCTTGCGCAGTGAATTGGAGGGCTTCAGCAAAGGGGCTGTAACGAGCACCTCCAAATTAAGTCCTTTTACCGTCACTTTGATCGCCATATGGTTTATCACGCTGATTGCTGGCCAGTCTGCCTGGTTTCTATGGCCAACCGCATGGGCCTGGCCCGCCGCAGGGGCGTATCTGCTGTTCACCTTGCAAATCTTCCTGCTGACCCGGTATGCGGGACGATTCGGCTGGGTCATGCCGCTGCTGCATACATTATCCGTCCTGTTCTTTCTGGTGACCTTTATCTATTCGGCCTATCAGGTGGTCTTTCTTAAGAAGGTGGTCTGGAAAGGGCGAACGATTGAGGTGGGGGGCCGTAAACCTTCATGATGATTGCAGCGCTGGCTTGGGTTGAATTTGTCTTTGGTTCTTTAATGTTCTCTTATTGGCTGGGGCGTTTAGCTCGAAAAGATGTGCGCGCGGTAGGAGACGGCAACCCGGGCGCTTTTAATTTGTGGGCTGCCGCCGGCTGGAAGCTTGGCGCAGCCGGGGTCGTGCTGGATTTTCTCAAGGGGTATTTCCCGCTGGTTTGGCTCATCCGTGTGGAGAACATCAGCGGGTATGGATTGGTCCTGCTGGCAGCTGCACCTATTCTGGGGCATTTGTTCTCACCGTTTCTCAAATTCCGCGGCGGCAAAGGCATAGCTGTTACTTTTGGGGTATGGAGTGCCTTAACCGCTTTCGAAGTAGCTTTGGTTTATGCGATTTTGCTTGCTGCCTTGCTTGTTGCTTCAATCCTGCTTAAAGGCAGCCGGAGGATTTCGGACGAAGCAAACGGGTTCCAGGTTGTATTAGGCATGCTGCTGCTCTCCGCCTATTTGCTGATCGAAAGCTTTCCGGCGCCGATTCTCGTGTTCTGGCTGGTCAATCTGATTCTGCTGGCGTTTGCGAACCGGCATAAGCTGGCGGCCTTCAGCCGAAACGTGTTGTTTGCAAGAGATCGCAAACCGGGTTGGCCGGGCAGCGTTGAGGAGAGCGGTGCTGTGCCCGCTGATTCTGAATCCAAACCTTGATTCCCCAGAAGGGAATAAGCCGCTACACCTGGGGGAACATTTCTAAATGGGTGTAATTAAGTTGAAGAAGGGGGGTTCGCCCAAGAGGTCTGCTCCCCTTTAATCGTAGTCCAGCGCTCTTTCAAGCTAACCCCTGCGGCTAAAGTACACCGCATATTCTGAAATTTTCTGTGAAGGGGCTGCAGACCATGCACAAGAAATGGTGGAAAGAAGCAACGGCTTATCAAATTTATCCGCGGAGTTTCATGGACAGCAACGGAGATGGCATCGGCGATTTGCAGGGGATTATCTCCAAGCTGGATTATTTGACGGGCCTCGGCATCCATGTAATCTGGATTTGTCCGACCTATAAATCACCCAATGATGATAACGGGTATGATATTTCCGATTACCAGGACATCATGGATGAATTCGGGACGATGGCGGATTTCGATCAGCTGTTGGATGAAGTCCATGTACGCGGGATGAAGCTGATTCTGGATTTGGTCATCAACCATACGTCGGATGAACATCCCTGGTTTGTGGAATCGCGGTCCAGCAAAGACAGCCCCAAACGGGATTATTATATATGGCGTGACGGCAAGAGCGGCGCGGAGCCGAATAACTGGGAGAGCATCTTTGGCGGGTCTTCCTGGGAGTATGACGAGACTACCGGTCAGTATTTCCTGCACGTTTTCTCGAAGCGCCAGCCTGATCTCAATTGGGAGAATCCCCAGGTTCGCAAGGAGCTTTACAGCATGATAAACTGGTGGCTGGATAAAGGGATTGATGGCTTTCGGGTAGACGCTATATCCCATATTAAGAAAATCCCTGGCCTGCCGGATCTGCCGAATCCGGACCAGCTGGCCTATGTCCCCTCGTTTGAGGGTCATAGGAACCGTGAGGGCATTCATGAGCTGCTGCGGGAGATGAAAGAGGAAACGTTAGACCATTACGACGTAATGACGGTAGGGGAAGCGAGCGGAGTAACCGTGGAAGAAGCCGATCAGTGGGTTGGCGAGGAGAATGGCACGTTCAGTATGATCTTCCAGTTTGAGCATATGCGGCTTTGGGATAAACGTGTTGATGGCGAGCTTGATGTGGTGGAATTAAAGCAAACGCTAACCCGCTGGCAAAAAGGACTTGAAAACCGCGGCTGGAACGCGCTGTTTATTGAGAACCACGACAAGCCGCGTATCGTGTCCACCTGGGGAAATGACAAAACCTATTGGAAAGCCTCCGCTAAAGCGCTGGCGGCGATGTATTTCCTGATGCAGGGCACGCCTTTTATTTATCAGGGACAGGAAATCGGCATGACCAATGTGGAATTTGAGATCGAAGATTATCAAGATGTAGCGATCAGGAATCTTTACCGGCTCGAAACGGCAAACGGCAAAAGTCATGAAGAAATCATGCGGATCATCTGGAAAAACGGCCGAGACAACTCTAGGACGCCGATGCAGTGGAACGGCCGCGAAGCCAATGCCGGTTTCACCACCGGCAAGCCTTGGCTGAAGATCAATCCGAATTACACGGAAATCAATGTGGAGCAGGAGCAGCTTGATCCGGACTCCATCTATTACTTCTATAAACATCTGATCAAGCTGCGCAGTGAATACGAAGCGGCCGTCTACGGCACTTATGACCTGCTGCTGCCGGAACACGAGCAGGTATATGCTTACACCCGCACATTTGGCAATGAAAAGCTGCTGGTAATCAGCAACCTGACAGATAGGAAAGCGGCCATCGAGCTGCCTGAATCTCTGGAGTATACAGCTGCAGGATTGCTGCTCCATAACCTGTTCTCCGAGCAGGTGGCGCTTTCGGAACAAATGGAGCTTGAGCCGTTTGAGAGCCGGGTCTATCATCTCATTGCCCCGGCCGCGGAACCGCAAACTGGAAATATCCCCGCCGGGCACGGAGGGAGCTCTTTGCCTGAATCTTTATGAAGATGCAGATATAAAGGGGCGGACTTTTCTGGAAAACAGCAGCGCTTATTTGTTTGTTCCGCCAGAGGCCGCGCGGCGGTTCTTGCGTCCTTTGAGAAGCAGCAAGCAGATCAGGATCATGGGAACGACGACCTGGAAGACCACATCCACTTTCAGGCTGGGACCAAGCCCGATGGCAAAATGCTGGGCGTATCCCTGTTCAATAAAAGAAGCTCCGAAAATGACCACACCGGCCGGGATCGTCCAGAACCTGGCCGTTTTTTTTGTGATAAAGGCCATGGCCCTAGCAGCGCACAGGAAAAAGACGGTCATTTTCATATACAGTCCGACATACAGCAAAATGCTCAGCAAGATTTCAAGCCGCTCTACGAAACGGAGACTGGAAAGGGAATGCACCGCCTTGAGCATGGGAAACTCGCTGGCAGAAGCGATAGGGGCGCTTAAAACGGCCACAATTACGGAATTAACAAAGATCAGGAATAAGCTGACGATCAGGTAACCGATCAAGGTCTGTTTGACCGGGATGCCTTTATTCTCCCAAAAGGACCAGAACATCAGAAAAACCAGAGTCTGACCGAACGGGAAGGACACGAGATTGGGCACGGCTACCTGAACAATCGGCCAAAATCCGTTCTCCATAACAGGAGCGAGACGGTTAAAATCCATAACTTTCAAAAAAAAGAAAACTGCGATGACCATGGCATACAAAAACAAAACAATCGGAAGCAGCATTTCAGGCAGTCTGAAGACGACATGGATCCCTTTCCAAACTGCATAGCCGCCGGTCATAACAAAAATCAACATGGTCATAAACATGGGGGTAGCCGGTAATAAGATGAGCTTGGTTAATTCCCCCAAGTCGCGGACATTTCGCATGGATTGATAGGCAAAATAAAAGGAATAGGTACCGCCGAGAATGGAGCCTATATAAGGCCCAAATCCGCTGCGCAGCAGGCCTATCCAATCGCGATCGGCGGCCTTGCTTTGAATCCAGAAGAACAGGAAGAGAAGCGGTAATCCCGCAAGGGAACCAACCGCCGTAGCCATCCAAGCATCCTGCCCTGCATGCGAGCCAAGCAGAAATAATGGAGCGCTGCCAATCTCGAATAAGGTGACCATGAAAGTGATTTGCAGAGAAGTGATTTGCTCTTTTTGGGGCTTCATTAGCTTAACCTCCTAACCAATGGACGATGGCTTGACCCACAGGTTTATAAAAATAAAAGTATACGAAAGCAAGGCTCGGATACCACTTCCCGTTGCTCCCCAAAATCCATTCAACGGCGCTCCAAATAAAAAGGAAAGCGAGTACTATTTTTTTATAAACCTGCTTTTTTCCTTTTAATTGTCGGTAGCCTGCGATATATGCGGCCACATAGGCTATAATCAGCAAAATTTCATTGATCATGAAATTTCTGTCCTTCTCTTTATTCTTTTTCGATATTTTTGTAGGATTTACTGCCTAGTCCAAAACGTTCGATTTTTATGGAAACATGGGGCCGAATTTCAATCGCCCTGAACTCTTTATCCCAGCTTCCGGACGCTTTGATTTGTTTCCACCTGCGCGGATATTTCCGGTGGACAAGGGTAGCGAAGCCGGTGGCGTCGGCATTGATTTTTTGCAGGGCGTTCCAGGAGTCCTGAATATAGGAGAGCACCTGCTTATTGATGTTCTGCTCAAGCCGATTAATTTCTCCGGGCTTGTTTAAATCCACATCTCCTGACAACTGAAGCAGCATGCCGCCGCCGCGGATATGGACATCCATGACGAAATGATCGTTTTCCCATTTAGGTTTGACTTTCGTTTTGGAGTGCAGCAGGGAAAACGAGGAGTCTTTTACGTTTTCTTTATTTGGCTCGGAAGCGATAGAGATACTGGCCGTTTTAATCTGATCAGTAAGAAAGGTCAACCCGAAGGCTTCCCTGATCGATAACCAGCCGACCAGCTTGTCCTTTTTCAGCACGCCAAGTCTTCCCAGCTCAAGGCGGCTGGGGAGATCGGTAATTGCAGTTTCCTGCGTCGTATCCATGACTTCTTGACCGCTAAGCTTAATCTCCGGAATGGTTGCGCAGTGGGACTCAGAGGCCAGATTGACGGCTAGTTCAAACATTCTGATTCCCGGGTAGTAGGAGCTTAGGTTGGCTTCCTGCTGCATCATTAATTGTACGCCCGCCCCTTGGTTTTTGGATGATTGCATCAATTGGTCCAGAATATCTCTGCCTTTTCGCCGGCTTATAAAGACATTGACCGTTTCGCGGGCATCCGGTTTGCGCAGAAACAAATCCAGCACTTCCGTGATGCCTTTTCGAGCCATGTTTTCGCTGAAGACGGTCATCCGGGAATGGGCGAAAAAGAGTTGGCGGGTGCTGGTCATACTGCTGCGCGATATAGCTTCCATAATGGACGTTCCTTGTTCGGTGAAGGTCAGAAAAGGAGGCGTATTGGATTCGCCTCCGCTGCCCATCGTGCCTGATGAGGACAGGGGATTGATGACCTGATAAGTAATCGTCCAGCGGTTATCGATCCAATCAAAGGCGGTACCCGAGGAGATTCCGATTTCGTTCAGCTCCCTGTTATCCCAGCAGCCCCCTAAAAGGACTGCCGTCAAAGAAATGCATAGAGCCGTATGCCATTTTTTGGAGCCCAATAAATAAAGCTTATTCACGGCTGCTGAACCCCTTTCGACGAGTTTTCCACTGACGGATATTACTCATGGCATAAATAATTAGTGGAAATATGAAGTTAACCAACATGAATCCGGGAAATTGATTCTCCAAATTGTTTTTGTACAAATGATCCGGGGTGTCCCAGGTATAGTAGGACTCGAGCGAAATGATCAAAGCTAAAGCCAGCAAATAAAAGAGCTGGTTTTCTTTGATCCGTAAGGTTTGCTTAAAACATTCCAACGTCACAAACAGGAAAAAGGACAATTTTATGTAGCTGACAAGTAACCAGTAGGAAACAAACAAAATGTTCAGATTTTCGAAGGCATGTCCTAAGTGGACAAGCCTGGAATAGGTATATCCCGGATAATTTAATACTTTTATATATTCCGGGCCAAAGGCCAGCAGAGTAGGAACGTAAATAATCAATATGATGATACAGGTGAAAGATAAGCTCAGAAAGCCAATAGATCTGGAACGTTCCGGCGATTTGAGATACGGAGCGATATAGAGCAGAAATGACACTTCCGAAACCCAATTGGCGGGTCCTAAACTACCCAGAATAAAATCGTTTGGTGAATGCTCAAAGATCGGCAAAAGCCGGCTGAATTGATTGAAATCAGCGACGCCGGACATATAAATTGGAATAGGTAGGATGTACAGCAGTACCAGGATGGAACTCACGCGGGCCATGACTTCTATACCTTGGCTGGTTATATAAATGCTCACGATCATCATAACCAACAGAATAACGGCAAAAGGCGTTTTTAAAAGTACGTTTTCACTAATAAAGTTGATGCTTTGGCGCAGAACTATGGCGGTTTCCTCTATAAAATGCCCTAGAATCAAAGCCCCCATGAAAGTTGCAACAAACGGAGAGCTTACTTTGCTTATCCATTCTATGTAAGGAGTCCCGTTGCTCTTTTTGATTAAATCGGCGACAAGCAAAACTATGAGGATCCCCAAGCCGGCCGATATGACGATGCTGAAGGGTCCTTCCTGCTCCAGTCTGGTGCTGATAATCGAAGGCAAAACCACGATAGCTGTAGGCACAATGGCATTCACAATCAAGAAGGATGCCTGCAGGGTTCCTATTTTCTGTTTCATGGGGATTGGCCTCCTTTGTTGGATGAGTCATGCTCCAAATTTTCTTTAGACATCTGGGCTTGTCTGTAGGCTTCCTGCTTGGCCGCAAGTTTGGGGCGTATCTTAAGCAGGGAATGAGGAGCCCTGACGAATACATCTTTCAAATAACGGGGGGTCATAGGTGCAACCGGCGACAGATAAGGAACGCCGACCGAGCTAAGCCCCGCCATATGGATCATCAGAAACATCAGGAATGAAGTAATCCCGAATAATCCCAGGACGCTGGCCGCTATCATCATGACAAAACGGATAAGCCTTAGCGCATTGGAGATTACCTGGGAAGGAATCACAAAATTGCATATGGCCGTGAAGGATACGACGATAACCATGGCCGCCGATACCAGGCCGGCCTGTACGGCTGCTTGCCCCAGCACAAGCGCGCCTACGATGGAAACGGCCGGTCCTATGGCTCTAGGCATCCGGACGCCGGCTTCCCTCAGCACGTCAAACGTCAATTCCATGACCAGGGCTTCCACCAGAGCGGGAAAAGGAACCCCTTCCCTTTGCGCGGCGAGGCTCACCAGCAGGGGCGTCGGCACCATTTCCTGATGAAAGGTGGTGATGGCTATATATAAAGCCGGCAGCGTCATGGAAACAAAAAAGGAGACTACCCGGATAAGTCGTAAAAATGAAGCAACATCGTACCGCTGATAATAATCTTCGCTGGACTGAAAAAAACTGAAAAAGGTAGCCGGAGTTAGCAACGCAAAGGGTGTCCCGTCAATCAGGAGGGCGACTTGACCCTCGAGGATGCCTGCTGCTACGGCATCCGGACGTTCGGAGTTTTGTATGGTCGGAAACGGAGTCCATTTTCCGTCCTGGATAAATTCCTCGATATAATTGCTTTCAAGAATAGCGTCTGTTTGTATCCCGTTAAGCCGGCTCCGGACTTCTTTCAGGATCTGATCGTCGGTTATTCCCTTCATATAAACCAACGCGATATTCGTTTGGGTACGTGCCCCGATCTTGTATTCCTCAATCCACAGGTCGGGGGACTTGATTTTTCTGCGCAGCAAGGAAGTTCCGGTCCGGAGGTTTTCGGTAAACCCTTCCTTAGGGCCGCGTACAACCGCCTGTGAAGTGGGTTCGTTGATGCTGCGCATCTGCCAACCGGTGGTATCCATGGAGAGCGCTACTTTATTCCCGTCGATAAAAACGAGGGTATGGCCTTCGAAGAGCATGGAGAATGCGCTTTCGAAGGTTTTGCATTCCTGGAATTGGGTAATGGGAAGCAGCTTTGCCCTCAGGTGTTCGGCAGCGCTTTCCTTTGATTCCTTTCCCTTATATTGAAGGAGCGTATTCGTCAGAGGCTGAAGAATGGATTGGTTGATAATATCTACGTTTATAAGTCCGTCAATATAAACCAAAGCGATAGGAAGGACATCCTCAGAATCCAGCTTTCTCACAACAACGTCCGCGCTTTCTCCTAAACGGTCCAGAAGCTCATTCAGGTTATCTTCCAGAGAGTCTGTAAACGGACGTGAAGAGGGAACGCTATCAGGTCCGGAATTGTTCGATTGACTGGCGATTCCCGGTCTTGATGTACTCATCGTTAATCCTCCTTCATGGGATGTTGGTGTATTATTCCCCGGGCTTCAATTCCTTATTCTTCCTTACAAGGAGAAGGACTCCAAAGACCGCAAGAAAAAACCCACATCCGTTATGTAAGGCACGGATATGGGTTCAATGGTTTGAAGAAGTCTCTTTATTGACGGGTATCTTAGACCGAGCAAGATAGACTTGATTCCGGCCGCCATTTTTGGACCGGTAGAGGGCTTTGTCGGCCGCGCCGAGCATTTCCTCCAGCGTATCACCGTAATGATGGTCCGCGACGCCAAAGCTGGCGGTAATCTGAACCTGCTGCGAAGCTGCTACAAACGGACTGGCTGCGATGCATTCGCGAATCGCTTCGGCCACCTGTCCGGCCTGATCGAGATTTGTGCCGGGCAGACAAATCACAAATTCTTCCCCGCCATACCGCCCGAAGGGTTTCTCTTCGGTAACCAAAGAGCTGCAGATGGCAACGATGTGCCGGAGTGCTTCGTCGCCTGTATCATGACCGTAACGGTCGTTGATGCTCTTGAAATGATCAACATCCAGCAGGATGACGGCCAGCGGTTCGCCGGACTCCTTGCAGGAAGCTAATGCCTGGCGGGCCTTGTCCATCCAGTAACCTCGGTTGTAGATCTCCGTTAAACTGTCCTTGGTCGCCATAAGATGAAGTTTTCTCTGTAGCAGCGTTTGCTCCGTCACATCCGTCAGCTTGACGATTCTGCCGATAAAGCGGCCGCCGTTATTCCTAAGCGGGGTGCAGCGAAGCAGGTAGTGGTACGTTTTCTCTCCAACCTTCCACTCGACTTGATTTTCTGCAGTGGCAGACGCATCAGTGTTCAGAATAAAGTTCAAAGTTTCAGGGCTGCTCTTCTCAAGGAGGGGAGCCAGAGGTTTCCCTATACAGGAAGCGTTCAGCCCATGAATCAACTGTTCTGCTGCCGGATTGTAATCGACCAGCCGCTCAAACAAATCAAGCACCAGCACGCCGTCGCTTAAATGGCCGAATAGGCTTTCCCGGGCAATCGGAGCGGCGGTCAGCATGCCTCTCGACCAAATGGCGATGATATACAGCGTTGAGGTCACGCTCATAACGACGGGGACCGGATCCATGCCGTAAGGCGAAAGGCCGAATAGATACGCCAAAGAAGCAGCAGAAGGCAGGATAATGCCAACCAGCAGGGTCAACATCTGCCATTTGTAATTATGTTTCATGGAGTTCCATTTGGCCAAAATGATACATCCTCCGGCGCATAAGCAGCCAAACGTATAGCTGCCATGTACGATATACCAAGGGCCCATGACAATCTCGGCGGTTGGGAACGGGGCATCTGGATGCAGATACATCTCCCGATACAGCAAGTGATGATAATCGTTAGTTAAAGCCAGCAGGCAGGAAATCGCCGGAATGACGAAGAGCAGCGGCAGCGTTATGCGGTTAAGCAGCTTGTCCAATCCGACAAAATAAAGCACTAAAATGAGGTCAGCCGGGGAAATGAAGGGCAGCCCGATATATTCGATTTTGGTCCAGAAACGAATTTCCTCCAGAGAGCCGCTCGAAAGCTCGACGGCGTAACCAAAGATATAGATAGCTGACGTAATGGCTATAGCGACAAAAGCTTTGGTTCCCTGAAAGTCCGTACGTCTGAAATAGGCGAGGAATGCCAACAGCACGTTGAGGATTCCTGCAAGGGATACGATGACAATGTAATTAGAAATAAATGAGCCCATTTGCCGCTTTGTTCAGCTCCTTGAAAAAGGTAGGGGACAATTTTATACGTTTCTCAATAAATAGTATCACATTTAATTAAAGATGGAAGAAGGCTTCCCGGAAAATGAAAGCTTTGTCTGCTGATTAGTGAAGCTCTTAGGCAGGGCATCACAAGGCAAAGGGCTGCCTGTTGTTATTTTTTGAGCGGAAATGTAACTCAGATGCGGGCGTTTGCGTTATTTAATATAGAAGATACATTTTCTGGGAGTGGAGGGTGATTTATGTTCCAGCTTCGCTTGAAACGTTTCCGGTTAAGCCATGCAGGTTTAGGTTTGACTTATGCAGGTATCGGTTACATCGGCCTGTTTGCGGCTGGTTATTGTAATCATATTTATTGGACCCATCCTATGCTGCAGCACGCGGCGCTAACTTTATATATCGTATCGGTTCTCTTTCTCGCCTGGCGGATTTATGCGAAGGCAGACAAACGGGGAAATAACGCAGCTTTGCTGATGGTTGGACTGGAAGTGATTTCGATCCTGGGTTGTATCCGCTATCCGGTGCTGTTTATCCCTTGGATCGTGCTGGTTCCCTGGATCGCTGCGGGCAAAGCGCATACCAGCCTGAAGGTGATCGGGGGTCTGCTGCATTTGCCGGCTGCCCTGCTGCTGCTTGTCATTCTTATAGTTAGAGTCACAGTCGCTCAGCTTACTTTGGCTGAAGTGGATTCGCCTGATGGGAGGCATATTGCTTGGGTCAAAATGATTAATTTCGGCGCTGCAGGCGGCGGAACCGTTGGAGAGCTGGGGACACGTTATGGCCCATTTGTCCGCACAAAGCAGCTTTACACAGGGCCTTATAGAGAGGAAAGCAAGGTCGAGTGGGAAGGGGACCGTTATTTTACCATTGATGGATTTAAGGTGGATTCACAAAGCAGCAAGCTCGCAAAGGACCACTCATAAAGGAACGCTCGTAAAGGAGCAAAGGAGATAAAGATAAAGGCCAAAGGAGAGAAAGATGCAATGGGGTCTATAGGGACTGTCTAATCGGAGGCTGATTTTAAGGCTCTTTTGTAGTATTGTTAAGAAAAAGTATCGTTATCTAAAAATCCAAAAGGTGGTAGATCGTATGGTTAACAGACCTCTGCCGGAGGAATATCCCGCTTATTATGCCGGTTACATAGCTAAAGTCCCTGACGGGGAAATTACCGATTTGCTGGCGGGCAAGCTGAACGAAGTGGGGGACTGGATCGACGGGCTCCCGGAGGAACTGGGCGAAACCCGTTACGCGCCGGACAAGTGGACGTTTAAAGAAGTGCTGGGCCACATGATCGATACAGAGCGGGTGATGAGCTACCGTTTGCTTTGTGTGGCAAGAGGGGATCAAACGCCGCTGCCCGGCTTTGATGAGAACGAGTATGTGAAGAACGCGGCTGTGGTCAGCAGGACCTTCGAGGAGATCGCCAAGGAGTATACGGCCGTGCGGACCGCAACCTTGACGCTGCTCAGCGGCTTGTCCGAGGAGGCCTGGCCACGGGAAGGGATGGTTAACGGAAATCCTGCCACTGTTCGGGCGCTGGCTTACATCATTGCCGGACATGAACTGCATACGCTGGGGATTTTGAAGGAGCGGTATTTGAAAAAGTAGATTCGGGAATATCGGGCAATCGGAAGATGAATTGAGCGGCAGAGCGACTAGGCGCACGAATAGGTGCGTCTTTTCTTTTGGATATCAAATCCCAATAAAGAACCCCTATCCAGTGTGGATAGGGAATTCCGATTATTCGGTCCTGTTTGATTTGGACAAAGATGAAGGAAACAGGATTTATTTCAACAGCGCGGCATTGGCACCAGCATCAAAAAAGACCGTCTGCCCGTCCTGCAAAATAAAGGCGGATTTGGCTTTCAAATTCTGTCCCTGAACGGTAACATCGTGGTCCGAGAAATTCACAATCACCCTGATATCGTCTCCGTATTGCGCGCTTTGCACCAGCTTGTCGTCGGTCAGAATCTTGAAGCCGGTCATCTCTTGGGTTACGGCGGCCTGGTGCAAAGGAGACCACACCTTCAGGAAACCGGTGATGCTGGATTTCTCCGCATCCCAGGCTGTTTGGTCCAGATGGTACAGGGGAGGGGCGTTATAAAGGAGCTCATACAGCATCCGGTCGGCTTCTTCGCCTTGGATTTTGTAGCTGCCCCATTCCCAATGGTTGGTGGTGATGATGGAATCGTTATAAACCAGCTTGTAGAGCGGGAGGGAATAAGCTGGATCCGTATAAACCTTTGAATACAGTGGTTTGATCGGCACGGCTTTGCCGTAGCGCTCCGGAATGCCGGTCATCGCATAATAGCCGCCCACGTAATAAGGGCTGTCCTTGTTATCGCGCATATCGGGATCGCCCCAGGCAATAATCGGGCTTTCGATGCCCTCCGCAAAAGCGATCACGCCGCTGGCATAGTCGTTGCCGCCTTCGGAGCCAACAACCATCTTCTGATCATTGGCAAAATAGCTGAGCCGCTCCAGCCGCGCCTTCAAATCCTCGGCCTGCGTGGTCGGATGGTCGGCCGAGTAATCGTCGTAAATTTCTCCCGTCGCGTCGCAGTCCACGAACCAGGAGTTATAGCCGATTCCGTCCTGCAGGATGCCTTCGGCGCGTTCCTTGACGCTTGGCATCGCCAGCGTAGGATTCAGCTTGCGTCCCCGGCCGAGGAAGCCGGCCACCTTGGTCCCGTCCGCACGGGTGACGGTGGCTTTGTCATAAAGCGTCGGATCCGGAAACGATGCCGTATTCCAGGAAATATCCGCTTTCTCCTGGATGGAATGATAAGAATCGTAAGGGGCGATGAGATAGCCGTCCTTGACCGCTTCATCGACCATAGCCGGGTTCATCAAGCCGTCCGCCCAATTGGGCAGCCCGATCCAGGCTTTGTCGATGCCGGAGTCGTGCAGCTCCTGGATCAGCCCGGTGGAACCGGCTTGACCCCATTCGCTGATGTCGGACACGGCGTCTCCAAGACTATTTTTCAGAAGCAGCTTGTTTAGGTTGTAGAGCTTCTCCTCACTGAGGTTCTCTACCCCTTGCTGAATAAGGGTGGCGGCGTCCGCGCCGGGATTCGGGAACTGGTCCGCCGCATAGAAATCCCGCATTTTCAGCGCCTGGTTGATGGCGTTCAAAATGACCTTTTTTTGATAGTTGTCCACGTAATCCTGACCGGAAATATCGGTCAGCGTTTGGGACAGCTCGCTGCTGCCGTCGGCCGTTTCGCCCATCAAATGCACGAGCCATGGCCCCAGCCTGGACGCCAGCACGTTTCTGAGCTTGGGCCATTTGACGTCATCGGCCGTCAGCAGCTGTTCGCTCCAGAGATAAATTTGCGGGGCGCCGTACAGCTTGCGGATATTCGGGTTTTGAGCGGCTTTTTGCTCCAACGTGACGAAACCGCCGTTTTCCGCTACATAATTTTTGTAAGGCAACACGATCTGCTGCGGATCGCTGTTCGTCACGTACAGACGGAAGCCGTAGCTTTTGTCCGGATTAATCGCCGGGAAGTCGTGTGTGAACTGAAAATGCAGCGAAGGTGAAGCGGAGAAATGAACCTCGTCGTTATATTTGTTGGTGACTACGTAAACCATGGAGAAAGCTTTGTTGTTCAAGGCGAAAAAGTCCATGGAAAACGACTCGCTGAATGTATAAGTCTGGTCGTTCAGAAACGTCTGCCAATCTTTATCGTCCGCCGGAATTTGTTTCCCTTCGCCGAGCGGCAGCGTATAGCTGTCCGACTGAACCACCGGCCACTGGAATTTGGCGGCGCCGGCCGACTTCAGCTGAATATCCAGATAATTGCTTTGTTTGGTGATGCTGATATCCATCTGGCCGGGGTAAGTCCAGGAAACGGAATCCTCGGTTTTGACCAGATTCGTAACCTTGGTTTTGGGCAGGGGCAGGGAAGCCGGCTCCCGGACGCCGTCCTTGATGAGGGTCAGCGCAAAGGTTTCGGGGTCTACCTCGAAATCAAACGGTTCCCCTGCCGGAACTACGGCCGCTTTCGCCTGCTCGATATGGCCCGCAGCCAAGACCGCCGGCAAAGCCTGGCCGGCTTCGCCGCCGCTTGCGCATCCGGCCAGCATAACCGCCATAAGGGCCGCGGATGCCAGCCATGCAAATTTGTGTTTCATCGTTTATTCCTCCAATCCTGATTTTGAAAAACAGGGCCATTGTAAGGGCATAATGTTACAGCAATGTGCCAAACACGGAGGGAAAAGCCAAATCAGAAATGTCATACTGTTGTAACATACATCTTGTATATTGAAAAAGCGCTAAAACAATAGGCTGTATCTTAGCTGTATCTTAAGTAGAAATAAGGGCTGAAGGAAGCCATAAAGGTGGGGGAGGCATGAACCTGCTGCTGGCGGAAGACGAAGCGTTGATGCTGCAGATTTTGAAGAGTTATTTCATCAAAGAAGGTTTTAATGTATATACGGCTCGGGACGGAGAAGAGGCGTTGGAGCTTTTTTATAATCATCAGATAGATCTGGCCGTTTTGGACTGGATGATGCCAGGACTTAGCGGCGTAGAGGTATGCCGGGAAATCAAAAACACGAGCCGCACCAAGGTGCTGCTGCTTACGGCAAAAGGCGAGGCGGATGAAGAACTGTATGCTTTAAACGCCGGTGCTGACGAATATGTGCGCAAACCGTTTGATCCCCGAATTCTACTGGCCAGAGCCCGCAAGCTGCTGAATATGGACGCTCAGATCCGAATCGGAAAGCTTGTGGTGGATCTGGAGGGACAAAAAATTTTTCGGGAGGGCCGGGATCTGCAAGCCACGTCGAAGGAATTTCAGCTAATGAAATATTTGGCGCTCAATAAAGGGCAGATCGTGACCCGCAAAATGCTGCTGGACCAGGTATGGGGATTTGATTACTTTGGGGACGAGCGTACGGTGGATACGCATATCCGCAGACTGAGGGAGAAAATCGGAGAGCGCTGGATCAAAACTTACCGGGGCATGGGGTATTCCTTGGAGGACGGTCCAATCGGAGAGAAGCTGGATAACCCGCGGGGAGACAGCCCCGATGAGTAAGTTAACCCGGAAGCTTGTAACACGGATTACGCTGGCGCTGTGCGCTGTTTTTATCCTTACGTTTGCCGTGAATACTTATTTTCTGCCGAAATATTTCTTATATCAGAAGAAAGTGAAGCTGGCGGAGCTGACCAACGAGCTGGCGAGTCTGGCGGGGGCGCAACCGAATGCAGACGGATTGACCCTGGCGGATCGCATCCAGCAGGTAGAGGCGGACAACGAGGTGACTGTTGTTTATGCGCCTTTATCGGAAAGCCTGAATGACCTCAACAGCGACATTCTGCTTCAGCTAAACCGGAAAGGGATCGCTTTAAGCAAGTTTTGGCTGAGTGAGGAAAGTCTGGCACAGCTGCATGAAGGCCGGCAGGTCAACAAAATTTATGATCAGACCAAGCTGAAGTCCAGCTTTCTGGTTAATTTTGTACCGCTGGCTGGCAACGTCGTTGCGATAGGGGAGTCTATTTCTTATTCCTCGGAAACCATTGGTATCATCAATCGGTTTAATTGGTATATTTGGGCGGGTATGCTGCTGCTGTTGATTCTGCTGTCGGCTTTATATACGGCCCGAATCGTAAAGCCGTTGGCCAAGCTGAGCGAAACCGCCAAATCGATTGCCGATTTGACTTTTATTCATGCGGATGTCCGCACGGGAGACGAAATTGAATCCCTTGCGGACAGCATCAACCGGATGAGCGATAAATTGAAAAAGACGCAGCGTTCTCTGGAGGCCAGAAACGCCAATCTGCGAACATTCATTGCCGATGTCTCCCATGAATTAAAGACTCCGCTTGCCCTGATCCAGGCTTACGCTGCCGGGATACAGGATGGTTTGGACGATGGAACCTATCCGGAAGTCATCCGGCGCCAAACGGAGGAAATGGCGGGCATGATCGACAGGCTGCTTGAGCTGTCCAAGCTGCAGACAGAGTCGTATGAACTTCAACCGACTGAATTCCATTCGCTGCTGATCGAAACCCTGGAGAATTACCAAGTTGCTTTCCGGCAGCGGGGACTGGGTTTAATGGTGGAGGATGTCCTGCCTCCGGAGGTTTGGGTTATGGCGGACCAGCACAAGCTGGAATCGGTCCTGCACAATCTGCTGTCCAATGCGCTGAAATATTCGGAAGGCAATCGGGTGGAGGTTTTGGCGGAAGTGCGGTCGGAGCAGGTGCATTTCCGGATCGCCAACCGGGCAGATACGAGGGATGAAGCCAGATGGGAGCGGATTTGGGAGCCGTTTTTCGTTATGGAGGAATCCCGCAGCAAACATTTGAGCGGCACCGGGCTGGGATTGTCGATTACCGGTACGATCCTGCTGAAACATCAGGCGGCCTACGGGCATGAGGCCGGGAATGGCAGGGTGGAGTTTTATTTTTCACTGCCGGTTTTGCCCGGTTCTTGATAGAGGGATAAGAAAGAGGAGCAGTCCGTCAAGTGCGGGATCTGCTCCTCTTTCTTATGGTATACCTTTTATTATCTTAATGGACCCGGAAGGCTTGGAATACGGAAGGCCGCCGATTACTCCGTTTCATCCTCAGGTTTGGCCTTGGCCGCATGTAAAGCGACAGGGGCTCCGCCGTTCTCCACCAAATGCCGGAGCAAGGACAGTTTGTTATCCCAATACTGCTCGTAGAAGGATACCCATTCTTTGACTTCCATCAGTCCCCCGGCTTCCAGCTTGTAGCGGGATTCACGCCCGACCTTCTGCACGCTGACCAAATTCGCATCGGACAAAATCCGCAGATGTTTGGAAACTGCCGTTCGTGTCATAGGGAAGTGCTCGCAGATTTCGTTCACTGGCATTTCCTTACCGGCAAGAAGTTTAAGCAGCTTGCGTCTGCTAGGATCGGAGATGGCATGAAAAACGTCGTGTTTCGCAGCGGACGAAGTCATTACTGCTCCACCAACGACTGCAATTTGGCGACAAGTCCATTCCAGCCTTGGGCCATATTCGGCTGCACGACCGGATGCGGCTGGCCGAATTCGGTAACCTTGTCCGCGTCCCAGCCTTTATGGTACAGATGAAATTCGGTCTGCCCGCCTAGATCCTTCAATTCAAAAGTGACGCTCCAGTCCTTGCCCCAATTAAAGGTAAGAAGGGTCGGAGGGATAAGCTCCGTAACCTTGCATGGTGAGTCACCGTAAGGGCCGGCTTTCAGAACGAATTCATGACCCAGCACCGGTTCGAAGGTATTGGGCATAAACCAGGCGGCGATGCCTTCAGATGTGGCTACGGCCACCCATACTTTTTCGATAGGGGCTTTAAAGACAGCTGTTTTGTGGACTACGGGAGTGAAAGCTTGCTGATTCTCTGACATGGAATAACCTCCATTACTATTCAAAATACTAAACAAACTCATCAACAACGAAAATAGAAACCTAACGGTGTCCTATTGAGATCATAAGAAACCGATTGGTTTC
Organism: Paenibacillus physcomitrellae; assembly: GCF_002240225.1. Taxonomy (NCBI): domain Bacteria; kingdom Bacillati; phylum Bacillota; class Bacilli; order Caryophanales; family Paenibacillaceae; genus Paenibacillus; species Paenibacillus physcomitrellae. The sequence continues at coordinate 2,417,205 of NZ_CP022584.1, read as the reverse complement.
ATGTCAAGGGTGTCTTTCTTCATTTTCAGCTAGAAGGTTGGATGCAGCAACTAGAATGGGGCGACCCGGCATTAAAGGTTGACAAGAGACTTCTTTTGAATTAATCTTTAATTAAAGATAATTATTATAAAGATTTTTGAGATTGAGTTAATTTGAAATAACCCAATTTATTCTAAAGGAGAGATTTATCATGAGTATGAAGACGGCCGGTATCCACCACATTACAGCTTTTGCCGGAGACCCGCAGGGGAATGTTGATTTCTATGCTGGAGTTCTCGGACTTCGCCTAGTGAAGAAAACGATCAATTTTGACGCGCCGGAGATCTACCATTTGTATTTCGGCAATGAAGGCGGATCGCCCGGAACGATCATTACCTTCTTCCCGGCTCCCGGTTCCCGCAGAGGGCAGATCGGCGGCGGACAAGTGGGGATCACCACTTATGTTGTCCCTTCCGGTGCACTCCCATTCTGGGAGGAACGGCTCCGCAAGTTTGGTATTTCGGTGATGAAGGCTTCGCGTTTTGGCGAAGAATACCTGCAGTTTTCCGATAATGAAGGGTTGAAGCTGGAGCTTGTCGAACGGGAAGCAGGTCCGGCCAGCAACTGGACATTTGGCGGAGTTCCTGCCAATAAAGCGATTAAGGGATTTGGCGGGGTTGTGTTGTACAGCGGAAATTCCCAGGCTACAAGAAAAGTATTGACGGACGTGCTGGGCATGACGGAAATAGGTGAGGAGAACGGGTTCATCCGCTTCAAGGCTGAAGGAGAGCTGGGCAATCTCATCGATGTGCCGGCAGCCAACGTACCTTGGGGAGCAGGCGGGGCGGGTACCGTGCACCATATTGCCTGGAGAGCGCAAGACTATGAAGAACATCTGGAATGGAATCGTGAGGTATCGAAGCACGGCTTCCGGACAACGGGCATTGTGGAGCGCCAATACTTCAAAGCCCTGTATTTCCGGGAAGAAGGCGGCATCCTGTTTGAAATTGCCACAGATCCTCCGGGTTTCGCAACCGACGAGCCGGCTGATGAACTGGGCCTGGAGCTGAAGCTTCCTGACTGGTATGAACCTCACCGGGAGGCTATCGAGGCGAATTTGCTGCCTATCGAAGTCAGAGTATTGAAGGAGGATCAACAATGAAGCATGTATTTGTGAAAGGAAGCAATCCGGCTGCCCCTGCCTTTGTAATGTTCCATGGGACCGGAGGCAATGAACACGATCTGCTGCCGATTGCGGAAATGATTTCACCGGGCTCTTCTGTGCTCGGACTGCGCGGAAATGTGCTGGAGAACGGTATGCCGCGTTTCTTCAGACGGCTGGCAGAAGGTGTTTTTGATGAGCAGGATCTGATTGCCCGGACGGATGAGGTGATGGCTTATTTGGACGAAGCGGCGAAAGAGTACGAATTTGACCGCAGCAACCTTGTTGCGGTAGGATATTCCAACGGAGCGAATATCATTGCCAGTCTACTGTTTCAGTATGCTTCGGCCGTTAAAGGGGCGATACTCTTTCATCCGATGGTCCCGCGCAGAGGTATCGAGCTGCCGGCATCGCCGGGGCTGCCGGTCTTTATCGGGGCTGGAACTAACGATCCATTGGTCCGTACCGCAGAAACGGAAGAACTGACAGGACTGCTGGAAGGAACCGGAGCCGATGTGACCGTCCATTGGGGGAATCAGGGGCACCAGCTGTCCAGAGCTGAAGTAGAAGCAGCGCAAGCCTGGTATAACGAGCAATTTGTTAAATGACGCCATTTATTAAAAGAGAAGAGGATAAAGGAGCATCGCTATGATATCCATAGATCCGAACGGGCAGCAGGAACAGGACAACTATAAGCTGCTGATCGGCAGCATCATTCCAAGGCCGATTGCTTTTGTTACGACTATAGGGGAAGATGGAACCGTAAATGCCGCACCGTTCAGCTTCTTCTCGGTTGTTTCGAGTTCTCCGCCGCTGCTGTCGGTTTCCGTAGGGCGCAAGGGCGGAGTCATGAAAGACACGGCACGCAACACGGTTAACCGCGGGGAACTGGTCATTCATATTGTAGATGAGGACTTGGCTGTGGAGATGAACAAAACGGCAGCTCCGCTTCCTCCGGAGCAAAGCGAGCTGGACTTGACGGCCCTGACAACGGTGCCGAGCAAGAAAGTGTCGGTTCCCGGAATCCGGGAAGCCAAGATCCGGATGGAATGCGTGCTTGAGCAGCATATTCCGATTCGGAGAGGCAGCGCTGCTGGATTGGGCACCGACAAAGCCGAAGCAGAAGCTGAATTAGAGGACCTAACGTCCGAAGAAACGGTATGCGATCTGCTGCTTGTCCGGGTGGTTCAGTTCCATTTTGACGAAGAGATATACCGGGACGGCTATATCGAAGCTGCGGCTTTGAAGCCGGTCAGCCGATTGGCGGGCGATGATTACGCGGGGCTTGGCGATATTTTTACCTTGATTAGACAACGTTAGAGGTGAGGTTATGCCGGATTTTGAACAGGGGCAAAGAGCGGCGGAGCAGGATGGGGATTATCAGGATTCCCTGAAGCTGTTTATTGTGCTCTCCAAGGCTTACCGTTCCTTAATGGACCGGGCAGTCAAAGATATGAAGCAATACGGGCTTACGGCCTCGGAATTTACGATCCTGGAAGTGCTGTACCACAAAGGCAGCTATCCGCTGCAGCAGATCGGGGAGAAGGTGCTGATCACAAGCGGCAGCATGACTTACAACATCGACAAACTGGAGAAGCGGGGACTGCTGAAAAGAGTGCCCAGCGCGTCTGACCGCCGCGTCATTCTTGCCGAATTAACGGATGCGGGACGCGAGCTGTTCGACGATATTTTCCCGAGACATGCGGCATTTGTAGACTCTATGATGCCTGGCCTGACCCGGGAGGAGAAGCAGGCGTTAACCGAGCAGTTGAAGAAGCTGGGGAAAAACGCGGCGGGAACGCTGTAGTTTCTTTGTATTCCATTGCGGCCCCATCGCTTGGGCTTTGCGGCAGCAGGTGAAGCTGGTTAACATCATCGGATGTTAATCAGCTTTTTTTGTCTGTGTAAATATTTTGCACAATTCAGTTGACAACCATTTAATATTGTGTAAAATATAGTTGTGAGCAATCGAAGGGCGAAAGAATCTGAAACTCATCCAGCTTGTGGCGGCTCCCCAACCGGCTGCCTTAGCTAAGATGAAAGAGATGGAGTTCTTCAACCATATAAGTTGTGCGCAATATTATTTTGAAGAGCGGTTTTGTGCCGCCATCATTAAGGGAGGATTTTTTACATGAACAAGAAATTCAAAGCGAAGAAGCAGCTTCTTGCTGCAGGCCTGGCTGCTTTTATCCTGCTGTCCGGTTATGGAACTGATGCTTTTGCAGCCAATAAGATTGTCCTTGAGCCAGAAGCGCAGAAATTTGTGGAGGATACAGCCAACCCGCCGTATCTGTTTGATTTAGGACCAGAGGAAGGCCGCAAAGCGGTAGACGCCGTTCAGGACTCTTCGATCAGCAAACCTCCGGTGGATATTCAAACTTTGACGATTCCTGGCGGACCGACAGGTTCCGTTTCGATCGAAATCGTTCGGCCTAAATATAAACCGGCCCATCTGCCTGTTATTTTGTATACCCATGGCGCAGGCTGGGTGTTCGGCAATGCCCATACCCATGATCATCTGATTCGGGAATTGGCTGTGGGCTCCACTTCTACTGTAGTATTTGTTAATTACAGTCTTTCTCCGGAAGCCCGTTATCCGGTTGCGATTGAGCAGGTGTATACCGCTTTGCAATGGGTAGCTGATAAAGGCTGGGACTATGGTCTTGATCCAAGCCGCATCACGGCAGCCGGCGACAGCGTTGGCGGCAACATGACGGCTGCCCTTACGCTGATGGCGAAAGATCGCAAAGGTCCGGAAATTCAGAAACAAATGCTTTTCTATCCGGTAACGGATGCTTCCTTTGATACCGATTCCTACCACCAGTTCTCAACCGGCTATTTCCTTCGCCGTGACGGCATGCAGTGGTTCTGGGATCAATACACAACTGACCCGGCGCAAAGAGCCGAGAAATATGCTTCACCGCTGCGTGCCAGTGTGGATGAACTGAAAGGTCTGCCTGAAGCGTTGGTGATTACCGCTGAAGCTGACGTGTTGCGGGATGAAGGCGAAGCTTATGCCGCCAAACTTCGTGAAGCGGGTGTTCGCGTAACGGCGGTTCGGTTCGAAGGCATTACCCATGACTTTATGATGCTGAACGCTTTGGCTGATACAGCTTCTGCGCAAGGTGCGCTGCTGCTGGCGAACGCTTGGGTGCGTCAATAAGGAAAGCTGCCTCGATAGCCAGGCCGATAGCCGGGCCGATAAATAGGCAAATGCCCAGATTAAAGGTTTCAAATTCCGCCCAATTCCGGCTGTTCCCCACAATAGCCTAAGGAATGGGTGTTAATGGGAGCCCTCATCCGTCAGGATGGGGGTTCCTTTTTTTTGGAGGGAAGGAAGTGCCGAGGATATGGTGTAAAAAGAGTTTGACATTAGACTGAGCTGATTTTATACTTGTGTCAAAATCTTTTTACATATTTAACTGATGTGAAAGTCAAGGTGCCGAAGTTGAAGAATACAATTAGAACCTTACGCAAAGAGCTGAAGCTCTCTCAGGAAGAACTGGCCCGCCAATGCGGCGTTACCAGGCAGACCATTAATGCCATTGAGAATGAGAAATACGACCCAACGCTCGCTCTGGCGTTCAAGCTGTCGATTCAGCTTCAAACCAGGGTGGATGAGTTGTTTAGTTATGAGGAGGAGAAGAAATGAAATTACCTTTCTTGCGCCGAGCTGATGAAATGGAGCAGTATCAAAGCGATCAGTCCGCCAAATACGGGTTTATTTTCTATACCGTTGCCCTGCTGGTCTGGGCTTTGTATGACTGGATCTCAACAGGAGATTCCGGTTGGCAGTTCTCGATTTTACTCGTCGGCTGTGCGGTTTATTTCTGGTCAAGAGCCATTTATAACCGCAGGATGAGTAAGTAGGCAGGGCAGACTTCAGGCTCTGATTCAGGCGAATAGAAGGGAATATGTTTATGCGTTTGATCAAGATAGGCGTTCCGGTTGTTCTGATCCTTATGCTGGCTGCTTTCCTCTGGTATACCTGGCCAAAACAAATTGATATGACGTTAGAAGGAATTCAATATCAGCTGGGAGAGGAACATGCCGATTATGCCCGGCCTGTCCAGGTCCGGATTGAAGGGGAAATTCAGCGCAGATTAACAAAACCGCCTATATTTACGGGAAAAATGGACACGGGTGAGGTGAACGGGGTGAACCCTTTCCAGCAGGACATTCCACATCTGAAAGTCCGGTTGTCCCGTTCCGATCCGGATTGGCTGCAATCGATCCGATTGGACCAAGGCCAGATTCAGAGAAGAATGATCGGTTCGCTGTACAGTACGCCGACTATGAATCAGCTGACAATCACTCTGATGCATGACAATCAAGGGGAAGAGACCGGCTGGAGCAGCTCGGACGGATTTATGATTTCGGCTCCGGCACATACCCGGGAGGAAGCACTAGAGATCAGCAAGGCATTAATGAAGGACACGCTGGACGGGTATGAATTGAAGTAGAGGGCTTTTCAATCTTGTTCGTTTATAGAGAAATAATAGGGAAAGAGGGGGCTGATTGCATATGTCCGGACAGCAGGACTGGTTTGACCCCGATTATCCTTCCTTCACACTAACCCGAAAAACTGTCTCCCACATCCCTCGGATTAAGGCCAATTTCCTTTGTGAAGCTTGGCCGGTTGAAGTATTCGGTCAGCCCATTCCTGTCCGCAGGCAAAATGCCTACAGGCACATGCAGATCGAAGCCAGGCTGCTGTTCCTGTTTGGAAGGACATTTCGCGAACAGGTGATAGAGCTTAAAAGACAAGGTTTAAAGAAGGAGCCCGCTTTTTCCAGGCTGCTGTGGCTGGACCTGATGCACGGGATTGATCCTTATCAGGCTCTGTTAGAACTCGAGGGATGGAGCGACGAAAGTTTAATCGCGCTGAACGACAAAAATCACTGAGCGTTGGCATTGGCCCATAATTCCGGACACGGATCATGCAGGTTTTTATGTATTGTTATTAGGTGCTGGGTTATTCTGATCTGTTGCTGATAGAGTCTAAGGTTGTCCTTCAAGCGGAGCCCATTTTCGCGGCCCATTTGCTCATTTTCTCCCCCAATAGCCGGGTCAGTTCTCCGTCTTGGTCACTCAGTTTATGGAACATGGCGAGCGCGACGAGGATAACATCCACGCATTCCTCTTTCACATCTTCTAAACCTAACTGCTTATAGCCGCTTCCGCTGGCATTTAAAGCAGACAAGACAGCTTGGGAGGTTTCCCCGGCTTCTTCGGAAAGTTTAAGGGCCATTTGCTCCAGCGTTTTGGGTTCCTTCCGGCTGAGCTGTTTGATTTCATTGAACAGCTGCTCAAGCTGCGGGGTTTGTTCTAGTTTCTCCATCGGTATCAAGTCCTTTCCTGATAGTATTAAATGTATTTTACTCGAAACGAAGCAGATGGTGAACTGTTTTCTGGTCGCGGGAAAGAGCTTGGCCCGGTGATCGAGCGAATGGGACTTCCGCTGTGATTTTAGCCATAAATCTCCTAAAACCTAGGACTATAGTACAAAGTTGAATAGATTTACATAAACATGCACCTCTCCTAATTTTTCCGTGATAGGATAATAGACGATAAAGTGGACGACCTTTGTCCGCCGATCCATTTTCTTAAGGAGGAAACGTATGAGGGAGAAGCATTCAAGTTGGAAAAAGAAGCTGGTAAACAGCGTATTTGCAGCGGCACTGGCTTTGCCGCTCCAGCTGTTCGTATTGGGAGCAGGGCAGACAGCTTTGGCCGAAGGACCGGCCGATCCTGCACCGTTCATTAACGCAAAGGTTGTAAACGAACATGCAGGGCAAAAGATTTTGTTCGACAACACCCATGAGCAAACCGCGGGAGCGGCTGACTGGGTTATTGACGGCGCTTTTTCCGACTTCGGCAATGCGCTCGCGCAGGAAGGCTACTATGTGCAGGAGCTTCGCAAGACAACTCCAATCACGTTAAGTGATCTCAGCGGCTACGATGTATTTGTTGTAGCAGAATCCAATGTACCTTATAAGGTAAGCGAACAACAGGCTATGGCTGAATATGTGGAGAACGGAGGCAGCATCTTTTTTATCGCCGACCACTATAATGCGGACCGAAATAAAAACCGCTGGGACGGCTCCGAGGTATTCAACGGCTACCGCCGCGGCGCTTGGGAGAATCCGGCCAAAGGCATGAGTGCGGAAGAAGCTAATTCGGAAGCGATGCAGGGCGTTGAGAGCTCCGACTGGCTGGCGAACGAGTTTGGCGTCCGGTTCCGGTACAACGCTTTGGCCGACATCAACGCGACTAATATCGTAGCTCCGGATCAAGCCTTCGGTATTACGGAAGGCGTTTCCGCTGTAGCGATGCATGCTGGTTCTACGCTGGCTATTCTTGACCCGGCAAAAGCCAAGGGCATCGTGTATATGCCGCAAACCAATGAATCATGGGCCAATGCGGTGGATCAGGGCGTATATGAAGGCGGCGGCGTGGCGGAAGGCCCTTTTGTAGCTGTAGCGAAAAAAGGCGCCGGCAAAGCCGCTTTTATCGGCGATTCTTCGCCGGTAGAGGATGCGACTCCTAAATATTTGCGCGAAGATACAGGAGGCAGAAAAACCACTTATGACGGCTTCAAAGAAGTAAACGACGGTACTCTGCTGGTGAATACCGTCAACTGGCTGGCTAATCAGGAGGATTATACGGACTTCACTCAGGTGGACGGCCTGACGCTCGATCAGCCGACTACGCTGCTGCCGTTCGAAGAGCCTTCCCAGACCACGGAGCCGCAGTCTGAACCTTGGGCTGCACCGGACCCAGGCTATAAATGGTATGATCGTTCTACATTTAGAGCGGGTTCTTTTGGCGGACCGGCTGCAACAGCAAGTGCGGTGTACGGCTTCAACCATCAGGCGGTTCTGCCCAATGCGGAGGATTTCCAAATCCGCGTAACGGCGGATAATCTGCCTGCCGGCACGACGGTATCCGGCTTCCAGCTCGGCATCTATCAGGTCAGCGGCGGTGCCCAGATCGCTATGGTGCAGAACGCAGACGGTACCTGGCCGACCAGCTATGGATACAGCGCAAACTTCAGCTTGACGGCAGACTTGAAAGGACATGCTTATAAGGATTTGACGGTCCGCATCAAGCCGGGTACAACGGCAGCGTCTAATCTGCGTCTTCGCCTTAACGGAAGCAATCTGAAGACGGAATCAGTGACGCTGGGCAATGTGCCTGCCGAACAGCTCCCTCCGGAAGAAAGTCCGATTCCAGCAGCGGTTTCCATTGGCGAAGCCCGCGCTAAAGCGGCCGGATCTCTGGTGACTGTGGAAGGCGTTGTGACGACGGAGCCGGGTATTTTCGGCGGACAAGCTTTCTATTTGCAGGATGAAACAGGCGGCATTTATGTATTCCAAAGCCTAAGCGGCTTCCATGCCGGCGACACGGTGAAGGTAACGGCTCCGACTGCTTTGTACAACACAGAGCTGGAACTGTCCGACGTTGTCCAAATCGAGAAGACCGGAACGGCGGAGCTGCCGCAGCCTGTCGTTACCACTGCGGTAACGGATGCAAACCAAGGCCAGCTCTTGGAGCTGGACGGGGTGACGGTGACTAACATCATCAGCGCTACGCCTGCGGGTTCCTTTGAATTTGATGCCGTAGCGGCAGACGGCACAAGCAACCATATCCGTGTGGATACCCGTACAGGCATTACGCTGGACAGTTTTCCTTACAGTGAAGGGCAAAAGCTGAATATTAAAGGCGTTGCCGCCATTTTTAAAGGTGTATTCCAGCTCAAGCCAAGAGGTTTGGCTGACTTCTCCCCGGTTCAGGAAGAAACGGCTCCGGTTACTACAGCTTCCTTGTCCGCTGAACCCAACGCAGCTGGCTGGCTGAACGGCCCTGTAACTGCAGCGCTGGAGGTTGAGCAGGGCGGAGCGGACACGACTGTATACTATACTTTGGATGGCGGAGCACAGCAGGTTTACAGCGCGCCGATCACCGTTAGCGGAGACGGCAATCATACGTTAACTTATTATGCGAAGACGGCTTCAGGTTTAGAGGAAGAGGCTAAAGAACTGCAAGTTAAGATCGACGCGACTGTGCCAACAGCTGAGCTGACCGAGTCCGGCCATGCAGTAAGCGATGTAAGTGAGCAGGACCAGCTTGCTTTTGAACTGACCAGCAGCGATGCCATGTCAGGCGTTACTTCCGAGCAGCTGCTGCTGGACGGACAGCCCATCGTTAGTAGTCAAAACATCAGCGCGGCGGGCCTTGGTATCGGCTCCCACACGGTCAAATATATCGTTACGGATGCGGCTGGCAACACGGCTGAACAGAGCTACACTTTTCAGGTAAGCGGGAAAACGCTGGCCACAGGCGCTCCAGCCAAGCCGGTATTGTCTTCCAACAGCGGTTATAAGAACGGGCTGAGCGACGGCAGCTACACCGTTACGATGAACCTGTGGTGGGGCAATAACGGCACCACTTACAAGCTTTATGAGAACGGAATGCTGATCGATACCCAAACGTTAAGCGATGTTTCTCCATCGGCTCAAACGGTAAGTACGGATGTACAAGGCAAACCAAACGGCACGTATGTGTATACTGCTGAATTGACTAATAAATTCGGCACAACTAAAAGCGATCCATTGACGGTGACAATCCGTGACGCTTCTCCGGGCAAATCGGTGCTGTCCCAGGACAACTGGGATGGCGACGGCTCTTACAAGGTAACGATGAACTTGTGGTGGGGCACAAATGCAACGGAGTACCGTTTGTACGAGAACGGTCAACTGATCGATACCCAAGCCCTTAGCGCCAAAACCCCGGCAGCTCAGTCTGCGGTCACTTCCATCAGCGGACATGCACCCGGCGTTTATGAATACCGGGCCGAGCTGGTGAACGCTGCGGGCGTTACTGCAAGTGACACGATTACGGTGAAAGTAAGCAAATAACAAGATAAGGAACGGCAGGCCGAGCGGCCAAGCCGGTCACATAAGGAATGATGAGGACAGCCGATCAAACGGTTGTCCTCTTTCTTTTTTATTGAAGAAACCCGGTAAAACAAAAATCCGCCCGTAGCCATAAACCGGGACTTGTCTTATGGTAATAGTAGGCAACCGATTTATGAAGGAGGACAGCCTATGCCGACTATTAAAGACATCGCTAGGCTGGCTGGCGTATCCATTGCGACTTGTGGCGGGTGCTGAATCATCATCCCTACGTGCAGGAGGATAAGCGGCGCAGGGTCGAAGCCATTATTGAGGAACTGAATTACCAGCAAAACATGAATGCCGTACATCTTGTTAAAGGAAAAACGCGGACTGTAGGGGTTCTGCTTCCTTACATCGATCACCCCTCTTTTCAGCTTATGGCCGGGGGCATTCTCGAAGCGGCTTTTCAGCTTCAGCATTCGGTGTTGTTCTGTCCAACCAACTATATCGAGCAGGAAGAGCTGAATTATTTGCAAATGCTGAAAAGCAAACAGATTGACGGCTTAATTGTATGCTCACCAATTAATCTTACAGGATCTGTGTGGATTCGGGGCAGGCCGGTTCAGCACTTATGATTATTATGACATTGCAGAAGTGCAGGTGGACAACAATCTCCTTCAGTACCGCGGCGGAGGCAGCCTCCGTTTGCTTTGGTTAAGGGACAGCGAAGACCGGCATTTGATGAATACGATCCGGCTGAAAGCCAGGGAGGCACAGATGGGCTTTTTCGCACGTCCGGATGAAGGCCTGACGCATCTGGATAGAGAATAAGATAAATGAAATAAGAACATTGGAATATAAGAAATTGGAGCAGAGAGGGTGGATGTTGTGGAAATCAGGCAGCTCAAAGCCGAAGAATTTGATCGAAGCACGGAATTGGCCGAATATGCATTTGGTTATAAGCTTTCTAAGGAGGAAAAGGAGCGGCGCCGCAGCCGGTTTAAGCCGGAGCAGTTGTGGGGCGCCTGGGAAGGAGAAGAATTGCAGGCTCGTCTGATCCTGCTGCCGCTGGAGATTTACGTGCAGGGCGCAGCGGTTTCAATGGGCGGTATTGCCGGGGTCTGCACCTGGCCGGAGCATCGCCGCAAGGGTCTGGTTAACCAGCTGCTGCGGCAGGCATTAACGCTCATGAAGGAACAGGGGCAAAGCTTATCCTGCCTGCATCCATTCCTGATTCCTTTTTACCGCCGGTTTGGCTGGGAAGTCTACACTGAATACAAGAAATACACGATCCCGGTTCCGGTCCTCGGAGCCAGCGGCAAATTTCGGGCACCCGGCATTGTAAAAAGAGGAATCAGAGACCTCGCCGTCCTTGCTCCTCTTTATGAAACGTTTGCCAAGCGCTATAACGGCACGCTCGTTCGAAGCCCGGAATGGTGGGAGAATTCCGTGTTTGATAATGAACTGTACACGGCCGTTTATTATTCCGAAGCCGGAACGGCCGAAGGGTACCTGCTGTACAAGACCAGCGGCCAGGACTTAACGGTGTATGAGTTTGTCTATTTAAACGAGACGGCTCGCCGGGGGCTGTGGGAGTTTCTGTCCAATCACGATTCCAAGGTTACGCAGGTTATTGTCGACCATGTCCCGTCGGATGATATGCTGCCTTATCTGCTGAACGATCCGCGCTGCAAGCAGGAGGTCCGGCCGTATTTCATGGCCCGGATCGTGGATGTGCGGGCGTTTGTCGGGCAGTATAAGTTTGAAGCTTCTTCCGCCACCGATGGTGAAACCGTCGTTACGCTGCGTCTTCAAGACGAATTTGCGGCCTGGAACGATGGGGAGTGGGAGCTTCGGGTCGGCCGTGAAGGGAAGGGAAAGCTGAACCGGATGCCCGCCGGAAACGCCGTGCCTTCAGAGGCAGGAGAATCCGCTGCGAAGCCGGACCTTGCAGCCGGCGGCCTGGCTACAGCCGCCGATTCCGCTGTAGGCGGCAGCCTGGCCGCAGAGGCCGTTTCCGCAGCTGCTGCTGAAGGTGCCGCCGCTGATTCTGCCGCAGGCGGGCCTGCAGTTGTTGTCAGCTGCGACATTCAATCCCTGGCAGCCATGCTGCTCGGGTATAAACGCCCGCAGGAGCTCTATCTGGCCGAACGGATCGGCGGCAGCCAGGCAGGGATTGCCGCGCTTGAGCAGGTAATCCCTCGGCGCGGAACGGCGCTGCTGGACTTTTTTTAACACAGCGTTAATCTTTTTAATCATTCCTTCCATTGACGAGCGGACAGTTGTCAGCTATGATAATCCTCATAGACGGACAATTGTCCGCGTATAGATAAAAGGAGAGTGGAAGTTTTGGATATGGGAGCTGGAGCATCATCCTCAGCTAACTTAGATCTAAGCAAAATCAAGAGAGGACCTATTGTTGCTGCACTCATTATCGGTGCGTTTGTATCGATTCTGAACGAAACCTTGCTGAACATCGCATTTCCCGATTTGATGAGTAATTTCGGGATCGACGAACCGACGGTTCAATGGCTGGCAACGGCATACATGCTTGTTGTAGGTATCTTGGTGCCGGTGACGGCCTTGCTGCAGCAGTGGTTTACAACTAGACAGATGTTTATCGGGGCGATGACCCTGTTCCTGATTGGTACGATTATTTGCGGCGTGTCGCCTACTTTTGGCGTGCTGCTGGTCGGCCGGATTGTTCAGGCACTCGGAACCGGTTTGATGCTTCCCGTGCTGATGAACACGATTTTGGCCATTTTCCCTCCGCAGAACCGCGGTGCGGCGATGGGGATGATCGGTCTTGTTATTATGACGGCGCCAGCGATCGGCCCGACTTTGTCCGGTTTGATCGTGGAATCGCTGACCTGGAGATGGCTGTTCTTCATCATCATTCCTTTGGCAGCTTTTTCGATTATTTTTGCAGCGGTATTCTTGAAAAATGTAACCGAACTTACGAAACCTAAAGTCGATTTTCTTTCGATTATCTTGTCTACCCTCGGGTTTGGCGGCGTGGTTTACGGCTTCAGCCGCGCGGGCGAGCACAGCTGGTCCGACACTACCGTGATTTGGACGATCGCAGGCGGAGCCGTGTGTCTGGCCTTGTTCATCTGGCGTCAGCTGGTGGTCAAAGAGCCAATGCTGGATCTGAGAGCGTTCAGATATCCGATGTTCTCTATTGTTACTATCTTGATGCTGATCATGATGATGAGCTTGTTCTCCACGATGATCATGCTGCCGCTGTTCCTGCAGAACGTGCTTGGTATGACGGCGCTGGCCGCTGGTCTTGTTCTGATGCCTGGCGGTATTGTGAACGGTCTGATGGCCCCGATCGCAGGGAAGCTGTTCGATAAATTTGGCCCGCGGGCTCTGGTTGTTCCAGGTCTTGCATTAATGGTCATTTCAATCATCCTGTTCGCGCAGGTGGATTCTTCCTGGTCGAAGCTGCATGTGATTCTGGTGCATGTGCTGATGATGATCGGTATTTCCATGGTCATGATGCCTGCACAGACAACGGCGCTGAACCAGCTGCCTAAACGTCTGTATCCGCACGGCACCGCGATCATGAACACCCTTCAGCAGGTGGCTGGCGCGATCGGTACAGCTTTATTTATCAGTATCATGACTTCCGGTACTAAACGTTATATTGAAAATAACGGCGCTCAGAATCCGATCGAGGCTATGGTTTCCGGTTTGCACAACTCATTTATGACAGGAGTTTACTTCGCAGCGGTCGCCTTTATCATTGGCTTGTTCGTCAAACGGACATTCTCCAAAGAGGAAGCGGACCTGAAAGAAGTGAAACCTGTTGCCGAACAGTAAAGAATTTGATGAGGTGTCCCTGAAGATTCAGGAGACGGCTCAGACCTTATTTGATGAATTGGGTATAGAGGAAGTTTCCATGCACAGAATCGCCCAGGAGACGGGAATCGGCCAAGGAACGTTGTACCGCCGGTATCCAAGCAAAAGCAAGCTTTGTTTCTCCCTGATGGAGAACAAGTTCAACCGCATGACCTGCGAAATTGAGGCTTATTTGATGGAAGCGCAGGATCAGCCGGTCTCCGTGCGGCTGTCCTCGATCATGAAGAAATTGCTCATGAATCTGGACGATGATCTGCAGAGTCTTAAGGCGCTGTTCAACTCCAGCCGGCTGGAGGAAGCTAAAGCGAATTTATATGAGCTTCCGCCCTTTATCTTCGTCCGCAGCAAGGTGCATGAGCTGCTGGCAGAAGCTGAGCGGAACGAGGAGCTGGTCTCCGTTGATCTGGTGTTTACCTCGAGCATGATTGCCGCTTCCCTCAAACCGGAGCTGATTTTTTATCTTCATGATTTGGGATATACTTCTGAACAGATTGTGGAAAAATATTGCGAATGCGCGATTAAACCGCTGTTCGTAGCACACTGACCCTGCTGAGAGCGGGCAAAAACGTCTCTGCTAACCTTACGTTGGCTGAGGCGTTTTTTTGTGCAACTTGAAGTTTGTTGGGGTTAGAGAGCCTTGCGTAAAGCAGCCGGCGGGTTTCGGTAGCCTGCAAAATAACTGGCTGATGCATTATTTTGCGTGCTTGATCCGCCCGTATATCCGGGTTGGAATTGGGTAATGTATTACAGAAAGCGACCCAAGAAATGGATAGGAGCGAGCAAGCGATGGCAAAAATGATCGAGACCGACATGATGAAGCAAAACGGAATGACGCCCGGAACGACGGTACAGACAACGCTCGGGACATATCTGTTCGATTGCCTGAAGCAAGAGGGGTTAACCGACATTTTTGGCATACCGGGCGACTATAATTTTACGCTGCTGGATGAACTGGAGCGATATGCAGGGCTTCGCTTTATCAATGGCCGCAATGAGCTGAATGCAGGTTATGCTGCGGATGCTTATGCCCGTCTGAAAGGAATGTCCGCGCTCATTACGACTTTTGGTGTAGGTGAAATGAGCGCCTGTAATGCCATTGCCGGCGCAACCAGTGAACATATTCCGATCATCCATATTGTAGGGGCACCGCCATCGATGGCCCAGCAGGAGCATAAGCTGATGCACCATACTCTGATGGACGGCAATTATGATGTGTTCCGGAAAGTATATGAACCGATCACGGCTTATACAGCAGTCCTGACGCCGGAGAATGCACAGATGGAAATTCCGGCGGCCATTGCGATGGCGAAGCAGAAGAGAAAGCCCGTTTACCTGGTCGTGGCGACCGATCTAGTGATGAAGCCGGTTACGCTGCGCAGCGTGCCTATGGCACCGCAGCCGTCAACCGCGCAGCCAGCGCTGCAAGCTGCGATGGAACACACGATGCAGCTGCTCGGCAAAGCACAGAGAGCAGTTCTGCTGGTCGACGTCAAGACCAGCCGGTACCATCTGCAGGAGCCTGTCCGCAAGCTGGCGGAAGCGCTGAATCTGCCGGTGGCCGCAACGGTGTTCGGGAAAGGGGCCTTTGATGAAGGCCACAAGCAGTTCATCGGCATTTATGCCGGAGCATTCGGGAGCCCGTCCATACGCAGCATCGTGGAAAATGCGGATTGCGTCATTGCCGTAGGCCTGGTCTGGGCGGACAGCAACACGGCTAATTTCACCGCCAAGCTGAATCCGGCGAACACGATAGAAATTCAGCCGGACCAGGTGAAGATCGGTGAGGCGGAATATCCTAAAGTCATGGCGGAGGATCTGCTGATGGCGCTGCAAAATTCCGGTTACCGCCAGCAGGCCGATGTTGTGCCGGGACCTTTCCCGTACGATCAGGCCAAAGGCAGTCCAGATGAGCCGCTGAAAGCGGAGGCGTATTATCCGCGCTTTCAGCAAATGCTGAAAGAGGATGATATTATCGTAGCGGAAACGGGAACCTTCTTTTATGGGTTGTCCCAGATCCGGCTGCCGCGCGGCGCGGCTTATATCGCCCAAGGCGGATGGCAGTCCATCGGCTATGCGACGCCGGCCGCGTTCGGCGCCTCGGTCGCGGAGCCTGCCCGGCGGGTGCTGCTGTTCACGGGTGACGGATCGCTGCAGCTTACCGCGCAGGAGATCAGCTCGATGATGAGCCACGGCTGCAAGCCGATTATTTTTGTGCTGAATAATTACGGCTACACGATTGAGAAATATTTGAATGTCAAAACGGAACACCAGAAATACAACCAGGTGCCGAACTGGTCTTATACGAAGCTGGCTGAAGCTTTTGGCGGTGAAGCCTTCACCGCGTTTGTCAGAAGTAATGCCCAGCTGGACGAGGCCATCCGCCAGGCGGAGAGCGAATGTCGGAACAAGCTGTGCATCATCGAAATGAGCGCCGCCGATCCGATGGATGCGCCGGAGTATATGCGGAACATGCGAAATTATATGGAGCAGCAAGAGAAACAGCAGGGGATGCAGCAGAAGCAGCAGCAATCCTGAACGGGAAGCCTTGTGCTATACAGGAGATCTTTCCCTTCGATTCTCTTCTCTGATCCCCAACAACGAAAGCCCCGATTCTTCCATGTGGATGGAGGAACCGGGGCTTTTTGCCGTCTGGCGGGTTTAACGGTTAATAACGTTAATAACGTTAACTATGCAGGCCAGGTTAGCGGGTTAGATCGGCAGCAGCGCCACCGCTTGTGTCTGCTTCAAACCAGCGACCATATCCAGCCACTCGCGCGGCTTCTGATCCAGTACGCTGTAGTAACGCTCCAGGAATTTCACGATCAGCTCGGCAGGCAGCTCGTCCTGCTCGTAATCAGCCGGCATAAAGCACAAATCCAGCCCGCTTACCGCCTCGCCGTCGTTGTTCCAAGACGGATGTACATAAGGGAAATCCAGACGTTTGTAGCCCAGATGCGACAGCACTTCACGGCGCACAAACGGGTCCATCGGTTTGACGCCGCCAAACTGATGATCCAGATCGCGATAAGGATCGTAAATCTCGGCGAACATGCCGTAAAGCTCCTTGCCGTTAGCCGCGGCCAAAGCCTGCAGGTCATCCTGTCTTTGCTTCCACAAATAACGGCCGATGCCCAGTCCCGGCTGTCCGATGATCGTGAAGTCGGTCATCGCCACATTAAAATCCTCGTAATAGCGGTATTCCGTCGTCCCGACTACTTTGCCGTCCAGCACGGCGACGAAGACGCGAATGCCCGGATCTTCAAGCGGTTCCTTCCAGAGATCGAATTCCAGCACTTCCTCCGGCGGAAATACCTCCTGCATCAGACGGTGCATATCCGCGAACAGCGGATCAGTAATGCTGGTAATCCGGTGGTACTGCATGTTTGGCTTCGTCAACTCAGATCCATCTCCTTGATTTAAAAATTACTCAGCAATCCTTTCGAAATCTCTCATCTCGTTCCCTAGAAAATCTTTTCGTTCCTTGAAAATCATTTCATGACACCTTTAAAAGGGTTGCGCCATTCCATCAGCGTGCCGTAGTTTAAGGATTCTTCGTCCTCCAGATAACCGGCGACCACTTTGACCGGCGTTCTTCCGCAGCGCAGCAGGAACGTCAGCACAGGGTCTTTCAGTTCCCCCTGGATGACAGCCTGAACATACTGTTCGGCGCTCAGGGAAGCAGCGTGGTGATGATAGCCCGGCATCCGTCCTCCGCCCAAGAGGCGTTCCAGTCCAAGCTGGATCACCACCTCGTACATGGAGAACATGAGCCATTTGCCCAGTCCCAGCTTACGGTAGGAAGGGGCTACTGAAATATCTACCACATAAAGCGTATTGCCTTCCGGCTTATGATTGCGGATATAGCCTTCATCCGTGACCTCTGCCCACGTATGATCCGGATGCTCCGGATCGAAATCAACCATCAGTCCGGTCATCGAACCGGCCAGCTGGCCTTCAATCTCCACGCATAACGCCCCTTCAGAGAACAGGGCGACATGGTTCTGCAGCTGCTCCCGGTTCCACCACAGCTCCGAAGGGAAAGGAGGAGGGAAGCAGGCCTGCTGAATCGCAATCATGCCGTCAAAGTCCTCTTCCCGGTAATTCCGGATAACGGCCGGGACGGGCCGGCCGTCCTGCCCGTAGATATAAAATTCTTTGCGGTACATGCTGCGGCCACCGGTCAACTCACCCGCCATCTTGCGGGCCATGTTACCAACCCTCTTACCAACCCTCTCACCAGCTATCTCACCGGCCATCTTAAAGGCTGCTTTCTCCGTCTGTTTATCCGGTTCCATTCTCAAGCCTTCCAATCCGGATAAAGATCAGTCCGGCGGTCACGCCAGGTGCTGACGGAACCTTTCTTGCGCACCTGCTCAAGCAGGTCCAGATCCAGGTCGGCTGTCACAATCATATCCTGGTTGATTTCGCCTTCGGCCAGGATGCCGCGCGGCGGGAAAGGAATATCGTTCGGTGTAATCACCGCCGCCTGCCCGAAATTGGCACGCATGAAATCTACGGTTTGGAGCGCGCCGACCGTTCCGGTAGATACGACGTAAACCTCGTTCTCCACAGCCCGGGCATGGCTGGTATAGCGGACCCGGTAGAAGCCGTGACGGTCATCCGTGCAGGACGGACTGAAGATCACATTAGCCCCTTTGGCACGGGCCATGCGGACAATCTCGGGGAACTCGATGTCATAGCAGGTGAGCATGGCAATTTTGCCCTTCTCCGTCTCGAAAATCTCCAGTCCTTCTCCCGGAGTTATGTTCCACTCGTCTACCTCGGTTGGTGTGATATGCAGCTTGGCCTGCTCGGCGACGCGGCCATCGGGATAGAAGAGGTGGGCCGTATTGTACAGCTTGCCATTCCTGCGGATCACATGGGTACCGGCAATGATATGCATGTTCTCGCGGGCAGCCAGCCTGATGAACAGCTCACGGTATTGCTCGGAGAAATCCGGCAGGTCGCCGATTTCCAGCGCTTTCCCTTGTCCATCACCAATGGACAGCAATTGAGTCGTCAGGAATTCGGGGAACAAGATAAATTCGGTTCCGAATTCTGCAGCGGTTTTTATATAGTGTTCAGCCTGGTCGGCGAATTCATCAAAAGTATGGATTGTGTGTAAATGGTACTGAACAGCAGAAACTCTTAGTTTCATATAGACCTCCTTAGAGCCGGCAGAAAGGGTCGCATAATCCTGCGGCTGGCATAATACCGTCATTATGAGGGGAAAGGGCCCCTATTTCAAGTACTGACCTGCGGGTAACCAGGTATTCAAAAGGTACTAAACGGCCCGCGGAAATAAGCGCAAGATTCGCCATCTCTTTAAGTTTGTCCTGGAATACGAGATATAATAGAACAAAAATGACGATAAAGCGTTTACAAGAATTCCAACACAGAAAGCGGGATTGCAAGCTATGAATAATACTTTGAATACGTATTGCAAAGTGCTGATTGTAGACGATGAAATGCTGGTCCGGCAGGGCATCAAACATCTGTTTGACTGGGAGAGTGAAGGATTTACGATTGTCGGGGAGGCTTCCAACGGGAAGGAGGCGCTGGAGCAAATCTCACTGCTTCGGCCCCATATTATTCTCATGGATATCGTGATGCCAGTCATGGACGGCGAAGAGCTGGCCCGCATCATTCAGATCAGGTATCCGGACGTCAAAATCGTGGTGCTCAGCAGCTTCAGCGAATTTGAATTTGTGCGTTCGACCTTTCAGAGCGGAGCATCGGATTATATTCTTAAACCCAAGCTGGATGCAGTGGAGCTTCTCGGAATTTTGAAAAAAGCATCCGGCACCCTTCCCGGACTCCAGAATGCCGATCAGCCAGACCGGAGCGGCCGCTGGCTTGCAGCCGCGCTGGATAAGCTGGTCTCCGGTTACCCGTTCGACAACGAATCCATTCGCGGGCGGGTGCTTAGCTCCTTTGTCCGGCCCTCCTTTGCTTTACTGAGCATGGAACGGTTAGGCGGCCAAGGCCAAGCCGAACGTTCGTCCGAGGAACTTCAGCACACGGCCGAAGCGGTGCTTGAATCAATGATCCGGAGCGGGAATCTGCCTTTGGAGTTTCGTCCGTTAAGTCAGGAGGCTGGCCGAAGCCGGTGGTTATGGAATGCCGATGAGCGTTTCTTTGGCTCGGCGGGTCTGGCAGCGGATGTGCTGCAGCAGCTGGTGGAGGGCTGCGAGCTGGAGGGGCTGCCTGCAGCTGCTGCGCTCAGTGCCCCTTTTCACGATCTGGAAGCTCTTCACGAGGCTGCCGAGCAAATCCCGGCTTTGCTGGAGAAACGGTTCTTCCTGCCGGACGAACGTGTATTTATGGCCGGAGAGCGGACGGCTAAGCCGCTGGCTTCTCCGGCCTTCGATGGCGAAGCGTTTAATCAGGAGCTGAACGGGCAGGAATTCCAGGCCGCGTTCGCCCGGCTGCGAGATTATCTGGCAGCGGTGCCCGGCAGGCTGGACATCGGTATGTATGAATTTAAATCCTTGATGGGCCACTGCGTCTTCAACATTATTCTGGCACTGCTCCGTTTCCAGTATGAGGCCCGCAGGCTGGAGGACCGGAAATATGAATATTTTCGCAGCATTCATGAGTCGCTTGATATTCGGGAAGCGTCCGGGTGGATCGAAGCTTTCCTGGGTGAAGCAGAGGATTGTGTCCTGCAGCGGACCCGCTCGGCGGGCAATCAGGCTGTTCAGCGGATTCTCGAATTTATCCAGGAGCATTACGCCGAACCGCTGACGCTGACGGAAATTGCCCATCATTTTCATTTTAATCCGTCTTATTTATCCAATTATTTCGCCACCCATAACAGCGAAGGCTTCAGCGAATACCTGAACAAGGTCCGGATCGAGCAGGCCTGCAGGCTGTTAAGACAGGGGGATATGCCGATCTCCGACATCAGCAGCCAGGTCGGTTATTCGGAGCACAGCTATTTCACCAAAGTATTCCGCAAGCAGAAAGGCTTGTCCCCAAGCCAATACCGTAAGCAACTTATGGAGGGACAGCTTTGATGATGCAGCGGACATGGATGCGTTTCTCCCAGCAGACCTTATTCGGGAAAATTTTTATCGTGATGGTCGTCAGTACGATCTCCGTCGCCCTTGTTACTTCTCTTATCATGGTTCAGGTGGCTCAAAATTTGTTCATGAACACGTTCAGCATTACCAACTCCAAGGTGATCACCCAGATCAAGAACAGCTTTGAAGATTTCAACTATGGCATCGTTACCGTTTCTAATGAAGTAGCGCAGAGCTTTACTGTCAAAACCTTCCTGACGGAAGGGGATCAGGATTCATTAACCGATGCGCAGTCTGTATACCGGATGACCGAGCAGATGAAGCATATTCAGACCAGCTTGGACCTCAAGGAAGTTGCTGTGGCGGTGCTTGGCATAAACGGTAGAAGCTACTTTAACAACCGTGCTTATTGGACAGGCACAACCGAGGAACTCCGGGACAGCGTACTGTACGAGGAGACGATCCAGCATCCGGAGAAGCTGTCCTACCATTATTTCAAAGGCAGCGAGGAGACCGACGGTCAGCCGCTGATTATAGCTTCGAAGGCGCTCAGAACTCCCTCTACGAAAGAGATTTACGGGGTTTTATTTATGATGATTCGCGAGCCGGATTTCCGGCAGTTCTATGCGAATTTCACAAGCGTGGGCAATGATGTCGTTATTGTGGATCAACAAGGCCTGATCGTCTCCAGCAATTTGGAGGACCGGATCGGGGAAAGGTCGGAAGAGCTGCTGCGCAGCGCGGCGGCTATTCAGGAGAGTGATCTCGACTATACGACGGTGAACAGCAGGGGGGTTAACGGTATCGTATTGGCCGATAATCTGCCTACTTATGATTTCTATATCGTTAACCTGATCGATAAGAAAATGGCGCTGGCAAAGCTGTTCCCCGTTAAACAAATCGTTGTAACCGGAGCGGCTATTGTAGCAGCTTCCCTGCTGATTCTGTTTATTATCATCCGCCGCGTGACCCGTTCGCTGCGCCTCTTGGTCAGACAAATGTCCAGGGTGACCAAACGGAATTTTCATAACTACATTACGATAGGCGGAAGCTACGAAACCAAGGAGCTGGGAACGGCTTTTAACTATATGCTCGACGAATTAAACGATTATATCAGCAAGCTTGTCCAGACGCAGAAGGAGCAGCGCAATGCAGAGCTGGCCGCTTTGCAGCGGCAGATCAATCCGCATTTTCTCTATAATACGCTGGCTTCGGTCAATATTCTGGTGCAGCGCGGCAACAAGGAGAAAGCGACGGAGACGATCCACGCGCTGATCTCCCTGCTTCAGAATACGATCAGCAACGTAGCTGAAACGATCACAGTAGAAGAAGAACTTGTCAATCTGAAGCATTATGTGTTCATTAACCAGGTTCGTTATGGAACCGGCATCCAGGTCGATTTCTTTGTTTCGCCGGATTGCATGAAGGCCAAGCTGCCGAAGCTGATCCTTCAGCCGTTTGTGGAGAACTCCTTCTTCCACGGCTTTAAGGACCGGAATACCGGCTATATCTACGTCATGATTGCGAGAGAAGGCGGGATACTGCTCTGTGAAGTGGTCGATAACGGGGACGGCATGGATCTGGAGCCGGGGCCGAACAAGCTGCCAAACTCCAGCAACAGACGGCAGATGTTCAACGGCATCGGTGTAAGGAATGTGCATGAACGCATTCTGCTGCTGTATGGCGAGAATTATGGCGTGTCGATCGAAAGCAAGCCGGGAGAAGGGACTAAGATCAGGCTACGAATCCCCTGGGAGGTTCACGATGAACATGCTGAAACACGATCATACACGATGTAACGCGATCAAACACGCTGAAACACGATCTTGACGATGTCACGGCGGACAGCTAAACATCCCCCGATAATCAAAAAAGGCCCAAAAACCAAAAAAAATGCCAGTACCCAAAAAAAGTGCAAAACCGCCAAAATGAATACGCTTGCAGGACCCAATAATATCGCAAATCCCGGTAGATAAATTCCTAACGAATCTTTTCAGCAGGGTGCTAAGATAAATTCACAAACAGCAAGCGCTTTCAATACGGAAGGCGCAGTCATCCATGAATGGAGTTTCGTTAGGAATGAAATTCCATCAGTAATGGAGCTTCACAGGCAATGAACTTTCATAAACAAGGGGGATTTCAAAGTGAAAAAAGCATTTGTTCTTCTGCTCGCCACCTTTCTGCTGCTGACTGCATGCTCCAGCAAATCGGACAACTCGGCTTCCGGAGGCAGCAACGGCGATTCCGGCAAAGCGATTTCGGTCTGGGCCTGGGACCCGAACTTTAATATTGCTGCCATGAAGCTGGCCGTTGAAGCCTATAAGAAGACGGACCCGGATCAACAAGTTGATGTAGTGGAATACGCGCAGGATGATATTATCCAGAAGCTGAATACCGGCCTTAACTCCGGTACGACCAACGGTCTTCCGAACATCGTGCTGATTGAGGATTACCGGGCGCAAAGCTTCCTGAAGGCTTATCCTGACGCCTTCTACGATCTGTCCAGCTTGATTAAGCCGGAGGACTACGCCGATTACAAAATCGCCTCCAGCAGTCTGGACGGCAAACAATACGGCGTCCCATTCGACTCCGGCGTAGCGGGACTTTATGTCCGCACGGATTATCTGAAGGACGCTGGATATACGACAGCCGATTTGACGAATATCGACTGGGGCCGCTATACCGAAATCGCCAAGGACGTCAAAGCCAAAACCGGCCATGACATGCTGACCCAGGACCCGAACGACCTCGGGCTGATCCGCATGATGATTCAGTCCGCCGGTTCCTGGTACACGAAGGAAGACGGCAGCACCCCGGATTTGAAAGACAACGCCGCTTTGAAGGATGCCTTCCAAACCTACAAGGCTCTGATGGAATCCGACACGGTTAAGATTACTTCTGACTGGAGCCAGTTCCTGGCCGGCTTCAACAGCGGCGATGTGGCTACCGTTCCAACCGGCAACTGGATTACGCCATCGGTGAAAGCGGAGGCTTCTCAGTCCGGTAAATGGGAGATCGTGCCAATGCCTAAGCTGAAGAATACATCCAGCTCTGTCAACGCAACGAACATTGGCGGCAGCTCCTGGTATGTATTAAATATTCCGGGCAAAGAGAAGGCGGCGGAATTCCTGCAGAAGACGATGGGCTCTGATGTAGCGCTGTACCAAGACATGCTGAAAAATGTAGGCGTCATCGGCACCCTCAAAGCAGCCGGTGAAGGCGAAGCTTATAAAGAGGGAGACGACTTCTTCGGCGGTCAGAAGACGGTTGATGATTTCACCAAATGGACGCAGCAGATCCCGAGAGTCAATTATGGCATGAACACTTACGCGATCGAAGATATTCTGGTCAGCGAAATGCAGAACTACCTGAACGGCCAGGATCTGGATAAAGTGCTTGCCGATGCGCAGGCCCAGGCTGAAAGCCAATTGCATTAAACCGTTGCACAAAGCTAATCCTTGAAATCCTTGAAACCCCGCATACCGTCCTCCAGCAGGGCGGTATGCTGCTTATTAAGCCCACTGAACCCGCAACCAAGCGGGAAGGGGACATTCCTGGCACACTGTTAAGTACTGTTAAGGAAGAGAAAGGAGCCTGCATCATGAGAAGCGAATCCGCAGTTCGCCGCCGCTCTAATGGCGCTTTGACCGGCTGGATGTTTGTCATCGTCGCGGTCGTTTTAATCTGTGCGTTTTATTTCTATCCGATGATCCAGGCGCTGTTATTGTCGTTCAAGACGGGAACGGGCGCCCATATCCATTTCAACGGGGTAGACAACTATAAACGGCTGTTCACCGACAAGGTTTTTATCACCGCCTTAAAGAATACTTGCATCTTCCTGGTCATCCAGGTGCCGATCATGATTTTGTTGTCCATTTTTATTTCTGTCCTGCTGAACGACAGCAAGCTGAAATTCAAGGGATTTTTCCGTACCGCGATCTTTCTGCCGAGTGTAACCTCTCTGGTTGCTTATTCGGTCGTGTTCAAATACATGTTTGGCACCGACGGGCTGGTGAATCTGGCATTGACCAAAATGCATCTGATTTCGGCGCCGATTCAGTGGATCACTGACCCATTCTGGGCCAAGATCACCATCATTATTGCGATTACCTGGCGCTGGACCGGCTATAACATGATCTTCTATCTTTCGGGCCTGCAAAATATCGACAGCTCCATTTACGAAGCCGCCCGGATTGACGGGGCATCCGCCTTCCGCCAGTTCCGTTCAATCACGATTCCGCTGCTTAAACCGATCATCCTGTTTACTTCCATCACGTCAACCATCGGTACGCTGCAGCTGTTCGACGAGGTTATGAATATTACGAAGGGCGGTCCTGGCAACGCGACCATGTCCATTTCGCAGTATATTTACAATTTGTCGTTTAAATACACACCGGACTTTGGATATGCGGCCACCGTGTCCTATACGATCGTGATCCTGATCGTGCTGCTCTCCATCATCCAGTTTAAAGTGGCAGGTGACAGAAAATGACCAAATTCAAACGTTTCTGGATGTACGTGTTTCTGATCCTGGCTGCTGCTGTTTCGATTTTTCCGTTCCTCTGGATTCTCGTCAGTTCGACGAATCTGTCCAAAGATGTATCCAACGGCCGCCTGCTGCCGGGCGCGCAGCTGATTCAGAATTTCCAGCATTTAACCGAGCAGATCAATCTGGGTCAGGCGCTTTGGAATTCGGGCCGGATTGCCGTTATCACAACGGTGCTGGCGCTGCTGGTGGCCTCGCTGGCCGGATATGGCTTTGAGATTTACCGGAGCAGAGCGAAAGACATCGTATTCAACATTCTGCTCCTGTCCATGATGATTCCATTTGCTTCCCTGATGGTGCCTTTGTACCGGATGTTCGCGCAGTTCTCCGGAACGCTTCCTTTTATCGGCGTCGATACGGTAGCTTCGGTTATTCTGCCGACGTTCACGACGGCGTTCCTGATCTTTTTCTTCCGCCAAAGCACCAAAATGTTCCCAAGAGAGCTGCTGGAGGCGGGTCGGATTGACGGACTGAGCGAGCTTGGCTTGTTCTTCCGCGTATATCTGCCGACGATGAAGACGACTTATGCCGCCGGTGCGATCATTACGTTCATGTCGAGCTGGAACAACTATTTATGGCCGCTCGTCGTCCTGCAGTCGCCGGAGAAACGCACGATTCCGCTGCTTATCTCCAATCTTGGCTCGAGTTATTCGCCGGACTATGGGATGATCATGGTAGCGATCGTCATCTCGACCTTGCCGACGGCGCTGGTATTTTTCCTGATGCAGAAGCATTTTGTCGCCGGTATGACGGGCTCTGTGAAGTGATTGTTCTGTGAAATGACTGTTCTGTATAATATTCATCATAAAATAACCATCTATAAACGCCCGTCCATAAAACAACCGTCCGTAAAACGTCCACAAGGAGTGTTAATCCATGTCAGAACAACAACCCAAGCTTAGCTGGCTCAGCGACCCGGCTGTCTACAAGGTCAACCGTATGGATGCCCATTCGGATCACCGCTATTACCGGACGATGGAAGAAGCGGAGGCAGGAGGGACTATGACCATGCGCCACAGCCTGAACGGCGCCTGGAAGTTTAACTATGCGGTGAATGCGGCGGCGAGGCCCGAGCTGTTCTACCGCAGCGATTTCAGCACGGAAGGCTGGCGCGACATTCAGGTTCCGGGCCATATTCAGCTGCAGGGCTTCGGCAGCCCGCAGTATGTGAACACGATGTATCCCTGGGATGGACTGGACGGCGTAAGGCCGCCGGACATTCCGCAGGAGCAGAATCCGGTCGGCAGCTACGTGAGAACGTTTGAGCTGCCGGACGGGTTTAAGCAGCAGCTGGTGTATATTTCTTTTCAAGGTGTGGAATCCGCCTTCTATGTATGGCTTAACGGCCAGTTCGTCGGCTACAGCGAAGACAGCTTTACGCCTTCCGAATTCGAGCTGACGCCGTATCTGCGGGAAGGAAGCAACAAGCTGGCCGTGGAGGTGTTCCAGCGCAGCACCGGAAGCTGGCTTGAGGACCAGGATTTCTGGCGGTTCTCCGGTATTTTTCGTGAGGTCTATCTCTACACGGTTCCGGAGCTTCATGTGCAGGATTTAGGGGTGCGGACGGAGCTGGATGATACTTATACGGAGGGAACTTTGCATGCCGAGTTGAGATTGAAGGCGGCCGTTTCAGCTATGGGGGGAACCTCATTGAACGCCACTTCGCTCTCCGGGAACCATGTTCCGGCAATTAACAACAGCATTCCAGCAACCAATAACAGAGTTCCGACATCCAATAACAAAGTTCAGGCATACGGCGGCCAGGTTTCAGCCCGACTGCAGCTGAAAGATGCGGAAGGGAATATTATTTTGACAGAAACCGCGGCTTTTGCGGATGGCCAGCTGGCGGTGTCGCTTGCGGCAGGTCAGGTCCAGCTATGGAGCGCCGAACGCCCGTATTTGTATAAGCTGTGCATCTCCGTGCTGAATGAAGCTGGAGAAACGGTGGAAGCGATTGTACAGAAGATCGGCTTCCGGCGGTTCGAAATGAAGGATAAGCTCATGACCCTGAACGGCAAAAGGATCGTATTCAAGGGCGTGAACCGTCATGAATTCAACTGCCGCCGCGGTCGGAGTATTACCCGGGAAGATATGCTCTGGGACATCAAGATCATGAAACAGAACAACATCAACGCCGTGCGCACATCGCATTATCCGAACCAGACGCTCTGGTATGAGCTGTGCGACGAATATGGACTGTATGTGATCGACGAAATGAATCTGGAGAGCCATGGCTCCTGGCAGAAGCTTGGTGCGGTTGAGCCTTCGTGGAACATCCCTGGCAACCGTCCGGAGTGGCAGGACATCGTGATGGACCGCGCTGTTTCGATGCTGGAACGGGATAAAAACCATCCGTCCATCCTCATCTGGTCCTGCGGCAATGAGTCTTACGCCGGTGAGGTCATTTTGAACGTATCGAATTATTTCCGGGCCAAAGACCCCGGACGTCTTGTCCACTACGAAGGCGTGTTCCATAACCGCGATTATGACGCAGCCAGCGACATGGAGAGCCGGATGTATGCCAAACCGGCCGATATTGAAGCTTATTTGAACAGCAATCCGTCCAAGCCGTACATCAGCTGCGAATATATGCATGCTATGGGCAATTCCATAGGAGGGATGCACAAATATACGGAGCTGGAGCAGAAATATGAGATGTATCAGGGCGGTTTTATCTGGGATTACATCGACCAGGCTCTGGTGAAAAAGAACCGCTACGGACAGGATTTTCTCGCTTATGGCGGCGATTTTGGGGACCGTCCTACTGATTATAGCTTCTGCGGAAATGGTATTGTCTTTGCCGACCGGACCTTGACCCCGAAGATGCAGGAGGTGAAATTTCTGTATCAGAATATCAAGCTAGTACCGTCTCCGGAAGGCATCCGGGTCATTAACGGGCAGCTGTTTGAAAATACGGATGCTTACGTGCTGCGCTGGAGCCTGCAGAGCGAAGGGGAGGAAATCGCCGGCGGTCAGCAGGAGATCCGGGTTGATCCCGGGCAGGAGGTCGTCGTGACGCCCGACCGGGGAGATGGGCGGAAGACGGAGCAGCTTGCCTCCGGCGAATACTGCATTCAGGCGTCGCTTCATTTAAAGGAAGCGACGTTATGGGCGGGGGCCGGATTTGAGATCGGCTTTGGCCAGCATATTTTTACCGTGGAACAGCAGAGAGAAGCTGCCGGAGCCCAGGCCGGGCGTGTACAGAATCCAATCCAGGTCCCGGTCAAAGGCAAAGTGCAAGTCGTCGAAGGCGACGTAAACATCGGCGTTAGTGGCGACGGGTTCACCGCTTTGTTCTCCAAAGGCGCGGGTTCACTTGTGTCGCTGCGTTATGAGGGGCGGGAAATGATCGAAACGCCGCCGGCTCCGCTGTTTTGGCGGGCAGCCACGGACAATGACAAAGGGACCGCACTCGGGTATCATGCCGGAGCTTGGTTTGCGGCCAGTCTGGCCCGCAAATGTTTGTCCGTAGCTTTATCCCATGAGGACAAGAGCAGCGCTACCGTAACGTTTGAATACGGCTTCAGTATTCATCCGGACCTCCGCTTCATTACGGCCTATACCGTATTCGGTGACGGAAGCATCCGCGTAAAAGCTTCATATCTGGGCGCCGAAGGCCTGCCGAATCTGCCGATTGTGGCCTGGTCGTTCAAAATGAACGCCGACTACAGTCAAACGGAGTGGTTTGCCCAGGGCCCAGAGGAGAACTACGCCGATCGCAGCTTTGGCGCGCGGCTGGGCTGGTTCAGAAGGCCGATTGCTGAACTTGTGACGCCTTACCTGGTGCCGCAGGAATCCGGCAATCGCACAGGGGTCCGCATTCTCCGCGTGACGGATGAAGCAGGTTTCGGTCTGCAGGTTCAAGCAGATCCTAAGGCTCCGCTTGAGGCCATGGTCTCGCCGTATACCGCCTTTGAACTGGAGCAGGCGGCCCACGCTTATGAGCTTCCGCCCGTTCACTATACGGTGGTCACGATTGCCGGCCGGCAAATGGGCGTTGGCGGCGATGACAGCTGGGGAGCGCCTGTGCATCCGGAATACCGAATTCCTTCCGGTCAGAATCTGGAATTCGCGTTTACGCTTGGATTTTTCCGTTCATAATGGATCATCTGCATGATTATAAGCCATATAGTATAGTAGACAACACCCTATGTTATAGGGTGTTTTTTCATGATTGGAGGGGAACGAACCCCCGCCCGTCCATTGGATGAAGGAAACCTATATTTTGAAAATAAAGGATAGTTCATCCTATAAATAGAAATAGAGGATAAATAGTTTATGGGATAAAGCTCCGGAATGATCCGGACGGACGGAAGCCGGGGGAGCAGCGGAAGGGGAGGTAAAACACAATGAATACCCAAAGCCTAAAGCAGCCAAGGACCTACGTAATCACGCATTTTTGGGGCGTGAAACCCGTCTTTTCCAGCTTGATATTGATGGTTATACTGGGATTCTCCATGTATCAGCAGATTCAAGCTCATTTGAGGCATCCTGGAAGACAGAGTTACTTCATTTTCATCGGATTATTTGCGGTCTGCTTCACCGCCGCTCTCATTCAGTTAGTCGTTTCGATCCTTCGTTATTTCAAGCGGGGACAGCTGACGATCGGGGATGAATACCTCGTTGTGGACGGGTTAAAGCTGTACCCTGAACAAATTCATTGTATAATGGTAGACGAGTATTTTCTGCCAAGTATCGCCGTGAAACCGCGGGGGAAGCGGATCACGCCGGGCAGGCTGGTTTTTCGATTTACGGAAGCCCATGTGCAGTCCTTGGTTGAACTGGACGATTGGGCGAAGAACCAGGGGATACGCATAATTAATAAAAGATTTTTCCGGTGGATGTAAACGTCGGGGGATGTAGACAGATGGGGGCGAATATGGCAGAGTCAGGGGAATCCTACAAAATAAAAACAGCTACCGGTACCGAGTCGCTGATCGTGATGGTGCTCGCGGTAATCGTGGTTGCTGATTTGGTGAGACGGGCTTATGTGACGGACGAAGGGCTGTTGTTCTATGCGGCCGTTCTGGTCTTGATTTATTGTGTGGTTCTGACGGTATTGGCGTTGATCAGAGTCTTTAAGAAACCGGGCGAGCTGCTCATCACCAGAAAGGCGTTGTCCTTGTACGGGCGCACGCTTGAGGCTTCGCAAATTGATGAAATCATGGTGAACGGATTCTCCAGAAAGCTGATCGGCATTAAACCTAAAGGCCGCAGGCTGGTTCCGCTGGCTTTGGGATTCCGTTTTGTAGAGGACGCGAACGAGGCCTTCAAGGATTTGGAGCACTGGGCGGCAGCTAATCAAGTCCAGATGACCGAGAAGAAATTCTTTAAATGGATTTGATTTTACAAAAATCACATTTTCGGTTGATCTTCTTCTAATGATAGGGGAGTAAATTGGTTACAAACCCGAATCCGGAAGTGGGCTCATCTTGGGAGCCGCCGACAACCGAAAAATGAGTCAGATGGCTTTGCTCCGTCTGGCTTGTTTTTTTATGAGTTGTAATCTTTTATGACTTCTATTCTTCTGAAGGAAAAGTTTCAAACGATCAACCGATTAACCGATCAATCGATCGTAAACAGGGGGCTTTAGAGTGATCAAATATAATATTTGTTTGATGAGGAAAGGGCCGGAGGTGCTTCTGCTCAACCGTGAGCGTTCGAGCTGGATGGGCTGCTGGAACGGAATCGGAGGCAAGCTGGAATCCGGAGAGACGCCGCGCGACTCCATGATCCGGGAAATTTTTGAAGAGACGGGTATACCGGAATATGAGCTGCATTTTAAAGGCCTGATCACCTGGAACAGCGGAGGTTCAGGATATGGCGGAATGTACACCTACATAGCTGACGTGCCGGAAGATTATGAGCTGGCAACCCCGATCAGGACGGATGAAGGCATTCTCGACTGGAAAAAGGTCGATTGGATTCTTGACCCCGAGAATCGGGGCATCGCCTCCAATATCGTAAAGACGCTGGATACGCTGCTTAACGACGGCAGAATTTATGATCATCATTGCACTTATGAGGAGGAGCAAATCACCGGCTATGAGAAGATGGAGATCGCTCCGGAGCTGGAGACGGATGCCGAGCTGCGTGAGGCGTATTTTCAGCATTATGCGGCCCGGCGGGCAGGCGGAATGACTTCTATATAGGGAAGGCAGGGGACAAGGGGATGGCCGTTACATTTTTACATACAGAAAGGCTGGATCTGCAAAGTTTAACTGGGCAGGATGCGGCTGAGGTTTTGGCTTATATCAACAGAAATCGTAAGTTCCTCGAGCCATGGGAGATCCGCCGTGATGCTTCCTATTATACGCTTGAGGCGCAAAGGCGGCTGCTCACTGAAGAAGCGGAGAACATGGAGTACGGGCAGCTATTCAAGCTGTGGTTTCGCACACGGGGCGACCACGGCCGGATTATCGGTTCCGCCGCGCTGAGCAATATCGTCAGGGGCTCTTTTCTGTCCTGTCATTTGGGCTACAAGCTGGATGAGGAGGAGCGGAACAAGGGGTATATGACCGAAGCGCTCCAGGCGATGATCGACTACGGCTTCCGTGAGCTTGGACTGCACCGGATCGAAGCCAACATTATGCCGCGGAACGCGGCATCCCTGGCGGTAGTACATAAGCTTGGTTTCTACCACGAAGGTGTAGCTTTCAAATATTTGAAGGTAGGCGGCGTTTGGGAGGATCATATTCATATGGTGCTGCGGAATGAAGCAATGGAGCAGGAGCTGCCGAATCCGTCTATTTTCCTATAGTCAAAACCTAGTAAGCAAGCTATAATACAAGAACAAACTAATTACCCAATATTATCCATGGTGAAGAACACCTCCGGCACAGGCATCGAACTGCCCGGGGTGTTCTTTTTGCGTTTGGGCAGATTTTTTCTTGAAATTACATAGGAAACAGTAAGCTGGGATGAAAAGCGAAGGAAGGGGCTGACGATCCGAAAAGTAGAAGATTAGGAGAATAGAAGATTAAAAGAACAGAAGAGCAGAAGAATCAAGTAGAGGGAAAGGGAGCTTGTATCGGTTTCATGTCTTGAGTTCTAAAGAAGAAGGAATGATTAAGCATTAATAGACAAAAAGGAGATTAGCTTGATGAAAAAGACGGTTTTAACGGTATTAGTAATTGGAGCATTAGCCGCCGGGAGTTTAGGGAGTTATGGCAAAACCTCAGCAGCGGGCAGCACAGATTTTAGAGATGTACCTTCGAGTCATTGGGCGGCTTCTGCCATACAGTCTGCTGTGACGGCAGGTTATTTTAAAGGTTATGCCGACGGAACCTTCAAGCCGGGAGCAGCGGTCAGCAAAGCGGAAATGGCAGCAATTTTGGGCCGGTTAAGTGATCAGCCGGTGGACTCCTCTGTCAGCAGCCGGTTTACCGATGTTCCAGCATGGGCTGAAGAAGGCGTGAAAGCAGCTGTGCAAAAAGGGTTTATTGACCCGGCTGCCTACAGCAGCGGGAAGCTGAACGCCAATGCCCCGTTATCCCGCGGGGAGCTGGCGGTTTGGTTAACAAACGGGCTGGCGAAGGTCGATGCCGATTACGGGACTGCGCTGAAGGACGTGACTAACACCGTTGTACCAGCCAAAGAGTATTTTACCGGCAAGCTGCCTGCAACACAGAAAAATGCCGTAGCGGTGGCTATGGGCACGGGGCTAATGAGCGTCGGGGAGGATAAGCAGTTTGGAATTGACCGGACCACGACTCGCGCAGAGGTGGCCGTGCTGCTAGCACGTTATGAAGCAGCCGCCCATAAGCAGCCTGCTGATTTCCAGGGCTTGCAGGAGCTCCGGGAAGTGGGACTGACGGGGACGAATTTGAAGGTGATTGCTCCGAAGTATGTGAAAATTCCGGAGGAACGTTTGACTTCTAATCATGGAGTAATAACAGATGATTTCTCTGAAATTCGAGGAAAACAATTAAAAACGGTAACCAATTATGCTGATGTCAAAATTGATAATTGGATTATTGTAAATCCGTACTCTAATGAAGATAAACGTAGTATCTATTACCCTGTATTTTTAGACAAAAGTGAAAATAATGATCTTATGCTGGGAGCTTATTATTCTTTTGTTGAATTTGACATGGTTATTAAAGGAACAATGACACAATTGCAGGCAGGGAGCTTATTTAATTCACCTACTATAAATGCAATGCTTTCTCCAACATCAAGGTCATCTTCTTTATATCATGTTCCTAAAGTCGATGATTTTGCTAAGGGGAATAGATCAATCTTTACCGAAAAATATCCAACTTATTGGGGAACTGGCTTTCTACATTTTGATAGATCTGTACAGCCAGAGGTTCGCTTAACAACAGAAGATAATCTCAACTATAGAGTCGTTCCTAAAGAAACGTAATAAAGGTGATCAGATAATTGAAAAAAACAATTGTATTTATTAAAAAGATTTCGATCTTTATGTTTTTGTCGGTGTTCTGTTTATCTGATTCATATCAAATTGTGCTTGCTGGCGGCGGACCAGGAAGCAAGCCCAACCTTGAAATTAGTTATCTTGTGCCTAATACACCGGCTAAGTTACAAAAGAAAGTGACACCTATTCAAAGTAGCGGAAAAACAAACTTAGGAGTGTATATATATCAACTGGATAATTTGAGTTGGAGTGTAGATGGAGAATGTAATGGTAAAACGGTAGCCAATATTGCAGAAACTAATAAACCTGTTTCATCAACTGTTTGTGTAGATCTTGATCTAAGTTCGCCAAGCTATGTTCCTGCATTAGCCACATATAAAGATAGTTATAATAAGGACGTTAGTGCAAATGAAATTGTAACCACTTCTCTTCTTCCGTTTTACATGGATGATTTAGCTTACTATATTGAAGGTAGAGTAGTTAGACTTGTAAGTGTAGATTCATTCACTGGAAAAAAGGTGAAATTCACGGCTACTATTGGAGGTATAATCCCCACTACTCATTGGGAGTTATACACAGAGCCGGGGAGATCACCAAAATATAAAGCTGATTATTTTTTTAATACTGATTTATGGTGGCGTGGCAGGACGGAAGTGACAAAGGAAATAAATGTTACCAATGGTGGCCTATTGAGACTTGGCCAAACCAAACAACTCAATGCCACTGTCAAGACCAAGTCAGGGAACGAAGGCAACTTTGGCCCTGAAACCAACGTCAACACGGGAAGCGGCGGCCAGACGACCTGGACGTCGTCCAACCCGGCGGTTGCTGCGGTGAGTCCCTCCGGGATGGTGAGCGCAGCAGGCAAAGGAACAACGACGATCACGGTCTTATGGGTGAAAGACGGATTTCAGCTGACCACCAGCACTACCGTCACGGTTGGAGAGGATCCCGGAAACGGGGGGAATCCCCCCGGCGGGGGCGAGCCTATCGGCAGCTGTACGTATACCGTAAGCAGTCCTGCAAGGGGGATGGTTTCCTCGGGGTCTGCACTGGAGCCTAACGCAAGTGGAGTGCTGAAGGCCGACAGCCGAGGGACCGAGCAATTCGACGTCCTGAGAGGGATTCCAACCTCCGAAAGCCTCTACGCCAACGTGCTCGGCAAAAGTTATCTTTTCCAAAACAAATGGGTTAACATGACGGGAACCGTCACCTATACCGTTCCCGTAAGCAAAACGTACCATAAAACATGGACCATCCCCGGCGAACCGGGGAAGGAACCGGATGATCCCGGCAAACCGCCGGAGCCTCAGGAATCGACAGAACAGGTCGAGCAGACGGTCATCATCAAACGGGATTACAGCTATTGGATCATCGATCATCTGGAGGTTTACAAATTGGCCGATGCGTCAGTAGCCAATTATGCGCTTGGCGGTTACGGAGGATCGGTCACGTTAAGTCCGTCTGGTTATACCGCCCCGGCGGTAACCACACAACATGATTCCAGCGTGGACGCTCATGTCCATCCAGCTTCCTGCAGTGCGATTGATCTGGGAACCGAGGAGGTATCCGGTGGGGAGAGTGAGCCGCCTACTCCGCAAGAAGGCGCGTTGTTCCAATCTCAAGCCGAATCGAGCATCCAGCAGATTGAAGTTAATAATGATCAGGTTGTTTTTAACGGCGCAACGATTATGAACAATGCCCGGACGAGCCAATCAGCTCCCACCCCAGGCGCTATTCCCCAGCCGGGGCAAATCAGCCAGAATGTGCTGTATCGATCGGGCTTGACGGTCAGTAAGAGCTTGACCAACCGATCCGGTAACCCAACCACCGGCACCCTGCGCTACAGCCTTCTCCCCGGAAACATCAATGGAGGATCGGACAAAACCTTCCCCATCACCGGGATGAACAGCGTTACGGTTCACACACCCGTAGTGATGTATCCAGGGATTTCGGATGACCAGGCGCACAACCAGCGGATTACGCCAAATGCCTCCCGTGCGGCGCTGATTCTAGACCGGCCGTTTACGGTGAAGTTGCCGACGATCGGCCAGCATCAGCAAGCTCCCGGCTATGGCAACCGGGATTACGGCAAATATACGGCGAACAAGCAGGTACTGTTTCCGTTCGACGTTTGGAACTCAGGCAGGAGCCAGTATATCCAGGCCCATACATGGATCGATATTCCGGTCGGGCAAGAGCAGGTCACCTTTCAAATGCCAACCTGGGTCGATGAAGGCAACTATACGGTTTGGTTCCGGTCTATAGCCGAAAATGCACCCTCCGGCTTCAGCGGACAGACAGCCGCCAATTTAGATTTGACCCACCATGCGGCCATGAACAGCCTGGACGTTGAGGTTATTGGCCGGCTATACGATTTCCGGGTCACAGATATTACCGATTACAACTGGGAAAAAGTCTTCCGCACCGAAATCGACAAGCTGATGTCCTCCGGCGCGGCCTATTGGGTGGGTCTAAGAGGGATTGACGGTGAACCGCGCGGCAATATTTCCCCGTTCAAGCTGCCGGTTCATCCGGGCAGTCACCCGGATTCAGCCTACCGCAATGTAGCGGTTAAAACGGGATATACCTTCCGGTTTGATTGAAAACGAAAGGCAATATGTTCTCTGCTCAGGACAGCATCCGGATTACGCCGTCCTTTGATTACGTGAGCACTGACGGCAGCGTACGGTTTCCGGTGGATCTTTATTACCACAGCGGGGATCAGTATTTCATCCGGATTGGTTCAAAGGAAGACGAGGTCAGCCGGGGCGTTGTTTTAAACGAGCCGATGAGGAATGTGCCGGATACAGAACTCGTCGATACGGCTTTATACCATTATGACCACGATTATACGTTCGGCCAAATCTCCGGACTGAGCAGGGAGGCTTTTGTCACGCGGTTTATCGGCGTGTTCGCCAAACGTCCTGTTAGCGAAGGAACATATCATGGGCTTGAGTTAACGGAAGGACTGCGTACGTTGGC
The DNA here is from genome assembly GCF_002240225.1 of Paenibacillus physcomitrellae. Taxonomy (NCBI): domain Bacteria; kingdom Bacillati; phylum Bacillota; class Bacilli; order Caryophanales; family Paenibacillaceae; genus Paenibacillus; species Paenibacillus physcomitrellae. Next base: position 2,380,364 of record NZ_CP022584.1, on the reverse strand, counting down.
AGGTCCTAAGAGCGCTGTTCCTTCTTCGGTTGCTCCGCAGCGGGCGCTAGCGGCTGTACAGAAGTGGTACGGCGAGTACAGCCTTCCGGCCGGGGTTTATGTCGCCAAGCAAGGGACCAATCTGGCGGAGTACGGAAGAACTCACGCCGGGATTTCGGAGCATGCGGATATTTTTCTGAACAACGGCTACATCATCGTCCATTTCGATATTCAGAGCCTCGCGGCAGGGCAGCCCCGATTAAAATATCTGCAGACCCCGCTCATGAACCAATGGCGGCTTGAAGGCTTTGAAGAGCAAGCTTTGGATGCGGAGGGGCATATCTTTAAGCTGAAGGATGGGGACGTGATCTTCTACGATGCCCGTCTGTCCAGCCGGGATGATTTCCAGTCCACCGTAACTCATTAACGGATTTGTGATTCAAGCCTTGAACCAGATGATGGTGCAGAAGAAGGCACCAAAATCATAGGGCAACAGCAAGGGCAAAAGCAAAAGCAGCAGCAAAAGCAAGAGCAGGAGTAGCAGTAGCAGTAGTAGTAGCAGTAGGAGTAGCAGTAACAACGGTAGCACCAGTAGCAAGAGTAGCAGTAACATAAATGGCAAACAGAAACAGCAACAGTAACAATCGACGCCACATAGTACAACAACAACTAACAACAGCACCCCCACAGCACCACAACAGGACCACAACGGCATCACAACAGCAGCACCACACAGAGACACAGCACAACAACAGCAAGACAAACAACAAACAGCCCTCATCCTTTCCAGGAATGAGGGCTGTTTGCCGAAGCCCTGGCAGGTAACCGCCTGCCAGAGCCGTCCTTCTACCGCGCCGTCAGCCCGTCACCTGTTTATCCAACGTACGGATCAGGTCCGGGAACCAGTCAGCAATTTTGGTGAAGGTATATCCGGCTTGCTCCGCTGTGGTGGTATCAAGCCCATAATCGTCTTCAATCGCATAAGGCGACAGTCGCTGTTTGTCGGGTTCGCTGGACGCCTGAATCACTTCAATGTCTGCGTTTGCGCCCGTGACCTCCCGAACCGTCCGCATAATGTCCGTCAAAGACAAGGTTCCGGACGAAGCCGCGTTGACGGGGCCTTGCAAGGTACTGCGGCCGAGCCAGAACAGAAACTGTGCCGTTTCCTCGGAAGAGATAAAGGAGATGCGTGCGTCCGGATTGTAGGCCTGGACAGCGGCTCCCTCGCGGGCTTGTCTGACATGAAAAAGCATCCGCTCCGTGTAGTCGTCCTCCCCGATCACAAAAGGAATCCGCACCGCCGCGGCAGAGAACCGCGCTTGTTGAAACAGTACGGCTTCGGCCTGACGTTTGCCTTCGGCGTAGCTGAAATCCCGGCTTCTTCCCGGAGTCACCGGGTGATGCAGGGTATCGACATCTTCTTCCTTCCAGGCTTCACGGCCTTGGTCGTAAACGGACAGGGTGGAGGTTAAGATGTATCTTTCGGTAAGGCCGCTAAAGGTTTCGACCGCATCACTGGCGTCTGTCGAAGCGAAGCAGATGTTGTCGTAAATCAGATCCCAAGGCCCGTGAGCAGCCAGGGCTTCGAGCGAGGCCTTCTCCTGACGGTCGGTTTGAACCCGTTTTACCTGATCTCCAAACGTGTCAGCCGCCAATCCCCGGGTCGCTATCGTAACCTCGTCTCCGGCTTCGATCAGCTTCTCCACCAATCTTTTGCCAAAGAAACGTGTACCGCCCAAAATTAATATTTTCATATATGTAATCCTCCTTTATGATGCAGATATGTTCTTATTATAATAACGGAATAGAAGGCGAAATGAATACGAAAGGGAGATGAAGATGATGGAGATGGATGTACGGTATCCAATCGGCAAGTTTGAATGGGAAGGCGAAATTTCAGCGGAGCAGCGGGAGCGCTGGATTCAGGAGATCGAAGAGCTTCCGGGCCGGCTTAGAGAAGCGGTTGCCGGGCTTACGCCGGAGCAGCTCAGGCTGCCTTACCGCGACGGAGGCTGGACCATCACTCAGGTTGTGCATCATTTGGCGGACAGCCACATGAACAGTCTGATTCGCTTCAAACTGGCGCTTACCGAAGACACACCGACGATCAGACCTTATTACGAGGATCGCTGGGCGGAGCTGGCTGATGGTGTAAGCGGGCAGCTTGAACTCTCCTTGACGCTGCTAGAGGCACTGCACCAGAAATGGGTCATTTTGCTGCGTTCTATGCATGAAGAGGATTTTGCGCGCTCATTTCTCCATCCTGAATCGGGGTCGCTTATCCGATTAGACTATGGATTGGGCAATTATGTTTGGCACGGCAACCATCATCTGGCACACATCACCGGAGTAAGACGCCGCTTGCCGTTATAAGACAGAGAACGGTTAACGAAAATGATTTCTGAAAAGGTTGTTCTTATTCCTATTAAAATCATAGGATTAAGGTTGATTTTCAGTTATAATCTTGATAGGAAATCCTGAGATGGGGTATACTTGTCTCGCCAAAAAACATGTATGGAAGAGGAGAGTCAAAATGGGAAAAGTATTGGTCTTTGGTCATAAGAACCCGGACACGGACACGATTTGCTCGGCAATTGCTTATGCTTACCTGAAACAACAGCTGGGAGTGGACGCGGAAGCGGTCCGCCTGGGCACGGTAAACGGCGAAACCCAGTTTGCGCTGGATCGTTTTGGAGCGGAGGCGCCTCGCCTGGTTGAGGCGGTAGCCGGTGAAGCCCAAGAGGTTATTTTGGTGGATCATAACGAACGCCAGCAAAGCGCATCTGATATTGATAAAGTACGAGTGATCGAGGTCATCGACCATCACCGGATCGCGAATTTTGAAACGAGCGGCCCGCTGTATTACCGCGCTGAGCCTGTAGGCTGCACGGCAACGATTCTGAAGAAGCTGTACAAGGAGAACGGAGTGGAAATTCCGGCTAACATTGCAGGTTTGATGTTGTCCGCGATCATTTCGGACTCCCTCCTGTTCAAATCCCCAACCTGCACGGACGAAGATGTAGCCGCTGCGCGCGAACTGGCTAAAATCGCCGGCGTAGAGGCTGAGGTTTACGGCCTGGACATGCTGAAGGCTGGTGCGGATCTGAGCCAGAAGACCATTGCGGATCTGGTATCCCTGGATGCCAAAGAATTCCAAATGGGCGGTTCCAAAGTAGAAATCGCACAGGTCAACGCTGTAGACGTGAACGATGTGCTGAGCCGTCAGGCTGAACTGGAATCTGCTTTGTCCGGCATTATCGAAGAGAAGGGTCTTGACCTGTTCTTGTTCGTCGTAACGGACATTCTGAACAACGACTCTGTCGGCATTGCCTTGGGCAATAAAGCTGCTGCTGTGGAGAAGGCGTACAACGTGACGCTTGAAAATAACAAAGCCGTGCTTAAAGGTGTTGTGTCCCGCAAATCCCAAATTGTCCCTGTATTGACCGATACATTTAATAGTCTGTAATTGGATTAATCATGTGCAGAAAGATCAAGGAAGAGGAAACCTCCCGCTGCTGGAAGGTTTTCTCTTTCTTTATTGACTAATCTTTTAATGTCTGTTAGATATGTAAACATAGGAGCTAGGATTTTATGACAAATTTTATATAAAACAGACAGACAGGAGCTGCAACGGGAATGAACCAACCGACATGGCCAGCTGAAGTGATCGCGCATATACCGGATGTAGTGTTTGGCTTGACCCGGGAAGGAATTTGTTTGTTGGTTTCTCCTTCCGCCGAAAAGGTGCTTGGATTCTCACCTGAACAGATCAGCGGGCAAAGTTTTTTTGACTTTTGCCATCCGGATGATCAGCAGAGGATGCGGGTGCTGATTGCGGCGGGGGAAGGAGCAGGAGTTTGTCAGGGAAAAACTAGCAGCGGTGCGTATGTCCCTTTGGGGTTTATAGTGAAACCCATGATACTGGAGGGACAGCAGGCTGTTATAGCCGTTGCCAGAGATATTTCGGAACGGATGCGTAAGGAACGAACCCTTGAGCAGGCAATGGACATCACGTCTATCGGCGTTTGGGAATGGGACTTTGCGGCAGGCGTAGTTACGTTGTCTGAATCTGTGTGCCGTATGTGCGGACTTGGTGAGGAAGGCAGGGTGGCTTCGCCCTCTGAGCTTGTACAGGAGATCCATCCCGATGACCGTTCAGAGCTGGTACAAGCGGTTAAATCCGCTAAGGAAGGCGGAACTTTAAACGGGATTTTTCGTACTTCAAACGGACTTCAGTATTTGCATTTCCGGGCTACCATAACGAAAGATACAAACGGCGATCCGGTGTTGATGAATGGAACCATTCAGGATGTAACGGAACGTAAGAAGGTGGAGCGGCAGCTTCAGGAAACGGTGGAGCGCTACACCTCTCTGAAGAAATATAATTATGATGCCGTGTTCTCTCTGGATCTGCAGGGACGAATTATTAACGGAAATAAAGTAGCAGAGCATATGACCGGCTATATGGCTTCCGAAATGTCGGGACAGCCTTTCGTCAGGTTTGTGGGAGAGGACAAGCTCCCGCCCATATTTGAAGGTCAGATTAATGAGAATCTGATCAAACAAATCATTCATCGCGACGGGACGGCCACCGAGGTGCTTTCTACGTTTGCGCCAATCATTATTAACGGGGAGCAGGTCGGCCTCTACGTGATCGCGAAGGATATCTCCGAGCAGAAGAAGCTGCTGGTCGCCAAAGAAGCTGCGGAACGGACGAATAAGGCCAAAAGCCAGTTTCTGGCCATGATGAGCCATGAAATCCGCACGCCGATGAATGGCGTTATTGGCATGACCGACTTGCTGCTGGAATCTGAAGGGCTGAATGAAACCCAGGTTGAATATGTCCATATGATCCGGAAGAGCGGTGAACTGCTGCTCAGCATCATCAACGATATTCTGGACTTCTCCAAACTGGAGTCGGGCAGAACGCCTTTGCTAAGCAGCACCTTTTCTTTGCGGGAATGCTTGCAGGAAACGATTCAGCTCCTGTCTACCCAGGCTTTGGAGAAGCATCTTTCCCTGAATTACGAGGTGCAGGCGGATGTACCCGATCAGCTGACCGGGGATGTCGGAAAGCTGAAGCAGGTGCTTGTTAATCTGATCGGGAATGCGATCAAATTTACATTTGAAGGTTCGGTGCTTGTCACCGTATCCCGACCTGCCTCCGAAGATGGGAAGCAGAAGCTTCAGTTCACGGTACGGGACACCGGCATCGGAATTCCGGAGCAGCAGCGGGAGCATTTGTTTGAGCCTTTTTACCAGTTAGATTACTACAGAAATCGAACAAGTGAAGGCACAGGTCTGGGATTGGCCATATCGAAACAGCTCGTCGAGATGATGGGCGGCGAGATCTGGGTGGATGAATCCCAGCCGATGGAAGGGAGCACGTTCAGCTTTACGGTGTCGGCCCATTTCCCTGCTTCTCAGCCGGAGGAAGGGTCAGCTGGTGGTGCTTGGCAGACAGCGATGAACATGGAGAAACGTTCGCTTTCGATTTTGGTGGCCGAGGATAATGAAATCAACCAGAAGGTCATCAGGAAGATGCTGGAGAAACAGGGGCACTCCGTTGAGGTGGTAGACAACGGTCATAAGGTGATAACTGCTGTTAAGCAGCGTGCTTTCGATATGATCTTCATGGACGTGCTGATGCCGGAGATGGACGGTCTTGAAGCGGCACGGATCCTGAACCGGGACTATCCGAAGGAACAAAGACCGGTCATTATTGCGGTAACAGCGAACGCGCTTCCTGATGATCGGGAGAAATGCCTGGCAGCCGGTATGGATGACTATATGAGCAAACCTTTAAAAAGTCAGGCGATCGCGGATATGATCAAGAAGTATTTCCACCTGTAGCCAACAGCCGGCAAGCAGAAATAGAGCAGAGAAATGAGCAGGAATATAACAGGAATATAGCAGGAGCCCAGCAGGCGGACGAGGAGTCCGCCTGTTTTTGTGGCTGAATATCGGTTGACAAGACCAGGCCTCTAAATATATAGTTGTTAAGACAACTATTTGAATGGGAGGGTTTCATTTGAACAAGGGACTGGACGAGTCGCTTGGTTTTTTGCTTGGTGTGGCTTATCGGAAGGTTGCGCAGCTGTTTCAGCATCAGCTCAATGATCACAATCTCACGCCTGAACAGTGGGCGGTCCTATATCGGATCAGTGAAGAGGAAGGGCTCATTCAAAGGGAAATCGGCAAACGGGCGGAAAAAGATAAACCGACAACTACCCGGATTTTGGTTGCTTTGGAACAGAAGGGCCTGATCCGCAAGATAGAAGGGGCGGAAGACCGCCGTTCTTTCCGCGTGTACAGTACGCCGGAGGGGAAAGCAAAGGTGCGCGAGATCGAGCCTCTGGAACGAGCCGCGATGAAAGAGGCCAGCGCAGATCTTTCCGAAGAGGAATACACGCTGCTGATCGGTCTGCTCCGGAGAGTGATCCGCAATTCGGAAGACCGGCTTTCAGCCGAGTAAATAAAGACCATATAGAATTATAAGGAATTAGATCAGATAGGAGTGTTTATCATCAACAGTCAGACATCTGCCAAGTTGGGGCAGTCAGAGAAGCTTTGGAGCAAATCTTTTATTGTACTTACAGCGAGTTACCTGCTTTTATTTCTAAGTCTGCAAATGCTGCTTTCGCCTTTCCCGGCTTATGTGAAAGACCGGTTTCATCCCGGCGATTTCACAGTCAGCCTCGTTACCAGCCTGTTTGCTTTAGCTGCGATCGGCACCCGGCTGGCGATCGTTCCAGTATTAAGAAGAGTCCATCGCAACGTTGTGTTATTTGTTGGCCTTCTGATCGCGGCGGTGGCCACGATCCTCTACGGATTAGCTGGTTCCATAGGCGCGGTATTGGCGCTTCGCGTCTTGTTCGGTATTGGATTCGGGATGGCCAGCACGGTGATGCCCACGCTGGTTTCCCAGATCATTCCCAAACTTCGTCTTGGTGAAGGCATCGGCTATTTTGGTTTGTCCACGAGTATGGCTATGTCCTTCGGCCCGATGATCGGTTTGTCGGTGATGGACGGATTAGGCTTTAAGCCGCTGACGGTACTTGGTACCTTATCGGTGGTTCTTATTGTGCCGCTGCTGCTGCTAACCCGGAGTGTGCCTCCTCAGCCTGCCAAAACCCCGGTTCATCATCTGGAGCATACGGGAGAGCCTGTCAAGCCGCCTCGTTATATCAATCGAAAAATCGCCCTGCCAGCGCTGCTGAACACGCTTCTGTCCTTAACCTACGGCAGCTTGCTCGGCTTTCTCGCTTTGTATGGCAAAGAAATTCATTTGGGCCAGATCGGCTTGTTTTTCCTGTTTAACGCCATAACGGTTCTAATCATCCGTCCTATATCCGGCCGGTTATTTGACAGCAAAGGGCCTGTGGCAGTTCTCATTCCTTCGGGCGTGGCTGTTTTTGGCAGCCTATTGCTGCTGTCTTATGTGCACAGTCTGCCGCTGCTGGTTGTCTCGGCTTTGCTATACGGCCTTGGCTTTGGTGCTATTCAGCCGGCTACGCAGGCCTGGATGCTTCGGGAAAGTCCCTCCACCAGCCACGGGGCCGTTAATAGTTTGTACTATAACTCCATCGACTTGGGTGTTGCAGCAGGCTCGATGCTGCTCGGAATTGTAGCCTCCCATACCGGATATGCCGTTATGTACCGCTGGGCATCCTGTATTATGCTGTTGTTCCTCGTTGTGTTTCTGGTTGGTCGAATGCTGTCTGCAGGCCGACAATCCGCGAAATAATGCCGATCTTTTCTTAAAAGATAGAAAAATGCCGGAATGAAGGTATAATAAGCTTTAAAGTCTTTTACTTAATACCAACATCGGGACGGATCCCGGATTGGAGGGATATATGAGCAGTTTGGATTTGTTCCGGCAGCCCAAGCAGCGTAAACTTCTGTTCAGCGCGGGTTTTAGTTGGCTTTTTGATGCGATGGATGTAGGTTTGCTCTCATTTGTGGTAACGGATCTGGCTAAAAAATGGTCGCTCACCTCTTCGCAAATCGGTGTGCTCACAAGTATAAATGCGGTCGGCATGGTCTTTGGCGCCGCGCTGGCGGGCATCTTTGCCGACCGTTTCGGACGGAAAACGATTTTGCTGTGGACGCTGTTGATCTTCTCTGTTGCCAGCGGCCTGTCGGCACTAGCCGCCAGTTTTGCCGTGCTGTGCCTGCTGCGCTTCATCGTCGGCGTCGGCCTTGGAGGGGAGCTGCCGGTAGCCTCTACACTGGTCTCGGAATCGGTAGCGGTTAAGGATCGAGGCCGGGCCGTTGTGCTGCTGGAGAGCTTTTGGGCGGTCGGCTGGATTGCCGCAGCGGTCGTAGCCTATTTCGTCATTCCGAAATACGGCTGGCAAGCCGCTTTTGTTATTGGTGCTGTGCCGGCTCTGTACGGCCTATATTTGCGCCGGGCGATCGAGGATTCGCCTGAGTATTTGAATCGCAGGCGGGAACCGAAGCTGTCGTTTGGGGAGCGGTTTGCGCGCGTTTGGTCGAAGGAGGCCCGCCGTTCAACGCTGATGCTGTGGATTTTATGGTTCACGGTTGTCTTTTCTTATTACGGCATGTTTCTGTGGCTCCCGACCGTTATGGAGGCCAAAGGCTACAGCATGGTGCGCAGCTTTGAATACGTCCTGCTGATGACGATCGCCCAGCTGCCGGGTTATTTTACAGCAGCCTATCTGATCGAGAAGCTCGGCCGCAAATTTGTGCTTGTCGTCTATTTGCTGATGACGGCTTTAAGCGCCTTATGGTTTGGACATGCCGCTTCGGAAGCTTCGCTGCTAACGGCGGGCATCTGTTTGTCCTTCTTTAATTTGGGGGCCTGGGGAGCCATGTATGCGTACAGTCCTGAACAATATCCGACTAAGCTGCGGGCTACAGGGGTAGGTATGGCTACGGCTTTCGGCCGGATCGGCGGGGTGATCGGACCGCTGCTGGTCGGCCTAATGCGGGATCAATCGGTCCCTATTGCCACGATATTTACGATGTTTTTTATTACAGTGCTGGTTGGCGCTGCGGCCGTTCTGTTTCTGGGCAAAGAAACTAAAGGTCTAGAGATTAACGAATGATGGGGAGGTGCCGGTGATGGCGAAGAAAAATCAAGGCTCGCGTCCGGTGGCCGGACGTGAAGACAATCAAGCTGCTACACTTAAGGATCTGCTGAATCCGGCTGTGGTCAGCAAGCTGAAGGAACAGGCTGCGGAAATGAAACGCGAAGAAGAAACCCGCAAGGAAGAAGAGCGGAAGCGTGTGGAGGAAGCCCGCAGGCAAGAGCAGAAGAAGCTGGAGAGCAGCTTTGAATATCTGCTTAACAACAGCTCGCAGGATTGGAAGAAATTCAAATAAAGACGAAGACGGAATCAGACCTTAGCCCCACGTTGTGGGGTTGTTTTTTTTATTTTTAGTACTTTTTTCTTAGTTGCTTGTATTTGTGCTAGGAATTTGGAAACTTGTAACGAATAGTATCTAAATACATGTTTAAATAACCGCGGCTGGACGTTGTAGAATAATAAAAGGTTTAAGTGCAGGCAGGATTGAAGTTAAGGAACATAGTGAGAAGGTGATCAATTGCTGGGCTTGGCTTTTGCAAGCGGCTGTCTTTTTGCATTAATCACAATCAGGGTGATTTTGCTGGTGATCAGCAGTAGAAACCCGACAAAAGCGGTAGGCTTAATAGGCAGAAAGTTGGGGCAGTTCCATTTTCCCCAGGAATCAAAAGATTTTATCTATTATCTCAAGCTGAAGCCGAAACCCGAAATCATGTTTGCCTGTCCTCCACTTGAGAAAATACTGGGTCCCGAACGGGGGAGACAGGCTTATAAAAGTCCTGAGCTGTTATTCTCCTTATTGCATCCGGAGGATTATGAACGGTTTATAAGCAGATTTCAGGAAGCGGCCGACATTGGGGGACCGCTCGTTTGCCGTTTAAGGCTTCAAGGGGATGAGTATACCTGGTTTGAGGATTATTTGAGTCCCGTCTATAAGAAGGGCAAAATGATCGCGATTCAGGGGATTCTGCGGAATGTACAGGATAAAATGGAAATGCAGGAGCAGCTCAAATACCGGGTAGCTCATGACTCTATGACCGGCGTCCACAGCCGGGAGTTCTTTGAAGAACAGCTGGCTCTTCTGGACCAAAGGGAAGACCTGTCTTTGACCTTGGTCGTCTGCGATATGGATAACCTGAAGGTAATAAACGATACGCTGGGACATAAGATGGGGGATGCCTATATCAAATCGGCGGCGGCCATGCTGAAGCAGTTTGCTTCTGAAGACGTCCTGATCAGCCGGATCGGCGGAGATGAATTTTCGCTGCTCGTTCTGAACCGCACCCGTGAGGGAGGAGAAGCCTTGATCCGAAAAATGAAAGAGACAGCGGCGGTAACGCCCGGCGTTGCGCCAGGGTCTTTCATGAGTATCTCTATCGGTCATGCTTATACGGAACGTGCTTATGGACAAGTAGAAGCCTTGTTTCTGGAAGCGGATCGCCAAATGTATGCCTCCAAACAGGCCAAAAGAAAGGAAGAGGCCAAGCCCGGAGGAAGTGGACATGCTCTGGGTCTTCTTTCGGGAGACTGGTCAAAAGCCAATCAAACATAAAACGAACATCTATGGGTGAAAAAAGGATTTACAAAACTAATACCATTAGTTATATTATTAACTAATGGTATTAGTTTTTTTGTTTTTTGAACTTCTTAGATGGATAGAGAGCAATTTAGAGGAGGAGAATAAGAATGAAGCTAACCCCTTGCAAGCAAATGATGCAGATAAGTTTTCTGCCCCATCTATTCCCGGTAAACTGTTATCTGGTGGAGCTGGAGGAGGAGCTGATTTTAATTGACGCAGCACTTCCTTACAGCGCCAAGGGCATCTTAAAGGCGGTCCGGCAGATGGGCAAACCCCTAAGTACCCTAGTGCTGACCCATGCGCACGATGATCATGTGGGGGCTCTTGTTTCGCTAAAAGAGGCCCTTCCCGATGTTCAGATCGTCATCTCGGAACGGGATTCCCGGCTCCTGGCCGGAGACCGGTCGCTGAATGCTGAAGAACCGCAAACTCCGATACGCGGCTCAGTTCCGAAGGGGATCCGGACGAAGGCGGACCGTCTGCTTCGTGACGGAGACCGGGTGGGTCCGCTGCTGGCTATCAGCTGTCCCGGGCATACGCCGGGCTCCATGTCTTTCTACGATGAGCGGACCGGCAGCCTGATTGCAGGAGATGCCTTCCAGCTTCGAGGGGGCATCGCGGTGTCCGGGCGTTTAAAGCCCGCCTTCCCGTTTCCGGCCCTTGCCACCTGGAATGCCGAAGAAGCCGTTCGGTCCGCCCGCAAATTAATCGAATGGAAGCCCACTTTGCTGGCTGTCGGCCATGGGCGTGTTTTGCCTGATCCGGTACCTGCCATGCAGAAGGCTATAGCTGAAGCTGAACGGGCGATCGAGGCCGGCCGCAATACGGTGGCGAAGGGCGGAGGGAAAAGGGATGCCTAGAGCAGGATTGGATGAAGCCCATGTCCTCCAGGCTGCAGCCGGGCTTGCCGACTCTCTGGGAGCGGAAGCGGTGACGCTGGCCCTGCTGGCGAAGGAGCTGAATGTCCGGCCGCCATCCTTGTATAACCATATTAAAGGGCTGCCGGATCTGCGCATTAAGCTGGCCGTTTACGGTTTACAAATGATGTATACAGTGATGAGCCAGGCGCTGGCAGCCAGCCGGAACAGCCGGAACGACAACGTAACAGGCACCAGAACTGGCGATGGTGCAGCTATCTACGCGATCGTGGAGGCCTATCTGGCTTTTGCCGAAGAGCATCCGGGTTTGTATGAACTGGCCCAGCGTCCGCTGGAACCGGCAGTCCAGACAGCCGGAGAACCCGTCGTCGAACTGATGCTGGAGCAGATGAATCTGAGAGGGATTTATGGTGATCAAGCTATCCATGCGGTACGCGGATTAAGGAGCATTTTACATGGCTTTGTTTCGCTTTCACAGGGGGAGGGCTTTGGTCTTCCTTATGCATGGAAGGAAAGTCTGCATTATACCCTGGAAGCGTTTCTGAACGGACTGGAGCATGCCTTTAAAGGCAAGGAACAGAAATAGGCGGGAAACGCGTGAATCGGAAGCGGGAAGCTGATTAATTCTGAGCCAGAAGGGTAAATGAACATCAAGGAACTTTCCCATTCTAACGGCCAAGCACATCCGGGCACAAATAATCCCCGTCATAAGCTGGCGGGGTGACTTTGCTCACGACCCGGTGAGCGACATATTATAATCCTATCTTCAAACAGGAATTTTATGCCTGTACCAATCAAAAAAATGAATAGAAATGAATTCGAAAATGAAATAGAAATGGAAAAAGGAGCACTAGGCTCCTATTTCAGACTCAAGACACGCTTAACGTGTGATTTTATCCACGACGAGGCGGATGACATATAAACTCCATGTATGCACAAAAAACTTCTTGGCATAATAGTAACCTTTTCGTAGGTTATTGTCAACAGTATTTCCGCGCTTTTTTTCAAAGTCCAAACGTCCATTTGACACGGTTTTCAAGGCGGTTGATGTCTTCTTCGTCCAGATTGCCGAGATGTTCCTTGAGTCGTACTTTGCTGACAGATGTCGTTTCTTCGGTTTTGGCAGCCGAATCAAAGGCCAGAAAATCGTATTTATGCTTAAAAAGGAAATAATGACTTTGGAATCTGGGCACCGGCATTCCGTCTTTGGTTAATACGGCTTGTCCGGTTTTAAAGTTGGTTTTGGCTTTTAAATTTTTGGTTAAAGGGATCACCAGCACGTTGCCGGAGGTCGAATTTACCGTATTATTGGAGATAATGATAACCGGGCGTTCCTCGTTTTGCTCGCAGCCGATATTTTCACCAAAGTTGCAAAAATGCACCGCGCCTCTTGTCATTTTTCGGCTCATTTGCGTCTTCTCATTGTCGATCCAATAATGGGCCAGCTGGATCTTAATCGGCTTCCATTTCAGAATTTGTTCTTCCTTCTGCTTCTTGAGTCTTGCAAATCGGTCACGCTGGACCGGTACACGTTTGGGTGAAGTTACATGTCCGTCTTCGCTCATAGGTCCTCCTGTATCGCTCTGGTTATAGATATATTAGCTTGCACAGTTCTTGCCAAATATTACTCCCTAAAAAACAGAGTATGATTATTTGTACACTCAATAGCAGGTCAGTTAAACAATAGGAAGAAAAAAAGTGCGGAAGACAACCGGAAAATAACGCGCTGCATCCGCCTGAGGAAGTTTTGTCGGATAAAACGGTAGTTTAAACTGTATACCATAATTTGGGCGGGGAAGCAAGTCAAGAAACCGTATACATCCGCAGTCTTCTTTGACAAGTTGGGGTTCATGATGCTAATTTATAAGCGTTCCGAAATCGAGAAGCAGCACAGAATGAGAATTGATTAAGATAGCAAAGGTGGATGAAGGTTTTACATATGAAATTTTACAGTGACACGATTATAACGATGGACGACATTGTCCGCGAAGGAGATCCCATACTTCGAACAGTAACTGAGGCTGTAAGCATTCCTCCGACGGCTGAGGATGTTGCGGAAATGGATGCGATGATGCTGTTTCTGAAGAACAGCCAGGATGAAGAGCTGGCGAAGAAATACAAGCTGCGCGCAGGCGTGGGCTTGTCCGCCAACCAGATTGGTCTGAACAAAAGGATGTTTGCCGCTTATTTCATGGACGAAGAAGGCAAACTAAGAGAACTGGCTATGTTTAATCCGAAGATTATCAGCCATTCTGAGGCGATGACCTATTTGCCTGAAAGCGAAGGATGTCTGTCCGTGGACCGGGCGGTACAAGGGTTTGTTCCCAGGTACGAGAAAGTGCAGATTAAAGCCTGGGACCGGGATGGCGAGGAGATGACGCTCCGCTTCCGCGGCTTCGGGGCCATCATTATGCAGCATGAAATAGATCACCTGAATGGTATCATGTTTTATGATCACATTAATAAGGAGAATCCTTACAAGCTGCCGGCGAACGTGCGCATTTCGAGTTTGTATTAGTTTAAGATGGTTTATGAGCCTGCGCAAGTGCAAAAAAAGACAGGCTTTGCTATGATAAGGAGCAGCAGCCAAGGCTGCGCAACATACATTGGAGGCACTACGGATGAATAACACTTCTATCGCATCAATCATTGATCATACGCTTCTTAAACCAGAAGCCCGCAAGGAAGACATTCTCAAGTTGGCCGCTGAAGCAGCGGAATACGGATTTGCGTCCGTTTGCGTCAACCCGGTATGGGTGGCTACGGCAGCTGAAGCGCTTAAGAGCAGTCCAAACGTTAAAGTGTGCACGGTTATCGGGTTCCCGCTGGGAGCTTCTCACCCGGCCGTTAAAGCTTATGAAACCGTTCAGGCTGTTAAAGACGGGGCGGATGAAATTGATATGGTCATTAACATTGGAGCGCTGAAGGACGGGGAGGACGAGCTTGTACAGAAAGATATCCGCGGTGTGGTTGAAGCTGCAGGAGACAAACTCGTGAAGGTGATTATCGAAACCTGCCTGCTCACGAAAGAAGAAATCGAACGCGTCAGTCGCTTGTCTGTAGCCGCTGGAGCTCATTTCGTTAAAACTTCAACCGGATTCTCCAAAGGCGGAGCTACGGTGGAAGATGTGGAACTGATGCGCCAAACGGTTGGTCCCGACATCGGAGTCAAAGCTTCAGGCGGCGTGAGAACGACTGAAGACGCTCTGGCGATGATCAAAGCCGGCGCATCGCGGCTGGGAACCAGCGGCGGCGTGGCCATTGCTCAAGGCTTGAAGAGCAGCACAGATTATTAATCCGCAGGAACGAGTCAACAAGCAATCGTTAGAAGACGATCAAACTTCCGTCATTAGGCGGGAGTTTTTTTGTTTTCTGTGAAGCGATGAGGCTGCGCCTATTTACTTTGGAAAAAACTTGAATTATACTAAGGATAAAGTTTCTTACAGGAAACAAATTTGTATAATTGCAACAATGATTATCATTCTCAATAACATGCTGCTTCGGGCCCTGCCCGGAGCAGCATGTGTCATTTTAAGGGCATTAACAATGCTTCTCATTCTCATTGGAAACGGGAAACGGCGGCAAGCCGTAAAGCAATCTTTATACAAGGACAAAGAAAGGAAGATGATGATGCAGGCACTTGAGAAACGGGCGGTGACTCTCAGCGAAACAGCTGGAGGCCGGGAACCAAGAAATAAACGGAAGCTGCCGCTGGCAGCGATGCTGCGCCATCCGGAGATGCTTCAGGCGCTCGGAAGCGGTGTGCTGATGCTGGCCGGTTGGGGGGCGAGCCATTGGTCCCATCTGCTGTCTGTCGGGCTGTATGTCGCGGCCTACGGGGTAGGCGGCTGGATCAAAGCGAAAGAAGGAGCTATTACCCTTATTAAGGAGCGGGATCTAGATGTCAATCTGCTGATGATCGCGGCTGCGCTTGGAGCGGCGTCTATCGGCTACTGGAATGAAGGAGCGATGCTGATCTTTATCTTTGCGCTCAGTGGTGCGTTGGAGACGTTCGCTAGCGACCAGAGCCGCAAAAGCATCTCTTCACTGATGGCGCTCAGACCGGAGAAGGCGCTCCGGGTCAGCGGCGGCCGGATGGAGATGGTTCCGGTCGGCGAGCTGGCGTCTGAAGACCTGGTGCTTGTCCGGCCCGGTGAAATTATCCCGGCTGACGGCGTTGTGCAGAGCGGAACATCGGCGGTCAACCAGGCGTCCATCACAGGGGAGTCGATTCCTGTGGACAAAGCGGTGGGCGATCAGGTTTATGCCGGAACGCTGAACGGGGAAAATGCGCTGTATATCGAGGTTTCGGGCCCGGCCGACGGGACGTTGTTCGCGAAGATCATCGCGCTGGTTGAAGAGGCGGAGGAAGCGGTGCCTGCTTCGCAGCGTTTTATCGAGAAGTTTGAAGGGATATACGCGCGGACTGTGGTAGGAGCGACAGTGCTCCTGATCGGCTTGTCGCCGCTGCTGTTCGGCTGGACGTGGAACGAATCCTTCTACAAGGCGATGGTGTTCCTTGTTGTGGCTTCGCCTTGTGCGCTTGTGGCCTCTATTATGCCGGCTATGCTGTCGGCTATTTCCAGCAGCGCAAAGCGGGGCATTCTGTTTAAAGGCAGCGTGCATGTCCAGAATTTAGCCGAAACGCGGATCGTCGCCTTCGACAAAACCGGTACCCTGACCGAGGGCAAACCGGTCGTGACGGATTTGATTGTTAAAGACGGGGAGGGAGAAAACCATCTGCTGCAGATGGCGGCATCCGCCGAGCAGCTTTCGGCGCACCCGCTCGCCAAAGCGGTGGTTGCCGAAGCGGCGCGGCGCGGGCTTGAGCTTCAACCGATTGCCGAGATGAAATCGGTTGCCGGCTGGGGAGTTGAAGCGGTCATTCGCGGCGAAACGTGGAAGATCGGCAAGGCTGATTTTGCGTCAGATACTTGCGCGGATCAGGAATGGTGGATCGAGCAATCCGATGAGCTGGAACAAGCCGGGAAAACGGTGTCGATCATTCTCCGTGAAGGCGTGCCTGTCGGTTTGCTGGCCCTCAGAGATGAAGTTCGTCCAGTTGCGAAGGCGGCTATCAGCCACCTTCATAAGCTGGGAATCAAGGCGGCGATGCTGACAGGGGACAACGAGGCGACAGCTAAAGCCATCGCTTCGGAAGCCGGCATTGACCTTGTGCTGAGCGGCCTGCTTCCGCAGGATAAAGCGAGCCGGATTCAACAGCTGCGGGAACAATACGGCGGCGTGGTGATGGTGGGTGACGGCGTCAATGATGCACCCGCGCTCGCGGCGGCCAATGTAGGCATTGGCATGGGGGCCGGAAGCGGCGCTGCGCTTGATGCCGCCGATGTTGTCCTGATGAACGACGATATTGACCGGATTGCCGGAGCGATTTCACTGGCCCGGCGGAGCCGGCGGATCGTTAAGCAGAATATCGTCTTTGCGATTGCCGTCATCAGCCTCCTGGTAGCAGGCAACTTTGGCATCGGGATTCCGCTGCCGCTTGGAGTAGTCGGACATGAAGGCAGTACGATTCTGGTTATTTTAAATGGTCTGCGGCTGCTGCGGTACGGTCCATCGCCTTCATGATTTCTTCATTTAACTTTCATAGTATACTCCCGGTACGTATGTTGACTTCATTTTGTAGGTGCCAGATAATAATTTATAGAGGATTTGATCGGGTGAACACGAGAAATGAAACGTGGTTTACCACAATGGACTGGATCCGTGTTTTGGCAGGCACCGTATGAACTTAACGGAGCCGCTCTCGATTAACACAATTAGCAGATGGAGGTATGTATGATGTATAAATCTATTATTATCGGTACCGGTCCTGCCGGACTTACAGCAGCAATTTATTTGGCGCGCGCCAATCTTAGTCCACTGGTGATCGAAGGACCACAGCCGGGTGGACAGCTGACAACTACAACGGAAGTGGAGAACTTCCCTGGTTTCCCTGAAGGCATCATGGGACCGGACCTGATGGACAATATGCGCAAGCAGGCTGAACGCTTCGGTGCGGAATTCCGCACCGGCTGGGTGAACAGCATCGATACCAGCAGCAGACCGTTCAAGCTTCAAGTGGACGGCATGGGTGAGCTGGTTGCTGAAACCCTGATCATTTCCACAGGCGCAACAGCGAAATACCTGGGTATCCCTGGGGAACAGGACAACGTAGGCCGCGGGGTCAGCACCTGCGCAACTTGCGACGGATTTTTCTTCCGCGGCAAAGAAATCGTAGTGATCGGCGGCGGCGACTCGGCGCTTGAGGAAGCCGGCTTCCTGACTCGTTTCGCATCCAAAGTAACCTTGGTTCACCGCAGAGAAGAATTACGCGCTTCCAAAATCATGCAGGACCGCGTTCGTTCCAATGAGAAAGTAGAGTGGGCTTTGAACCGTACACCGCTTGAAGTGCTTACAGATGATGCCGGCGTAACGGGGCTGAAAGTACTTAACAACGCTACAGGCGAAGAAGAGATCATCGAAACGAACGGCGTATTCGTAGCGATCGGTCACCATCCGAACACCGGATTCCTTGGCGGCCAAATCACGACGGACGAGAACGGCTACATTGTAGTGAAACCGGGAACTTCGGAAACGAACGTACCAGGCATCTTCGCTTGCGGCGATGTGCAGGATACTCGTTATCGTCAAGCGATTACAGCTGCAGGCAGCGGATGTATGGCTGCGCTTGATGCCGAGAAATTTATCGAAGCCACGGAGCACGCACCATCCGCGGTCTTGGGTTAATATAGATTTTGGTGTAAAATAGAGCAGGATTATATTACAGCTGAAAAAGGAGAGTATAAACCGATGGAAAACGTAATCGTATATACCAGCACTAACTGCCCGAACTGCCGTCAGGTCAAAAGCTTCCTTTCCGATAAAGGAATTTCTTACGAAGAGCGCAACATCGAAACTAACGATGAATTCGCTCAGCAAGTATGGGATATGGGCATGCGCGCCGTGCCGGTAACGATCATTGGCGAGCATAAAATTCTGGGCAACAACAAATTGAAGCTTGAGAAGGCTTTGGCTGAACAGGCTTAATTTTGAAAAAAGGCAGCGGCTGCTCTATAGCGGAGCTTGCTTCATAGGACCTGCGCCGTCTTCATGGCGGCACAGGAACGGGTTTAAACAGGTTTTTCGGACAGGGTTCCGAAAGGCCTGTTTTTCTTTTTTCACCCCTAACAAATCATGCAGCAAATGAAGAATTTTGCCGCTCATTTATTAGACAAAATAAGGGTCAGGCTCGACAAAACTAGAACCTCCGGCACGTGAAAGCTTGTGCTACAATCGAGATACAGACAGGTTGGTGCGTTAGTTGATTAAATTAGCCGGTTAGAGGAAATAAGTGAGTAAGGTCCAGCAAAACGGGGTTAAATGCATAAGATAGGGGAAGTTTCGGGTGCAGGAGTAAGACGGAAACGTCAATGGATCGAGTCCAGGTCAAACGGCCAAAGGAGATGAGAACTTGAGAAGACTCCAAAGCATAGTGTGGAAAGCGATCGTTGTCGGTTCATTTGCCGTAGCAGCGTCTCCGGCGGGAGCGGTTGGCAGCCCGTCTGTTCACCAGACGGAACAAACGGCCCAGCAAGCGATGGAGCAAGCGGTGCTGGTTTCCAAGTCCGGAGTTGAACAGCGGCTTACGACAGCTATTCAGGCTCATCTAAGCACGGTCAAGTTTAAATATGAAGGCAGCGTCAAAGACTTTGAATCGCTGCTGGATGAGGCACTGATGACGGCCCTGGATAATGCCCCTTATATGCGCTATATTATGGACCGTTATCACTATTCCTGGCGCGGCAACAGCGCAGCTGTAAACGTAGAGGTGACGTTCACCTACCGGGAGTCCCCGGAACAGACGGCTTATGTGGACGACCGCGTGAAAGATATAATCGGGCAAATTATTGTACCGGGCATGAACAGCCATGAGAAGGTTAAGGCTATCCATGATTGGGTTGTTCAGGATTTGAAATATGATGAGAAGCTCAAGAACTATACGGCTTATTCAGGCCTGGTGACAGGAGAAGCGGTCTGCCAAGGCTACACGCTGCTTACTTACAAGCTTCTTGAGAAAGCAGGGATCCGCAGCTTAATAGCGGAGGGGACGGCAGGCGATCAGGCCCATGCCTGGAATTTGGTCAATCTGGATGGTCATTGGTACCATCTGGATACGACCTGGGATGATCCGGTGCAGGCCGCAAGCGATAACATCAGTTATGACTACTATTTGCTTTCCGATGCCGAGATGAGCAAAGATCACAGCTGGACCAAATCCTATCCGGCGGCCGATCAGACCTATCGAAGCGCTTTGGACGAACTGAAGTTATCCGATTCTGCCAAAAGCCCCTTCTATGAGAAGCTTGAGCAGGAGCTTGATTACACGTTGTATAATGCGGGTCAGGCTGTATCTGGCAGCTCCGGGTTGATGGCTAAAGCCAGAGAAGCTTTGAAGCAGGGGAAATCCACGGCCACTGTACGTTATTCGGGACAGCAGTCAGAGCTCATCAACGATTTAGGGGAGCTTTACGGATTAAATATCCGGAATATTACTTTCTCGACAAGACCGCTCGAAGGAACGGACGATCTTAAAGTGAGGATCGAGTGGGAGAATTGAATGTGAGAGTTGAATAGGGGATTCGGCAGGCTTGAATGGAAAGAATGAATCGGAAGATTAAATGGGGAGATTGACCGATTATAGGTATTTGCTAAAAAGGGAAAAAGGCAGCGCACCGCCAGAAGTTTCGGCGGCACGCTGCCTTTTGTATTCTCCTGTTGCCTTTTTGTATTCCTTAGGAGGACAGTTTTTCTGACTGTCCCTCAGTTCTGACCGTCTCTCAGTTTTAATCGTCACACTCAGTTCTGATTGCGTTTCGCCATCTGCTGCCAGACGGTACCGGCGGCTTCTTCGCCGGCCTCGATCCGTTCCAGCGCCATGCGGGCCTGCAGGCTGACCTCAAACTCAGGGTCCTGCGCGGCTTTCAGCAGCGCTTCCCGGGCGCTGTCCGTACCGACTTCGTACAGGAAGCGGGCGGCGCGCCAGCGGACAAGCTTGCTCTTGTCGTTCAGGGCTTCGATCATCGGACCGGTTGCGGCCGGATCGCCGATGTCTGACAATGTATCGCCGGCCGTTCTGCGCACGGCAGCGGAGTTGTCGCGGAGCGCTTTGTAGAGCAGCTCCATCGCTTCCGGCGTGCGCAGATCCCCAAGATACACGACCGCCAGGCGGCGGATCTGCATCTGCGGATCAGCCAGTGCTTTGGCGAGCAGCGGCATCGCCGATTCATCCGGCTGCAGGCCGTCCAGCGCGGCGTAACGTACGCGCCAGTCCTGGCTTTCCATCTGTGCAGCCGCCTCTTCAAGCGTAAAGGTGCGGCGCTCCTCTACGAATTCGCTTTGGTTCTGGCCATGGGCGATGGCCTGCTTCACGATGTCCGCCACGCGTGCAGGTGTGAAAGCAGCCTCCAGCTCCTGCTCCACCTCGCGGGCAATCTCCGGCAGTTCGCCGTAGCGAACGCCGTAATCGACCAGCTTGCGCTCTTTGATCAGCGTGGCGCTGGCCACCTCGGTAACGGCTTTGACAAACCGTTCCGACAGGCCGATTCGTTCTTCTTCGCCGCGTGCCTTCACCCGGATCTGCATCGGAATGCCGCGGAAGAACTGGACAAAGACCTCAGCTTCGCCGTAATGCCCGGCGGCCGCTTCAGGATCTTCGGGCGACCAGGCGGAATTGACGCCCTCCTGCCCGAACTGCTCCTGCACGGCGGCGAGGATTGCCTGCCAGTCCGCGCTGCCGATTCTGTCCAGTGCAATAAAATCGGCGGTATGGAACACGCTTTTTACACCGGGAATATGAAGCAGATTTACAATAAAGGGTGGAGCCGAACGTTCGTTGTCGGTTGTATATGTTTTGCGAACACCAGGAGCCAACGTTTCGTCCAGATGGAGCTTCATCGTGTTAGGGCTGGGTGTCGGTTCAATAAACGTAATTTTCATTAGAGGTTCACATCCTTCCTTCGTATCCCTTCTATTTTACAACAAGAATCGTCAAGTCCCAAGCACGGCCTGAAAAGGCAAAGGCATGCAAGCGAGGAACGGCGAGTGGCGGTTTCTGACAGATGGAGGCATGAAAGCCGGAGCTTCGGGGAAAATAGGCGGCTGCGGTTTGGAAATGGCTTTATTATTGGTTAAAATAATGAAGAATGCTTTTGCATTTGATCGTCTTCAACTAATGGAATAAATTATTGGAAGGGAGGCTCCCTTTTCATGGCTAGAAACCGGTATAACAACTTGGATAACGTAAGCACAGATAAAACGCTCAAGCAGTTCCGTCAGTTGCGGGAAGAGCGCCGGAGAAAGAAAAAGGACTACTCCTTTGTCATTCCTAATATGGAGCCGGACCTTGAGTTTTTACGCAGCAACCGTAGAGAAACGACATTGACTTGGATTGGACATTCGACTTTCTTTATACAATACGAAGGTTTAAATATCGTAACGGACCCGGTCTGGGCTCCGCGGATGGGATTCCAGCGCCGGATCGGCTCGCCGGGGCTACCGATTGAGGAAGTGCCGGAGATCGACCTGATTCTGATTTCGCATTCCCACTATGATCATATGCATGTATCCTCCATCCGGCGTTTGTATGGACCTGATACGCACATCATTGTGCCGGCCGGACTGAAGCGCAAGCTGGAACGCAAAGGCTTCAAACGCTGCCGCGAGATGAACTGGTGGGAGCGGATGCCGTTTAAAGGGATTGAGCTTTCTTTTGTGCCGACCCAGCACTGGACCCGCCGTACTCCATTTGACACGAATTCCTCTCACTGGGGAGGATTCATTCTGGAGCCGGGGGATGGCGGGAATCAGGACAAAGAGCAGACAGCGCCGCAGGGGACAGGTGCCGCCAAAGGGCTGGCGCCGAGCCAACAAGTTCAACGTCAGGGGCCACGGGTCAACCTGCGTCCGGCCGGGGCTGGACAGCCGGCAAGGTCTATCGGATCACAGCCGGATCCAGCGTCGGCGCCCGCGTCTGGACAGTCCGATGCTCAGCAGGAGATCAAAGAGTTCGCCAAGGCGCCGGTGCTCTATTTTGCCGGAGACAGCGGTTATTTTAACGGATTCAAAGAGATTGGCAGCCGCTACGACATTGATCTGGCCATGATCCCGATTGGCGCCTATGAACCCGAATGGTTTATGACGCCGCAACATACAACGCCGGAGGAAGGCCTTCAGGCCTTTCTGGATGTCAAAGCCGAAATCATGGTGCCCATGCATTACGGAACGTTCCGGCTGGCCGACGATACGGCGCGTGAGGCGCTTGACCGTTTGGAGCAGGAGCGGCTGAAGCGGGGAATTCCGGAGGAACAGATCCGGGTGATGATTCACGGCGAGACTTTGCGCTTGTAGCGCGGGCCGGAAACATTTTTGCATATATTCGGAAAAGGGTTCGATTGGGGCGGCTGATATGCTATAATATTGAGTCAGCAGTGTGATTAATTATAAAGGACGGTAATCGACCAAATGATAAGTACTAGTGGTGTAACGCTCCGCTACGGAAAACGGGCACTTTTTGAAGATGTAAATATAAAGTTTACAGCCGGTAACTGTTACGGTTTAATCGGCGCCAACGGAGCAGGCAAATCGACTTTCCTGAAAATTTTGTCCGGTGAAATTGAAGCCAATACCGGCGATGTGTTTATGACACCTGGCGAACGTATGGCTGTGCTGAAGCAGAACCATTACGAATACGATGATTTTCCAGTGCTTGAGACGGTTATTATGGGCCACGAGCGTCTATACAGTGTGATGAAGGAAAAGGATGCCCTGTACGCCAAACCGGACTTCTCCGAAGAAGACGGCATGCGCGCAGGCGAACTTGAAGGCGAATTTGCGGAAATGGACGGCTGGAACGCCGAGTCCGACGCAGCTTCCCTCTTGATCGGTCTCGGTATTCCGCGTGATCTGCACGACAAGCAAATGCGCGAATTGAGCGGTAATGAAAAAGTCCGCGTCCTGCTCGCCCAGGCTTTGTTCGGCAACCCGAACAACCTGCTGCTTGACGAACCTACGAACCATTTGGACATGGAATCCATCGCTTGGCTGGAGAACTTCCTGATGGATTACGAAGGCACCGTCATCGTCGTATCTCACGACCGTCACTTCCTGAATAAAGTTTGTACGCATATTGCGGACATCGATTTCGGCAAAATCCAGCTGTACGTGGGCAACTACGACTTCTGGTATGAGTCCAGTCAGTTAGCCTTGAAACTGACCCGCGAATCGAATAAGAAGAAAGAAGAGAAGATCAAAGAGCTGCAAACGTTTATTCAACGTTTCTCCGCGAATGCCTCCAAATCCAAGCAGGCGACTTCCCGGAAGAAACAGCTCGACAAGATCACGTTGGACGACATCCGTCCTTCCAACCGTAAGTATCCGTTTCTGCACTTTAAGGCAGAACGTGAAGCGGGCAAACAGCTTCTGACGATTGAAGGGCTGTCTAAGAGCCTGGAAGGCGAACAGGTGCTGAACAATGTGAACGTTGTCGTAAATAAAGGCGACAAGATCGCTTTTGTTGGACCTAACGGCTTTGCCAAGACAACCCTTTATCAGGTGATCATGGGCGAGCTGGAGCCGGATGCGGGAACTTACAGCTGGGGCGTAACGACTTCCCAGGCTTATTTCCCTAAAGACAACTCCGCTTATTTCGACGGCGTGGATATGAACCTCGTCGAATGGCTGCGCCAATATTCCAACGACCAGGATGAAACGTTCCTGCGCGGCTTCTTGGGCCGCATGCTGTTCGCAGGCGAAGAAGCCCTGAAGAAAGCGAGCGTATTGTCCGGGGGCGAGAAGGTTCGCTGCATGCTGGCCAAAATGATGCTGAACGGCGCTAACGTCCTGATCTTCGACGAGCCTACCAACCACTTGGACCTCGAGTCCATCACGGCGCTGAACAACGGCTTGATCGATTTTGACGGCACGATTCTGTTTACATCCCATGACCATCAGTTCGTGCAGACTGTCGCCAACCGCATCATTGAAATTACACCGAACGGTGTAATCGACCGCGTAATGAGCTACGACGAATACCTCGAAAGCGAAGAGATCCAGAACCTGCGCAAGGAACTGTATCCTGCCGAGATGTTCGAGGCTTAAGAGTTAAGAAAATAAGCAGGCAAACTTACTTTTTGCCTGTATAAATGACTTATAACAAACAAGCAGGCCGCAAACGCGGCCTGCTTGTTTTGTTTAGGGACTGCGCTCACTCAGGAATCCCCCTCTAGTAGAGGGAGAGGGAGAGGAGTGATTGCAACGGAACGAAGCTCGAACGAAGTTTAGTCGCTCAAACGATCTCAAATGTTGAGGCTTCTATAAAAAGCCTCAACATGCTTCCTGCCCCTTCCTTCAACAAAAGGGAAGCAGATCGCAAACGCAGCCTGCTTCCCTTTTGTTTTATGAACTTGTATGCCGAATCCCCCAGCGGAGGGGCCGAATGATTGCGAAGAAACGAAGTGGTCGCCTAAAAGCTTTCCGAAGGAAAGCTGCTTCGTAAGCATAAGCTGTCTTCGGAATTTTACCCTTCAATCTAATCCCAAAATTCCGAAGACAACAGCGATCGCAGCAACATTCGGACACGGAGCGCCTATAGGGGGATTACCCCAATGTTTCATATAAAAAAGCAGGCCGCCCCAGCAGCCTGCCTTCCCGTTTGTTCTCTCCTATGATCCGCCAGTCCGCCGGCGCTGATTGTTAGGCTTTTTGTTATTTTGTGTGCGCAGGGCTTTAGTGGTCTGGCTGCCAGGTGCCGAAGCGGATTTGCCGCCGGAAGCCTGCTGCTGTTTTTTCTGCTGCAGCTTTTGGCGGATCGCTTCAGCGAGATCAATTTTTTTAGGCTGCTGGTTGTCCTGCTGGTTTTCATTTTCGCTCATGTCTTTCATCTCCTTGCTTTAAGGGCTGTCCTTATTTTATACGTTTTTAAATCAGCGAACAATGGGAATCATGCAGAGATCATTTTTGCAGGATTTGTGTATGGCTGTAAGGCTTCAGGCTGTTGTGTGGAGTTTGTTTATTTATGGGGTTTTATGGGAAAGTTTCCTGAGTTCAACTTTGGTAATTATAACCTATACAATAGAAAACGTTATTTTTCGTGACTATAGGATTACAAAATTGTCATATTTGCATGGTACTAAAGTAGTAGACCGAGCAGAATTGCTCTTTTGGCCTCATATGCCTGGGGAAAGAGGAGTCGCTATAATGGTGGACAAGCGGAAGGGGGGACAAGCCTAAACGAACTGATGGCCCATTATGTCAAAAGGGTCACGGACCGAGCGCAAAACACGGATCAAGAAAGTGTGAACCAACAAAAACACGGTCAACAAAACATGAATTAACAAAATACGAATCAATGAAACAAAAGCGTGGATCAGAACAAATCACCAATATAGAACATGACCATAAACGGGAGGCAAACTATAGATGGGGAAAACAAAAAAATGGACAGCGACAGCTTTACTTGGTGCAGCGGTGTTGACAGCATGGCCGGCTTTACCGGCGGCTACCACACATGCAGCATCTGTGCAAAGTCAGACATATACAGGAACTGTAATTAACAGTGTAAACTTGCGGACAGCGCCTTCTACCTCTGGAAGGGTCATTACTTTGCTGAAAGCAGGGGAGAAGCTGAGCAGCGTGACGGAGAGCAACAGCTACTGGTACAAGGTGACGACATCTTCCGGTTTAACGGGATATGCAAGCTCTTCGTCTGAGTACATACAGGTTACGCCGGTCAGCGGAAGCGCGCCTTCCAGCTCGGCTAAAACCGGGGAAATCGTGTACGGAGTGAATATGCGGACAGAACCTTCCACGTCAGGCCGGGTGATCCGCATGCTCAAGAAAGGCGAATCCGTACAGATTGTTAGCTCCAATGATTATTGGTACAAAATTGTTACGTCCAGCGGAGAGAACGGGTATATCAGTTCTTCTTCCAAATATGTTGAAGTAACGGGCAGCGGGAACTCAAACAGCGGCAGCGGCTCCAATGACAGCGGCGGCAGCAGTAATAACGGGAACGCTTCGGACCGCGACCAGCTGATTCAAAAGGTATTCGAGGTAGGCAGAAGTTATTTGGGGACACCTTATGAATTCGGCTCTGACCGGAATACGACCAGAACCTTCGATTGCTCGGATTTCACCAGAACGGTCTACCGGGAAGCGACCGGCATCATTCTGCCGGCGGATTCCCGTCAGCAGGGGGCATGGGTCAAGAGCAACAGCACCGCTGTTTATGATATTAACAGTCTGAAGCCTGGCGATCTGATGTTCTTTATGAGCTACAAAGGTTCCACCGATGCGGCCTACAAAGGCATCAACAAATCGACGGAGCGGATTACCCATGTCGCTATTTATATGGGCAACGGACAAATCATGCAGACGTATTCCGTCAAATCCGGCGGTGTAAGAATTGATAATTTGACCGCCTCTTGGACAAGAAGGTTCCTTTATGGCGGCAGTGTTTTGTAATTCTCTTAACGAGCCTAAAGGACCAGAAGTTGCATGCTGGGGCCGATTGGGTAATTTTCGCAAAAAATGAGGTGAAAAACGGATAATCCCCCATGGGGGATTATCCGTTTTTTTTGCTTATGTCTGCCCGGCTTGAGGACTAGCAGGCGGGCGTTAAATCGGGTTCAAACTGGCGGTTCGCCTATGTCATTTAGCTTATGTTATTATGGATAAGCAATGTAGCCGGGCGCATATACCCAAGCTTTGCCGAGCCAAGTGTAAATTTCCACCCAGTCACCGACCATGTTGCCGGTAGGAGTCACGACTTGTGGGGCAAGCGCACTCCAGGCATTGCCTTGCGGCATGTCATAGAAGTAGGTCACTTCATTTAGAGTAAGTGGGGCTGGAGCAATAGTGATCAGCTCCGGTACAATGATTGGTTCGGCCACGGTTCCTTCGTATGTAGTTCCATCTGGGGTAGTTGTGGAAACCACTTGACCGGTGACAACAGTGCTATTCGACGTGTCCGTCGAACTCGTGTCTGCAGGCGCTGCAGAAGCAGCCGTCGCCAACGCTGCGCTTAAAGCAAATGAAGCCGTGAGTGCTGCGATTTTTTTCATAAGGTAGTTCCTCCTCTATTTGATTTAAGTTTGCGTCTCTCGCAATATTTAAATAACCATGAAGATAGGACTAGAATCACAAGCTGCAAAAAAAAAACGCCCGGAAAGTTAACGCTTTCATTGATTGGCGGACTGGGAGGGTGTAACCAATGAAGAAAAAATGGATTTGGGGGATCCCCCTGACGATTCTACTTATACTTGTTATCGCTATGGTTGGAATTATCTTCTATATAAGGCCGACTCATCAGCTGGATTTGAATTACAAGGAAGTGGATTGGAAGACGAAGCTGCTCACTATGGTAGAAACGCAGGAGACGGTGCTGACGCTGAACGAGGAGGAAATTAACGACCTTGCGAAGAAAGGGATCGCGGAGCGAACCGCCGCCACCGGCTTGTCCTACCAAATTGAAGGATTGGATATCCGTTTGAACGACAATGAAATGACAGCGGACGCTATTGTAAAATGGGGTTCCCTGCGTGCGGAAGCCGCGGTTGTTTATCATTTGTCCTTTGATGAAGGCAGGCTGCTTCTAAAGCCCCAGTCGGTTGATATAAGGGGCAGCTCTTTATCGCCTTCCCTGCTTAAGCTGAAGAGCATTGTGGTAGATCCGGGGCAGTATTTGCCTGAAGTTATCCAAATTACGGATATGGCTTTTGAGAACCGTGAACTGAAGATCAAGTTTGCGGTCAATTGGCTCCAGCTGCCGGGCCTGCTTCGATAACAGCTATGGCACATTCGGCCTAATTCAGAAAAAAAAGGCAAGCTCTGAGAAGGATAACCTTCAGAGCTTGCCTTTTTTGCATGCAGATGTTTAGGGGGACAAACAGCTACATTGAATTTCTGCCGCGTCGTCCGGTAAACAGGGTAATGATGAACAGCACAATAAAGATAAAGAACAAGACTTTAGCAATTGCAGCCGCGGCTGCCACAATATTAAAGAATCCGAATATGCCCGCGATAACAGCGACTACAAGAAAGATCAGCGACCATTTCAACATGAAAACCAACCTTCTTTCATAAGTAAGTGGTAAAGCGGTTTTTATCATCAGCATCCGGCACCTTTCATCAGGGACCGCCGGATCAGCCAACCTGAATCGGTTGTATGCTCCATTAACCTGAGGCAATCGGCTTGAATCAAGAGGCCAAAGGCTTGTTTATCCCTGTCTCCAGGCTTTGTTTCGAGAAAAAAAGGTTAGGGTAACTAAACACTGACCCCAACACCACAGAAAGCGAGGGAACGCTATGTCACTAATCTGGCAGCTCAGCGTTGCGCTGATAGCGCTGGCATTCACAGGGCTTGTTATTTATTTGATCAAAACGCTGAAGGCAGCGGAGAAATCGCTCGACAAAACGTCACAAACCCTTCAGGAAGTTCAGAAGACGATCGATGAGTTAGGTTATGAAGTGAAGCATGTGCTTCGGCATGCTAACGGCATAACGGAAGATGTGCAGCACAAAATGAAGCAAATCGACCCCGTACTGGATACGGTTAAGAATGTAGGAGAAGTCCTCAGTGAAGTGTCTCTTGCAGCGAAGCAGGTATCAACCACGCTCATCGAACGCTTCAAGAAATCGGCAGAGCAGCCGTCTCGGACAGAGTCCGCTGCAGCGCAGGCTGCGGTTCAAAACTCCACAGACCGGACTATTGATGCTTATGCGGCAGCCCATCCGAAGAAGAATCAAGGAAGCTGGGTAAAGTGGGTAGATGTAGCAGCAGGTTTATGGCAAAAATATCGCTCTTGAGGGCCTAAGGAAGGATGAGGATGATGCTGAGTTTATGGTTATTACTGCTGGGGCTGGCCGTTTCGGCTGGTCAACAGGACGTTTCTGCTTCTCCTGCGGCTGCAGGCCTTTATACCGGAATTGCCGGGGATGTCAGCCAGCAGACGGCTCAATGGACTCAGCCGCTCAGGACTCAGGAACTGGGGCTTAATATCCGTAAGCCGGAGGATCTCCGGCTTGATTCTTTTCAAACCCTGAACGGAGTTTCTCTGGATTGGAGCAGGAAACAGCTGCTCCAAGCTAAAGGGAAACCGGCCGAAATCGTGAAGGATGAAATCACAGGTTATACGGAATACCGTTACCCCGGAGTAACGGCCGGACTGTACGAGGATGTTGTCTATTATGTACATGCCGATCATGTTGAACACGGAATGCTGCTTAATGGACATTTCATTCCGTTAACGGGTAACGGGATGAATCTTTATCTGGGAGAGCCCGATTTCCGGGCCGAAGACGGTGATGTATACAGCCGTACGCCGAATGCCCTCAAGGTCTACCGGGATGAGTCAGGACACCTGGCAGCAGTGGATTTATTTAATGAGTTCACTTCGTGAAGAAATAATCTGGGAAATGCTGTTTCAAATCAGGCACGGGCTGTTTAATTACTAGGAAGGAAAGCTCGTTGACCAATGATCCTGTCGATCCAAGTGAAATATAATGCGGAGAGGATGAGTATCATGAGTTCAATCAATGCTAAATCCTATGCCAAGGTTGTTGAGAATGGTGTACAAGCCGTCAAAGAGGTAGAGGAGCTTCGACGGACCGGCTATACCGATGATCAGATTTTTGTGCTGGCCCATGATGGAGACCGGACGGATCGGATTGCCGATGCGGCAGCGGCGTCAGAGGTTGGCTTGAAAGAAGAAGGCGTTATGAATTCGGTGGCGAACTTGTTTCGTTCCCGGGGGGATGAGCTTCGGGCGAAAATAACCTCTTTGGGATTCTCGGATAACGAGGCTGACTTCTATGAAAAAGAATTGGATCTGGGCAAGGTACTGGTTATTGCTAAACAGAATCCATAATTCATATAGGCTTGAGACTTGGTTTATAAATTGTAAAACATAGATAAGGAATGGGAGTAGGGCTCCCATTCCTTATCTATGTTTTGGGTGTATTTTGAACAATGTTACATTAAAGGAATATATTCGGAATAATTTTGGCGGGAAAACAAGCAATAATGGTATAGTTAAAAGATAATGTTCTAATGTGAGATTCATCAATGACTACTTCCCGATCAGCTAAAGGAGAGGTATATGAAAATTTTAATTGTAGATGACAATCCTACTAATCTCATTATCATTCGCGAGATTCTTAAGAAAGAAAATTACCGCAACGTGACCTCTGTCTCGTCTGCGCGCGATATGCTGCAGGAGCTTGGGGTGGGCGAGCAGCCGTCTGTTCACAAGCATGCCGCTTCTCAAATCGATTTAATTCTGCTGGATATGATGATGCCGGAAATGGATGGCATTGAAGCTTGCCGAATCGTTCAGCAGTATGAGCATTTGAAAGACATTCCGATCATTATGGTAACAGCCGTAGGCGATTCAAAGAAGCTTGCCGAGGCTCTGGACGCGGGAGCCGTCGATTATGTCACCAAACCGATCAACAAGGTCGAGCTCATGGCTCGCATCCGATTGGCCCTCCGGCTTAAGCAGGAGAAGGACTGGCACAAAGAGAGGGATCAACGGATTCAGGAGGAATTAAAGCTTGCAGCGCTCGTTCAGAATGCGGTATTAAGCCTTCCTTTAAATGAAGAAGACTTCAGCGTTGAAGCCCTATATAAACCTTCGTTTGAGCTGGCCGGAGATCTGTACGCGTGGTATCCGCTTGGTGAAGACCGGTACGGCATTATTTTGCTGGATATGATGGGGCATGGCATTTCATCTTCTTTGTTCTGCATGTTTATCGCCTCGGTGCTTAAGGATACGGTCAATACTTATGTCGATCCCGAGAAAGTGATTCAGGAGCTGAACCGGCGCTTCAGCCAGCTTCATATTGAGAACCGCCTGGTGCAGTATTATTTCACCGCCATTTATATGGTGGTTGACACCAAGTTCAAGCGTATTGATTATGTGAACGCGGGACATCCGCCGGGACTGTTCTATCATGAGGACGGGACGGTGGAGCAGCTGACCACGGTATGCGCGCCTGTCGGACTGTTTGACAAAATTGATGTTACGCCGCGTACGTTATCCTACAGCGGAGAAGGCCATATTGTCTTGTACACGGATGGTTTGCTTGAAGCTGTAGAAGGGGACCAGGAAGCCCAGCTGGCATACTTGACCGAACAGCTTAAGGGAAGTCATACAATGGATAGAGAGAAGATTCACCGGCTGTTTTTTGATGAAGGACTGAAGCAGGAAAGAGAAGACGATAAGTGTCTGGTGTGGGTATCGCTAAAAGAAGGGGAGTCAGTCGATGAAGATTAGAAACAAGCTGCTGATCGGTTTCAGCTTGCTGATGGCTATTCTGCTTGTACTTACTTTTGTCAGCTATGACCGAATGAAATCTATGAACGACCGGCTGGAGAAGGTTTATCATGACCGGTATTTGAAGGTACGTTATTCGGGCAACATCCGTTTGCCGGTCAACGAAATTACCAAAGATATGTTGAATGTGCTCATAGATCCGAAGACATCGGTTAATGAAACTAAGTCCGAGATTGATCGCCAGTTTAATGTGGCGGTTGACAATTACAAGCTGCTTGAACAGACGCAGCTGGACGCCAATGAACAAGCGATCATCCAGAAGATTATAAACGATTGGACTGCCTACTCTGATTTTATTGACAAGCAGTTTGCTTTTGTGGGCAAAGGGGATATAGAGGGGGCCAGGGCGAACAAGAACTCGGTCGGCACCCCTCTGCAGAACAGTTTATTGCAGAATCTGAATTCCTTATCCACCTATCAGGATATGAGAGTGGATGAGGAAATTAAAGCCGCCGATGCGGCCTACCAAAAATCACTGCAGATGGCAATCGGCATTATGACCGCCGGTCTGCTGCTGGCGCTTGGTGTTATTTTGTGGGTATTGCCTAGCATTACAAAAGGCCTGAATACCGTTTCGCTTATGATCAACAGCTTTGGAAAAGGCAAATATAAAGCGATTCGCCGGATGCGGGTCACTTCGACGGACGAGATCGGCAGAGTAGCGAAAGTATTCCAGCAGATGTCCGAAGATTTGGATGCCAAACAGGAGCTGGAACGCAAATATGCGCAGGCACAGAAGGATCAGGCCTGGATCAGCTCTAATTTGGCCAGGATCACCGATTTGTTTCACGGGATCAGTTCCATGGAACAAGTGTCGCAAATGTTTATCAGCGAGTTCACACCGCTTCTGGGCGGCAAATTCGGGACGCTTTATATTCGGGATGACAATAATCCCGATGAACTTTACTTAGCCGGTTCATACGGCATGGATGAGGATTCACGTCCTCGCAGCAGCTTTAAAATCGGGGAAGGTCTGGTTGGACAAAGCGCCGCAGACAAGAAGCCGATCTTGCTGGATAAGGTGCCGGAAGGTTATGTGTCGATCCGCTCCGCTTCGGGTGAAAGTGAACCCCGCGTGATCATGATTCAACCTGTAGTGTTTGAGGACGAGTTGCTGGGCGTAGTGGAGATCGCAAGCCTGGATAAATTTACGGCGCTGGAAGAACAGCTATTGAGTGAACTGGTGAACCATTTGGGCGTTATTCTGAACAATATGTCAGGCCGCTTGCGGATTGAGGAACTGCTCCGCGAATCCCAGGCGCTGACGGAAGAACTGCAGGTCCAGTCGGAAGAACTTCAAAGCCAGCAGGAGGAATTACGCCGTTCGAACGAAAATCTCGAGAAGCAGGCGACGGCCCTCAAACGCTCCGAAGATCAGCTGCAGCGGCAGCAGGAAGAGCTGGAGCACTACAACACCGAGCTCGTGGCCAAAACACGAGCTTTGGAAGAACAGGTGCAGGAAGTCGAGGAGAAGAATTCGGAAATCGAAAAGACCAAAAATCAGCTGGAACAGCAGGCTATGCAGCTGTCCGTAACAAGCAAATACAAGTCGGAATTTCTGGCGAATATGTCGCATGAGCTGCGGACGCCGCTGAACAGCTTGCTGATTCTCTCCCAGCTGCTGTCGGAGAACAAAGAACATAATCTGACCGACAAGCAGATTGAATATGCTCAAACGATTTATATGTCTGGCTCCGATCTGCTGAAGATGATTGACGAGATTCTGGATTTATCCAAAGTGGATGCTGGCAAAATGGAAATAAACCGCGAGCTTGTAAGCATGCAGGAGCTTGAGAAATTTGTGGAGCAGAATTTCGGGCCTGTAGCTCAGAAGAAACAGGTAGACCTGAATCTTAACATTGACCCGGCTGTACCTGAACATGTAATGACAGACGGGCACCGGCTTAAGCAGATTGTACGCAATCTGTTGTCCAATGCGTTCAAGTTTACCGAAGAAGGTTCAGTCACTTTCTCGGTTAGAGAAGCCGATCCTAAGGAACTTCCGGTCTACATCGATTCGTCCGTCGAATATCTGGCGATTTCGGTTCAGGACACGGGCATTGGCATTCCGCAGGACAAAACCGATTTGATCTTTGAAGCCTTCCAGCAGGTAGATGGCACTACAAGCCGCCAATATGGCGGGACTGGCCTTGGGTTGTCCATCAGCCGGGGACTTGCCTCTTTGCTGGGCGGCGGCATTGCACTCGAGACGGCGGTTGGTGAAGGAAGCACCTTTACGCTTTACCTGCCTAAGTCAGTTGATCAACAGGGACAGCTTCCAAGCGCCCGGTCAGAAGCGGCAGCCGCTTCCGAAGAACCCCGGAGCCTGCTTGCGGCAAGTTCCGCAGCTCCTGTCAAACCGAAACCAGTATCCGCTAATGTTCCGCAGCTGATTGAAGACGACCGCGATAAGATCGGGGCGAAGGATCGGGTGCTGCTGGTGGTAGAGGATGACGTGCACTTCGCCAAAATCCTCGTCGACATGGCGAGAAACTATGGCTACAAGGTGCTGACTGCCACGCAGGGCGATGTAGGTCTGCATATGGCGCGCAGCTATTTGCCTGACGCGATTATTCTGGACATCCAGCTTCCGGTGATGGACGGCTGGTCCATTTTGAACGAGCTGAAGAGCAGCGCTGAAACCCGGCATATTCCGGTCCATGTCATTTCCGTTGTGGATGATGTGAAACACGGGCTTATGATGGGGGCGATCGCGTTCCTGAAGAAACCTTCCAGCCGCGAAGATTTGGAGGGCGCATTCTCTCATATTGAGTCTTACATGGAGAAAAGCCTGAAGCATCTGCTTGTCGTGGAGGATGACCAGACACAGCGGCATGCGATCATTGAATTGATTGGTCATGACGATGTGGTGATCAAAGCGGTATCTACTGGCCGGGAAGCTCTGGAAGAGCTTCGCACGCAGCATTTTGACTGCATGGTGCTTGATTTGATGCTGACCGATATGACCGGATTTGATCTGCTCGACCAAATTCGGGATGATGAACAGCTGAATGATCTGCCGATCATTATTTATACCGGCAAGGAATTGGACAAGCAGGAAGAAACCAAACTCCGCAAATATGCGGAATCCATCATTATTAAAGATGTTAAATCACCGGAACGCCTCCTCGATGAAACGACCTTGTTCCTGCATCGTGTGGAAGCGGACCTGCCGGAAGAGAAACGTCGTATCCTGCGCAAGCTTCATAATAAGGAAACGTTGTTTGAGGGGAAAAAGATATTGCTCGTCGACGATGACGTGCGCAATGTGTTTGCTTTATCCAGCGTGCTTGAAGGCTACCGGATGGAGGTTGTCTTTGCGGAAAATGGCCGCGAAGCGATCGAGCTGCTCGAACAGCACCGGGACTTCGACCTGATTCTGATGGATATGATGATGCCTGAGATGGACGGCTACGAGGCCATGCGCAGAATCCGGACGATGGAAGAGTTCGAGAAGCTTCCGATTATCGCGCTGACGGCCAAAGCGATGAAGGAAGACCGAGTGAAATGTATCGAAGCCGGCGCTTCGGATTATATGAAGAAACCGATTCAAACCGATCAATTGCTTTCGCTGATGCGGGTTTGGTTGTATTCGTAAAACCCGGATCGGGGTAATGGAGAGTAAATGCATATGAGAGGAACAAGTTTAGAGGGGATTGAGGTAAGGGGAATGACACCCAGGGAATACAATAACGATGATACGGAATTCGGCCTTTCTTCCTCGGCGGAGATGGACGAACGGGAAACGATCGAAATCGAGCTTCTGCTCGAAGGAGTTCACCGGATGTACGGATATGACTTCCGCAACTATGCGATTCCTTCCTTGAAGCGGAGGATCTGGCATTCGGTGCACAGCGAGAATCTGAAGACGGTCTCGGGATTGCAGGAGAAGGTCCTGCACAATCGGGACACTTTTGATAGACTTGTTCATAACCTTTCCATTCCGGTAACGGAGATGTTCCGGGATCCCTCTTTATTCAAAACCTTTCGCGAAAAGGTTGTGCCGATCCTGAGGACTTATCCTTATATCCGGATTTGGCATGCGGGATGCTCGACCGGCGAAGAAGTTTATTCGATGGCGATCCTGCTGCAGGAGGAAGGGCTGTATGATAAGGCGAGAATTTACGCCACGGATATGAATGCCCGTTCTTTGGAACAAGCCAAGGAAGGCATTTACGGGCTGCAGAAAATGAAGCTGTATACCAAAAATTATATTGAGGCGGGGGGGACGCGCTCCTTCTCCGAATATTATACGGCACAATATAATTCTGTTATTTTTCACCCTTATCTCCGGAAAAATATGATCTTTGCCGAACATAATCTGGCTACAGACCGTTCTTTTAATGAATTTAACGTCATCTTTTGCCGTAATGTCATGATTTATTTCAACGAAACACTTCGCAACAGAGTTCATGAGCTGTTCTACGAAAGCTTGAGCAATTTTGGCGTGCTGGTGCTCGGCTCCAAGGAATCCATCCATTTCACGGATTATTCCCACTGCTTTGAGCCGCTGGACCGCGTAGAAAAGATTTATCGTAAAATCAAATGAGCAATAGCCTGCGGGGGGATGCGCGGGCTTTGGTTAGGAGGATCTCATGGGGGTAGAAGAACCGATACACATATTGCTGGTAGATGATCGTCCGGAGAATTTGCTTGCCCTGGAAGCCGTGCTGGAGAGTGAGGAGTACAATCTGGTTAAAGCTACCTCCGGTGAAGAGGCGCTCCGTTGCCTGCTGAAGGATGAGTTTGCTGTGATTGTTCTGGATGTTCAAATGCCGGGACTGGACGGTATAGAAACGGCCAAGCTGATCAAAGCGAGAGACAAAACCAAGGATATTCCAATTATCTTTATTTCAGCGAATAGCAAACAGGCGGAGCATCTTTTTGCCGGTTATTCCGCCGGAGCCATCGACTACATGGTCAAACCGTTCATCCCACAGATTTTGAAATCAAAAATCGACGGTTTTGTCAGCATGTTCAAAACTAACCAGAAGCTTAAATCACAAACGATGCTGCTCCATCAGAAAACCAAAGAGCTTGAGCAAATTAATCGCGAGCTGATCGAAGCCAAGGAAGCGGCGGAAATTGCCGCCAAAGCCAAAACGGAATTTCTGGCTATGATGAGCCATGAAATCCGTACCCCTATGAATGGCGTGATCGGTATGATTGATTTGCTTATGGAGACCGATTTGAAAGAGGAACAAAAAGAATATACCGAGATTATCCGTAACAGCGCGGATACGCTCATTTCGGTCATCAATGATATACTCGATTTCACAAAGATGGAGTCCGGCAAGATGGAACTCGAAGAAAGTCCATTCGAGCTGCGTTCGGGTTTGCAGGAGGTCTTTAATCTGTTCTCGGTGGAAGCGGGACGCAAACAGCTGGAGTTGGCTTATTTTATAGATGAACGTATTCCGTGTGTCCTCTATGGGGACATGGGCCGGCTCAGACAAGTGCTGATCAATCTGATCTCCAATGCAGTAAAATTCACTGATCAAGGCGGAATCTATGTCGTGGTGCTTCCGAAAGAGGAGAATGACGACGAAATTACGCTGGAGTTCACAGTCAAAGATACGGGTATCGGTATTGCCGAAGAGAAACGTGAGCGTCTGTTCCAGCCGTTCTCCCAGCTTGATTCCTCTATGACGCGTAAATATGGAGGGACTGGCCTCGGGCTGGCGATCTGCCGAACGCTGGTTCAGATGATGGGCGGGGATATCGTAGCGGAGGCTGCGGAGGACCGCGGCGCTACCTTCTCGTTCAGCATCGTAACCCGGAAGTGTGAAGAGGAAATTGAAATCAGCCAGTTTGAGACGGAGAAGAAAGAGAATCGGCGTTCAGTCAGAGTCAAAGAACGGGCTTTGATTGTTGATGATCATCCGATCAACCAGAAGCTGATGAGCAGTATGCTGGCGAAGCTGGGTTATGAAACGGATATTGCGGAGAACGGCAGGGAAGCTGTTCAGATGGCCGCCGATCATCATTATTCTTA
The DNA here is from genome assembly GCF_002240225.1 of Paenibacillus physcomitrellae. Classification (NCBI taxonomy): domain Bacteria; kingdom Bacillati; phylum Bacillota; class Bacilli; order Caryophanales; family Paenibacillaceae; genus Paenibacillus; species Paenibacillus physcomitrellae. Next base: position 2,342,487 of record NZ_CP022584.1, on the reverse strand, counting down.
TATCTTTATGGATCTGCAGATGCCGGTCATGGACGGCTTGGAGGCAACCAAGCTTATCCGGGCCGGCGAGCAAGGAGGCAGGCCTCCCTATATTTTTGCTATGACGGCGAATGTAATGGAAGGAATTAAAGGCCGCTGCTATGAGGCGGGCATGGATGATTACATTAGCAAACCGGTCAATTTGGGAGCGGTCAAACGTATTTTAGCCCAGTATGACGTGAGTTCCGGAGTGTCCTCCTATGAAAGACAGAAAAGACCGCTGGAACTAAATGGATGATCATGTTATGTTTCATAGAGGGTGGCAATGGGGTAAAGGATAAAGAAACCAACATTCGGGAGAGATAGTCTATGAATACAAATAAAAACGAGAAATTTTCGGTTACAACTCAAAATGATAAGGGAGCCAGCACGGTTTTTCTACAAGGTGAGTTGGATTTGTCCGTTGCTCCCGATTTCCGTCAGTTCATGGAACCGTTAGTTGAGAACAGTGAGCAGGATCTTGTTCTAAACTTGAGAGAGCTCAAATACATCGACAGTACGGGGATCGGAATTCTGCTTTCTATTCTTAAAGTAAGACACGGGATGAATGCCCAGTTTTATGTCCGTGAAGTGCCGGCCCAGATACAAAAACTTTTTGATATGACAGGAATTGCAAAGTTCTTTGCCTCTCAAGAGAATTCCCAATAAGGAAAGGATCGAAGAAAGTATGAAAGATGAAGTTCAACAAGTACAGTTAACTTTGCCGGCTACTGCGGATTATGTGGATATTGTAAGGTTAAATCTCTACGGGATTGCTTCAAAAATGGGATTCTCCTATGAGGATATCGAAGATATGAAAGTAGCCGTCTCTGAAGCATGCAACAATTCAGTGCTGTACGCCTACAATCATGAAGATGGAATGGTCGAGGTCCTGTTCGATGTGCGGCCCGGCGAACTCGTTATTACGGTCAAAGATAATGGCGAGAGCTTTGAGTCCTACAAAGATGACGAATCGGCAACGCTCCATGACAAGGAATTGGGTGAAGCGCAAATCGGGGGACTTGGTTTCTACTTAATGCAGGCGCTGATGGATGAGGTCAGCGTTGTAAATGAAGCAGGAAAGGGGACGAAAGTCGTCTTGACCCGTAAACTCACCCGAAGCGAGGAGAGAGTATGACGGACAAGCTGACTCCCCCCGAGGCTCTTAATGAATCAACGGGATTGATATGGGAATACCAGCAGACCAAAGATAATGAAATTGCTACGGTTCTGATTCAGAAATACGAGCCTATGGTTAAAATGGCTGCTGGCAAAATTGCCCGCAATCGACCCGATTTGTATGAAGATTTATACCAGGTTGGGCAAATGGCGCTGATTCGCCTGCTTCAGCAGTATGATATATCGCTGGGCATTCCGTTTGAACCTTATGCGATGAAGAGCATGATTGGGCATATGAAGAACTTTCTGCGGGACAAGTCTTGGTATATCCAGGTTCCGCGCCGTATCAAGGAAAAGGGTGCTTTGGTTCAACAGGCCATTGATGAATTGACGGTTAAACTGGAGCGTTCTCCTGACGTGAAGGAAATTGCCGAGTTTCTGGAGCTTTCCGTGGAGGAAACGGTTGAAGTTCTGGCCGGACGGGAATGTTATCATTACGTATCGCTGGATTCGCCTCTTTCCCAGGACGAAAGTGCGGCAACGCTTGGTGAATTAATCAGTCATGATGCGAATGATTATGACACGGTGGAGAAAAGAATGGATCTCCAGCAGGCGATGAGCCAGCTTAAGGAGCAGGAGCAAAAAGTATTGCTGCTTGCTTTCCAGGAAGGACAATCGCAGAGGGCCATTGCCCAGAAGCTGGGTGTTTCGCAGATGAGCGTGTCACGCATCCAGAAGAGAGCGACAGAGAAATTGAAACAAATCATGTCTAACTCGGGTATGTGATGCGGGTGGCACAGTTGAATAGCACAAAATCCTGAAGACACGTCATGATCCAGAATCATGTACGTGTCTTTTTGGAAATCTGGACATATAGGAGAACAGGTGTATGAACGAGGGGCTCGGCGGGGAGCGTATTTGGCCAATGGAGCAGGGCTGGACCTGGACTGACCTGCAAATCGAAGACTGGGACAGCCAGGCTATCAAACGTCTGGTCTTATCGAAACCGGTCACAGAGGAATGGATTACAAGTATACCGGCTGCGAACACCAATTATTTGTCTGTCCGGTTTGCTGAGGATCAGGAGCCGCTAATATTTGGAGCCATGTCCTATTCGGTCAAACAGGAAATTAACTCGGAAACAGAGTGCGAACGATTCCACTTTTTTGTCAGCCGGACGGAGCTTGTGACCGTGAATCTGGATGAACATACGCGGTTCGTGATGAACTCACGGGAAAGACTAAACCTGCTTGCAGGCTGCAAATGGCCGATTGACGGCATGTTTGTGCTGGCCCGGACCCTTCTTCACTATTTCCATGAAGGCATGGACAAATTCGAAATCAATTTGCGCAAGGTTGAAGAAACGATGAGGCAGCGAAATGAGAAGAACATCATGGACCGGATTCTGAATGCCAGGTTTGAGCTGCTCTTTTGGAGCAATTTGTTTATTCCTTATTTGGAGTTGATCACGGCTGCACGGGAGGCTTATTTAGGTGAGCTTGACCATAGTGTTTATTTTCAGCGGTTTTATTACCGGGCGGATCGGATGGAGACGTTGTTCAGTCATTACGAGAAGGAAATTGACACCTTGATTTTGATTGATGATGCGGTCTCAGCGTTCCGGGGCAACGACATCATGAAGACTTTGACTCTTATTACGGCGATCTTTACACCGGCTATGGTGATCGGGGCGATTTGGGGAATGAACTTTGATTATCTGCCTTGGATTCATTCCGGAACCTGGGGATTTACGGCGATTATTCTGATCGTCTTGTTCTGCAGCGGAGGGCTTTATGCCTGGATGTGGATGAAAGGCTGGACAGGCGACCTGCTTAGAGTCCGGCGCAAAAATTCCAATTTATAAAGCCTAAGCCGGCCGGCTTAGGCTTTATAAGTATCCGAGAAACGAGAAACCCCTTACCTTTATTGCTCAGGGTCTGATATTAGGCCTTGTTTCTTGTCTTCACTGTTCGTATGCATCTCATCCATGTCCTCTCCAAGCTGCTTCAGATCCTCCATATCGTTCACCATGGAACCGTTTTGCGCTATGCTTAGATCTTTATGGTTCGGATATTCGCCTTCTCTTGCTTCCTCGATCTGCTTCTCAACATACTGCTCCTGTTCACCTTCAGGGTTGACATGCGGCATGTGCGAACGCCTCCTCTTTCCTGTTTAGGTCCATTTAGCATAAGCTGCATAAATAAGCTTGACCAAAGTTACTATTGCTGCTTGTAAGCATCAATATACCGCTGGAGCTGTCCGATGTATTCACCAATTAATGGAAGGTCAACAAATAGGCTGATCAGCCAGCCAAGCAAAGCAAGCACGACGGCTGTTCCTACCGTCAAGCCAAGACCACGGGACAAGCCGGCGGTGAAGTTGGCAAACAGACGTTTCTTCGGATTGGTGTAGTTCTCGATCATATCGAGAAAATCGGATTTCTCCAGGGCCGTGGCGATATCATCTAGACGGGTATTCAGGCGCTTTACCTCATGCCTGAGTTCAAATGGATGATCTTTGGTGTCGTATATTTTAGCCATGAATTTCCCTCGCTTTCCAAAGCAGTGCTAGCGGCAGGACAGAAATAGCCAGCCGTAAGGACAGCTGGCTATTTCTCAAGGGACGGGATATGGAACGAATTAGTAAGTTGAACTGGACTGCGTTTTATTAGAAACGTCCCGGGCCGCATCCTTTGAAGTTTCCTTCACGTCTTTAGCGGCTTCAGCCGTTTTATCCTTAACATTTTTGGCCATATCGGCTTCGGCCTCCATGACATCCGAGGCGCCTTTCTTAGCCTCTTCCGCCACACTGGCTGAAGCTTCTTTGACAGTGCTTGCTACAGTGCTGGCGCTGCTGCCGATGGTTTTAGCCAAGGAGCCTGCTTTATCGGTAACGTTTTGATAAAGAGTAGACGCCTTTTCCCCGACAGTTCCGCATAATTCCTTCGATTTATCGGCCGCCGTGCTCATTTTGTCGGCCAAATCGCTGCGCAGCTCACGTCCTGGCTTTGGAGCAAAAAGAAGGGCCGTTGCCGCGCCTACAACCGCGCCGATGAGAGCGCCTTTTACAAATTTGGAACCCGTTTGAACCGCTTGTTCATTTTCTGCATGACTCATATTGGATCACTCCTTATCAAAATGTATTTACAAGGTTCGGGCGAACAGCCGGGAGACAGAGGCCAGAAGCAGTACCGCGGAAGCGGCGCCCACAATGGCCGGAATGACAGCAAATCCGTCAACAACCGGACCCAGGTTATCAAACCACCAGGAACCCAGCCAAGATCCGGCTAGTCCAGCGATGATTGCGCCTGTTGCACCGCCTAAGATGTCGTTTTCGGTCAGCGCTTCACCTATTAATCCAATAAGGACGGCGATCAGGATGCTGATCGGAATTGCCCACATGGTAAATCCCCCTTGCTGCGGCCTGTCCTAGTCTTACCTTCTTTCAACCTGTGCTTACTTCGTATATAAACGTGATGAACAACCGTGAAACAAAGCAAAAGCCGTGGAAGTTGAAAGAGAATTTTGCAGAAATAAAGAGGAATTTGGATTTGCCGGGATGATTAGAGGAAAAAGCCGGAGGGTATTTAATGGATATTCAAATAGACCATGAAACCATGGAAGCGTTAAATAAAACCATGGGACCATTAGTTGAAAGGCAAATCTGCAGAGGAGAGTTGACCATGATTAAAAAACAAACGTCGGCAGAACGTCATACATCAGATCTGGGATCGATCCAAAGTGAATACAGCTTTTCGTTTTCCGAATATGAAGACACGGGAAATGAGCATTTCGGCTGTATGCTGGTTCACAACGACAGTACCTTATTACCTGAACATTATGGAAAAGACTGGCCCAATCATGACCTGGAGATCGTAACGATGGTTATCGAAGGAAAAGTCCGCTATACGGACAGCTTAGGAATTGCAGCGGATCTTCCGGAAGGCACTATTCATGTGTTAACCTCCGGAACCGGGGTTACACATTCGGAATCCAATCCCTCAGACCGTGAACCGGCCAGGTACCTGCAGTTCTGGTTTCTCCCAGTCAAGCAAGGACTTGAGCCGCGGGCTCAAAGCTTGACCCTTCAGAACGAGCAGCGTTTTAATCAATTGTTTCCTGCTGTTTCAGGAAGAGGGGAAGATCCCTATTCGCTTCCGATTGCCCAGGATTTAACCCTTTATACTTCCATTTTGGAAACCTCTAAGCAGCTCGACATTGCGGCGCGTGACCGGAGAACCTATATTTTTGTAGTATCAGGGAATGTGGAGGTGGAGTGCGGGGAAGAGGTAATGGATCTGCAGCAGGGAGATTCGCTTAGAATCCGTGAGCCTCTGCCGATCAACATTACGGGAATGTCCAGCGGAGGATGGGCGGAACTGCTCGTCGTAGATATGCCTTGAGCAGGGCTTGGACGAGCGGCGCTCCTCAACCCTCAACCCAAATTAAAAGCTGTCCTGTGTTAGGAAAGTTCGGGTTAATTCCAAACCGAACTCCTATGCGGGACAGCTTTTTTGTGTGATTTCCTCATGAAACTTATTAAGGGAACAAATTATTTGCTGCGAAGTTGTCCCAGTTCGGAAGCGAGCGCTTCAACCTCGGAGATGCTGAGCCGTTCCTTGCTCATCACGATTTCGTAAACCTCTTGAATATCCTCATAACGGTCCACTGTAAAGGCGGATGCCTGCATAGCAGCGCCGGTTGCCATTCTCAGTTTGTTTTTAATTGCTTCAATCATATATTCCACATTTTCCTGCGTTTTCTGACTCAAATCCATAAGGCACATCCTTTCCCAGATCGGGTAATCTTCCCGTATTGTAACATGTCGTGTACAGGGATTCACGTTTTTTAAACGGATTTTGTACTCGGCTTGGGAATTGGGGTACAATCAGATCAATAAGAGCTAAGGAGCAACCAATATGTCTATAAACCGCTTGTTTGGCGGGCGGGAACCCAAGCTGGAGGCGGCTGTAAGAACCCGGATGAACGGCGGGGAGTTAAGAAGCTTCTTCCAAGGAATAGCTGCGGAACATGCGCTGGATGATCTTCAATTTGTCTGTATCGGTACGGACCGATCGTCCGGAGATGCTTTAGGACCTTTGACTGGCAGCAGGCTCCAGGCCTACGGCATAAATGCGGTAACAGGAACCTTATCTGATCCTTGCGATGCGGAAACGCTGCTTGCCAAGATGAGGGAGCTGCCGGAAGGGAAGATACGTATTGCAGTCGATGCCTGTCTTGGCGCTGAGTCGTCTGTCGGTTTCTATCTGGTCGCTCAGGCACCGCTAATGCCAGCGGAGTCGGTAGGTCTTCGCCTCCCGCCTATAGGGGATTACAGCATAGCCGCTGTTGTAAACAGGAAAAGTCCCAAACCTTATCACACGCTGCAAACCACTTCCCTGCACCTTGTGATGCAGATGGCAGATGAAATTGCGGCTGCTGCTGCGGCTGCTTTCGGGCGGATTTGAGCAGACCCGTTTCAGAGACCAAGCAATTGGCTTAATAGTAGGTAATGTTTGAATTATTTTGATTTATACAAGAAAGAAGGTTGGAATCATGGAGAAAACATCGGTTAACGGCTTGAATATAGCTTATGAGGATCGCGGAGAAGGAGAAGTTATGGTTCTGCTGCACGGCTTCTGCGGCAGTGCCGGTTATTGGGATACTATTATTTCGGAGCTGAGCAAACAGTATCGTTGTCTGGTCCCTGATCTGCGCGGCCATGGTTCCAGCGATGCGCCTCTTGGCTCTTACACGATTGAGCAAATGGCCGAGGATGTAAAGGGGCTTCTTGAGAAGCTGGAGATCAGCTCCTGCACGATGCTGGGTCATTCGATGGGCGGTTATGTCACTTTAGCTTTTGCCCAGCATTATCCGGCTTATTTGAAAGGGTTTGGACTTATTCACTCCACGGCTTACCCCGATAGCGAGGAAGCCAAAGAGAAACGGCTGAAGGCAGCGGCCGCTGTTCAAGCCGGTATTACCGATTTTATTGATGGTCTTGTGCCGGGATTATTTGCTCCGGATCATGTGGACACGATGGTCGATGCCGTGAACGCCGTCCGCGAAATTGGTTACCGCACACCTCCTCAGGGAGCTGCGGGAGCGGCTCTGGCCATGCGCGAACGTGTGGATCGCAGAGATGTATTGTCCTCCACAACGCTGCCGGTGCTCCTCGTCGCCGGTGAGAAGGATCAAGTGGTGCCGATGGAACGGACCTTTACGGCAGATGGAGCCAACATCACGAAGTCGGTGCTTAAAGGTGCAGGCCATATGAGCATGTACGAAACACCTGAACAGCTGCTGGCCGTTATTTCTGATTTCGCTCGCAGCATCTATGAAACGGATAAGGCCGGGCGGTAAGGCTAGCAGCTAGACTGAATGAAAAGGCGGAGTGTTCAGGACGAATGTCAGGCTGAATGCTTCGGCTGAATTCCTTGGCTAATGCCCAGGCTAAATGCGGAGATCTTCGATCCGGCAGCCAGCTGGAGCTGTTAAGCTGCTTGTTATGCACAGGCTTCTCTTGGGAGAAGCCTGTTTTTTATGCCGCGGAGAAATGGGTAGAAGAGGTCTTGTAGCGAAGGCTTCACATGCGGAATGGCAAAGGGAAGCTAAATGACTTACAATTTGTATACAACCGTTTGTATCTGCAAAATCCGACTTTTAACCCATTTTAAAATAAGCGGCGGGAGGCCATAACATGCTTAGAAGAGATTATTTGGTCCGTATGATCGAAGATATGACGGAAGCGGTGGGGGCCATCTTCGGTTTGAAGCAGCAGAAGAAGCACACGGAAGCCTTGTGGGAGGTGGATGACTTGTTCAAGAGGCATTTCCGCCTGAACAGTCAGCTGCTGAATTCCTTATCCGTCAAAGATATTATTGATATGTTCCGGCTTGGCGATAAAGTGGAGGCGGATAAACTGCAAAGCATGGCCAGGCTGATGAAGGAAGAAGGCCTGATTTACCTGGATTTGAATAATAACGACGAAGGCTTGAAACGCCTGATGAAAGCTCTCCACCTGTTTGTCTATTCGGTCTTTCATGGAGCAGACAAGGAGCTGTGGAGCGTGGATAAAGAGGTAAGCGAGGTGCTGGAAGCCGTCAAAGGCTACCGGCTGCCCGCGGAAACGGAGAAGCTGCTGTTTCGTTATGAGGAGCAGGAGCAGCGCTTTGACAAAGCGGAGGACTGTCTGTTCCGGCTTCGTAAGGACGGGGAGATCGGCAAAGAGGAGGCAGCTGCTTATTACCAAAGGCTGCTTCAACTCGATGATGAAACCCTGGAACGCGGAGGACTGCCGCGAGAGGAAGTGCTGGAAGGACTGGAATTGGTAAGCGGGGAAAAGGAAGCCTCTTCTAACGTTTAGTAGTAACGGTTAGCAATGACAGTTAGCGATTACGGTTGGCGGTTCGATAATGGCTAGTACCTGCCAATCTGCCGGGGCACTTCATGGAAGAGGGTTGGCACAGCTTCGGTGTTTGATTATTTGAGGGAAAAGTTGTTAATCCGGAGGAGGAAGCCAAATGGAATTATATATCGTAGATGCCTTTAGCTCGCGTCCGTTCGGTGGCAATCCCGCTGCCGTTTGTGTTTGCGAACAGCCGCTTGAGACGGCTGTCATGCAGCAGATCGCCCGGGAGATGAACCTGTCAGAGACGGCTTTTCTAACCAAAGTAGAAGACGGTTACCGGCTGCGCTGGTTTACGCCGGCGGCGGAAGTGAAGCTTTGCGGTCATGCTACACTGGCAAGTGCCCATATTTTATGGGAAACAGGCCGGCTTGGGGCTGGGGAGGAGGCTCGCTTCCTGACGCTCAGCGGTTTGCTGACGGCACGTAAGCAGGGCAGTCTGATCGAGCTGAATTTTCCTGCGCATCATCCTGTAGAGGAAACCCGGCCGGATTTAAAGCAGCAGCTCTCGGCAGCTCTCGGGATCAACGTGGACAACCTTCAGGTTCTTTACCGGTATGGGGAAGACCTGCTTGCAGTCTTGGATTCCGAGCAAACCGTACGCAGCCTGGAGCCGGATTTTAACGCGCTGCACGGTATCGAAACCCGCGGCATTGCTGTTACTGCTGCAGGGGAAGGACGAGGCGGCGAGGCTAACACTGAAAATACTGCAAATATTGCGAATGGCGCAAATATCGAAAATACTACGAATACTGTGAATAGCGTTAATGCTGCAAGTTCCGCGAACTCCGGGACCCCCGAGAACCCCGTAGATCCTTCAAGCGGCACCGGTTATGACTGCGTTTCCCGTTTTTTCTGCCCGGCCGTAGGTATTCAGGAAGATCCCGTCACGGGTTCAGCTCATTGCGGAATTGCCCCGTATTGGTCTACAAAACTTGGAAAAAGTAAACTTAAAGCATTCCAGGCCTCCGCACGGGGCGGAGAGTTGGAGCTTGAAGTCGATGGAGACAGAGTGAAGATAGCGGGACCGGCGGTCACAGTGCTGCGCGGCAAGCTGGACGACTCTTGTTTAACAGCCTGCTAACGGATAAGCCCCCCCGGAACTCGTAATAAATTGAAGAATGAATGAAAGAAAGGTAGCGTAATTTATGGAATCTCTACGAAAGCTCGTTCAGGATATGGTGGCAGCGGGAACCGGTCAGGCCGGTCTTATTTCGGCCACGCTCAGTCAGCGCCGCAGCAAAGGGGACGGTCAGGACTATACGAAAGTGCAGATCAAGCCTGTTGAGCTGAAAGGCAAACTGCATTATCAGCTGGCCTATCATTATGCGAACAAAGTGACACACGACAATCTGCTGCCGGAGCTGCTGGAGGACCGCCTGATGGAGCTGTTTGAAACCACCTTCCGTCAAGGGCTGTTTAATACGGCGGAGGCGGATTATCAGGTGCTGATCAGCAAGAAGTTCAAAGTATCGATCCTCAAGAAACCGGCCACCAAGCAGTCAGCCGTGCTTAGCCATAACCGGAAGAAGCAATACATTCTGGAAGAAGGGACGCCCGTTCCTTTTCTGGTTGAGCTTGGCATTATGAGTCCGGAAGGCCGGGTGTTTGCAAAGCGCTACGATAAGTACAAGCAGATTAACCGTTTCCTGGAGATGATCGAAGACGTGGCCGGCGACCTGCCCCAAGGGCGTCCGCTGACGATCGTCGACTTTGGCTGCGGTAAATCGTACCTGACTTTCGCTTTGTATCATTATTTGTCGGTCGAACGCGGCATGGAGCTGAAGGTTGTCGGATTGGATCTGAAAGCCGATGTCATCGAACACTGCAGTTTGCTGGCGAGCAAACTCGAATACAACAACCTGCGGTTTCTTGTCGGCGACATTGCAGACTATGACGAATTAAACCGCGTCGATATGGTTGTGACGCTTCATGCCTGCGATACAGCGACGGATGCTGCGCTGGAGAAAGCCGTTCGCTGGGGCGCTTCAGTCATTCTGTCCGTCCCTTGCTGCCAGCATGAGCTGTTCAGCCAGGTGGATGCGCCGGAGCTTGGGCCGCTGCTGTCGCACGGCATTCTCAAAGAGCGGTTCTCTGCGCTGGCAACCGATGCGATCCGCGCCAAGCTGCTGGATGTTCTCGGGTATAAAACCCAGCTGCTTGAGTTTATCGATATGGAGCATACGCCAAAAAATATTATGATCCGCGCCGTCAAAGGCTCATCCGGTGATAAAGTCCGCTTGTGGCAGGAATATTCAGCCTTCAGGAGCTTTCTCAGCGCTTCTCCTTACCTGGAGAACGCGTGCCGGGATCTGCTTCCGCAGGAAGAGAAGATTTAGCCTGGAAGCAGATTGACGGGACTAGCAGGCCTGAACTGACTTAACTGACTTAACTGACTTAACTGACTTAACTGGGCGTTGCTCTTTGCCCCTTTGAAAACTGCCTGCGGCAAGGTGTTTTGTGATTGACGCACTATAAAAAAGCCAACACTGTTAAAGATGGGAAAGCCATCCGACGTGTTGGCTTTTTGGTTTGCAGTTGGACGAAATCATTTGAGTGATGATTGAGGGATCGGAGGAGAAGAGCTTGAGAGCGTATATGAACAGCGGGGGACAAGGGGAAGAGCAAGGTCAACTGCAAGGGAAAGACAAAGGTAAAGAGAAAGGGAAAGAGACAGGGAAAAAGGCCAGAAAAGGCAACAATAAATGGATGACGCTGATTATGGCAGCGGCCTTGACGCTTACGGTTATATGGTCCTGTCTCCAGGCCGGCTTGTATTTCAGCCGCTCGTTGTATTTGCCGGCCTCGGTCTGGTTGACTGGCGCCGCAGCGGTTTTGCTGTGGCAGACGGTTTATGTCCGGACACGGGAGGCGGGAGGGGCGGCGCCCGTGGTGTTACGGGCGATGATGGCAGCCGCCGGTCCGGGAGGCGTGGCGCTGCTGTACGCCCTGCGGCTGGGGGCCTGGCCGCTCTCGATGCAGGGCACCGTGGACGCGGTGCTGCGCTGGAGCTGGCTGGCCGTGCTGGCAGCCGCATTGGCCTGGACGGCCGCCCGGCCCGGCGGCGGCCTGGTGCTGCGTGCTGGGTGGAATCTCACCGGCACAGTGCTTGCGTACACCGCGCTGGCGGCGGTGTACGGACTGGTCCCGCTGCCGCACGCCGTGCTGCGGACCGCGGACAGCGGCACAGCCGCGTTTGGCGCGCGGCTCGGCGGGCTGCTGCAGTACCCGAACACGTTCGGCGCCGTCATGGGCGCCTTCCTGGTGCTGCAGCTGCTGCGCCTTGCGCGGCTCCCCCAAGCCGCCGCCCTTCGCCGGCGGCTTGCCGCCTCAGCCCAGGCACTGCCCTACGGGCTGTGCCTGCTGCTGAGCGAATCCCGCGGCGCCTGGCTCGCCGCGGCGGCCGCCTGGACGGCGGCCGTGCTGACCGCCCGCGGCGAGGCGCGCGGGCGGCTCATCCTGCGCTCCGGCTTGATCCTCGCCGGAGCGCTTATCCTGTACCGCCGCCTCGCCCAGGCGGAGCTAGCGCCTGCTGTGCGGCCCGGGCTGGCCGAGCTCGCGGCGGTGTGGGCGGCGACGCTGCTCGTTCTGGCCGCGCCGCCCCTGGCCAAGTTCAGCGGCTTGAAGATTCAGCCGCTGCAGGCGCTGCTTCACCTATTTCCGCAGCTTTACTGGCTGCCGCGGCGCCTCGCATCCCGCCGCCCGTCCGGGCGAACAGCTGCTGACCGCACCTTATTAACCGGGCTTGTAGCGGGCGCTGTTGTGCTGGCTGCCACGCTAATCCCTTTAGGAGGGGATTCAGCGCAGGCGGCGCTGCGGACCGGCACTTCGACAATAAGCGCAAGGCTGCTGATGTTTCGGGACGCTGTATCTTTGTTCCGTGAGGCTCCTTGGCTGGGGCAAGGGGGCGATGCCTGGCGGTCCGCTTACCGGGGCGTACAGAGTGCTCCTTATGCCGGTTCGGTGATGCACAGCGGCCTTTTGGATATGCTTCTGAACCTTGGCCTAATCGGAGGTGCGGTTTGGCTGGGATGGCTGGTCGTGCAGGGGTACAGGCTGGCAGCCCGGCGGAGTGAGTGGTTTTGGGCTTACCTGATATTGGTCCTGCATGGCTTGGTCGATTTCGATTGGGCTTTCGGTGTATACGGAGTGCTGCTGATCTGGATTGCTGAAGTAGGAAATAGAACGGGAAATAGAAATAGAAATAGAGGCTCTGGATTCTCCCGCAGCTCCCATAGTAGCTGGCACAGGTCCAATAGAGCCGTTGGACCCCGCTACGCCGGAACACGCCCCGAAGCTTTGATCCGCTTTAAATCGGTCAGTCTCAAATCCTTCCACCTCAAAGCCCCCCGCCTCAAAACCGTCAGCCCTCGCGCAGCCGTCATAGCCCTGGCCATATGCTTGCTGGCCGCGGGCTTGTCCGGCTGGCGGCTGATGCTGGCCGATCAGGTTTACCGCCGTGCGGTGACCAGCGGCAGAGAAGCGGCACCGGCAGCGGAGCTGGAGAGGGCGCTGCGGCTGAACCCGTTTCAGCCGCACGTCCGGGCGACGCTTGCCGCCAGGGTTTCGCAGCAGGAGGCTGTCCTGCTGCTGCGCTCGGGGCTGCGCTATAATCCGCGCAGTCCCGAGCTGTACAGCCGGCTGGCCGAGGCTGCCGCCTCCGGAGGGGATGTGAGGGCAGCCGCCTGGTGGGCCGAAGCGCTGCGGCTTGACCGGTTTGATCCGGTCAAGCAGACGGAAGCGCTTCGCAGCCTGACTGCGCTTGCCGGCCACAAGCGCAGTCAGGGGCAGGAGGGCGAGGCGGAGGCGGCCGCCAGGGCCGGACTCTTTTTATATCAGCGCTATATCGCTTTGGATCAAATGATGTCTCGTCCTGAAGGCCGCTCCCTACGTAATGACCGCGGATTCTATGTGACCCGGGAGGCGCAGGAGACAGCCGGCATCTTAAGGAGAGAATGGGGCCAAGTGTTTCGGCCGCAGCTTGAGGGGACAGACGAGATGGAGGATAAGGCGATCCGGCGGCGGAGCTAGTCCGGCAAGGGTTAAGACCCGCAAAATGCCGCCCGGAATGCCAGTTTCAGCTTCTCCTGATCCACTTCCCAGAGCTCGGCCAGTTCTCCGCTGACGGCTTCGTCCCACCAGTCCGCCAGGAGCTTGCGGTTGGATTGATTTTCCCCGATCCAGATCAGGTTGCCGATCACTTTTTTATAATAAAGGGCTTCGCCAGCCTCCATTTTTTCCTCCGGAATATAGATGTTCATTCGTTTCACTGCCCGGTACAGCTCTTTGCTGCAGCTTCTGCGGATTTTGCGCGGGGTTGGCAGTGAGTTCTGATGTTTGGGTTTGGGGCCCTGTAATGGCATAACGACCACTCCTTTCTACTCCCACAGCATATGCGGATCCGCCTGCAACGGTACCGCCTGCGCAAAGTAGAATGCATGTCCGCTCTTGTGCTAGAATAGACTGGGAATTGGCGGAAGGTTTAAGACGAGGCAGAGCCACCGTGCCGCCCATTCAATAAAGCATTTGCAGTTTTGTTCTAGTAGGTTAAACAAAGAATATTTACGGAGAGTGAGGGCCAACTGTGCTATCGGACATTGTAAGCAATCTTCTGCATTGGATTGAAGGGCTTGGCTATTTCGGGATTATGATCGGCCTTATGGTCGAGGTTATTCCGAGTGAAATCGTATTGGCTTATGCGGGTTACCTGGTTCACCAAGGGGAAATTTCGTTTGTAGGAGCCGTTATTTTCGGCACGCTGGGAGCCTTGATTGCCCAGATTTTTCTCTACTGGATCGGCCGGTATGGGGGAAGACCTGTGCTGGACAAATACGGCAAATACATTTTCTTGACGAAAAAACATATCGACGCTTCGGAGGCCTGGTTCCTGAAATACGGCTCCGGTATGGTCTTCTTCGCCCGGTTTGTGCCGGTTGCCAGACAAGCGATTTCCATTCCGGCGGGCCTTGCCAAAATGAAGCTGAGCAGGTTTATCCTGCTGACAACGCTTGCCAGCATTCCGTGGAGCATTTTGTTCATCTATTTGGGCAAAATCCTCGGCCAGAATTGGGAGACCATCGACGAGAAGGCCAAGCCTTACCTGATGCCAATTTTACTGGTTGCGCTTGCGCTCCTGATTGTATATGTGCTTATTAAATGGTTTTATTCCAGCAAAAAGAAAGGGGCCTGACCATGAGTCGAAAAAGCAATGTTGCCCACAAGTTCGGCAAAGGGCTGACACCCGCGCAATTTATCGAATCCATGACGCAAAATAAAGAAGCTTTTGTTCAAGGTTATGAACAGTTCGCCTGGCCGGCTGAGGAAGACCGCGAATTTTTCGAAAGTCTGCAGTTTCGTGACGATCTTCGTGTGCTGATTGTGGCTGCGGACTGGTGCGGTGACGTGATCCGAAATATTCCTGTCGTCTTCCGGCTGCTCGAAGCCGCAGAGATTCCGACCGAAGTGCTGATCCTTGAGGAGCATCCGGAAGTAATGGACGAGTATATGACGCTGGGCGGCCGCTCCATCCCGATTGTCATCGTAGCGGATACCGGCGGATCGGTGCTTGCTTTCTGGGGACCACGTCCGAAGCATATCCAGGCGATAATGGCCGAGTTCAAAACCGCGAATCCGGACCGCGAAGTGCCGGGCTGGCAGGAAGGCATGGCCGAAACCCGTCGAAAAATGATCGAAGCCTACGGGGAAGGCACCGCCATCCATCCTGCGGTTGTGTCGGAATTCCGCGAGCTGCTGTCGGGGGTATAAGCTTATGCTAACAATTGACTCATTTGCGCTAGGCGCTCTGCAAACCAATGCATATCTGCTGCAGGGCGAAGAAGAAGGGAAAGCCGTAATTATCGATCCCGGCTCCAACCCGGCTGCGCTGATCCGGCGGATCGAGCATCTGGAGATCGAAGCGATCATTTTGACGCATGCCCATTTCGACCATATTGGCGGCGTCGACCAAATCCGCAAGCTGAAAGGCTGCCCGGTGTACGTCCATCCCTTGGAGGCCGACTGGCTGACCTCGCCTAAATTAAACGGTTCTTTGATGTGGCCGGATGTGACGGAGCCTGTCGCTACGGACGCTGCGGAGTTTGATTTGGGGCATGGCCAGACGCTGACCCTGCTCGGAGAGACGTTTAAGGTTTACCATACGCCGGGGCATTCGCCTGGCAGTGTAAGCTTTTTGTGCGGCAAGCATTTGTTTTCGGGAGATGTGTTGTTCCGTGAAGGCGTAGGCCGGACGGACCTGCCTGGCGGGCGCGAGCGGGATTTGATCGACTCGATTCGTGGTACTTTGTACCGTTTTGAGGATGATGTCAAAGTTTATCCCGGACATGGCCCTCGGACAACCATCGGATATGAACGTGAGCATAATCCGTATGTTCCCGGAATCTAGCGCATAAATTGACGAATCAGGCAAAAAAGTGGTAGACAGCCCTGCTGTCATTTGCTAGGATGGATGTAATTAAATCTACTTAACATTGCGAAGCACGCAAGCTGTTGGAGTTAACTCCCGGTTTGCGTTCTTTTTTTGTTTATAAATGGATTTTTTTGCAAGGGAAGGTGGGCGGACATGGAGCGATTTCATGAATTTGACGGTGCATGGCAGGAGATTTCGGGAAGAAAAGGTCAAAATAGCAATCCTAATAGGGGAACCACTGCCCCTGACATCCCTAGTAGCAGCTATAACAGTAATAGTAACAATAACAATGACGATGATAGTTCTATTAACGAGAGGAGTTTAACCAAGATGGTCGTGATCAATGGCATGGCGGGCACCAAGGATTTGGTGTGCACAGAGAACACGGATAACATGAAGGCTGCAGACGATGAGCAGACAAGCAAGCCGGAGATACTTCGCGAAACGGCCCATTTCTGGAGCCATGTGAAAATGAATGAGGCAGGCATCGAGCAGCCTTGGTTCCAGCGTCTTAACGAACATAGGAAGCGGAGATAAGATGGGCTGCATGCTTTGCAGCCGATTGCATTATACTTTGGATTTGTCATAAACTATGAAAAAGATAGCAGGCTTCCTTGACCTCGGTCTACTATTTTTAGTAGGATATAAATTAATAAAAATAAGTCATATTTCAGGGAGGTAGACGATGCTTCGTTTGGGAGAGAGAATTGTTATCGTCGATGATGCTTTCGAGCAGAATCTTCCTGTTGGGGAATACGGCTACATCATTGCTTATGACCGTAATCCGGATAATGCGTTTGATTACGTTATCCGCTTGCCTAAAGCGGGTCGGAATTTTTTTGTTCCAGCAAGCGACATTGAGTCCGAGGAACAATTGATTAAGCAGGAAGTAGATCGGGTAGAACGCGAAGCGCTTTTGGATTTCGCATTGGCCACTCATAACGAGAAGCTTTTTTTTCAAATTATGAACGGTGATGCTGAGCAGCCGGAGGCACAAGAACCAACACAGGAAGCGATGTCCACAGCAGATTTTATCAAACAGGTAAATTTGCGGGCTTGGATTTAAGTAAAGCCGGAGCAGCGGTAATGCCGCTGACCGGCTTTTTTTATTTGGATAGGGTGACGTGCGGACGGGTGGGGTATTATAGTGCAGGTTCGGCATCAAACAGAATTGTGGAGTTACACTGCCAGCGGCAATTGTGCATTAGCCAGTCCATGTTTGAGTGTCCTTTTTTAGTGAAAAATGCCCCGTTCTAGTTCGTGCCCCTGTTCATACTCTATTCGCACCTCTGCTTTTACCCTTAGCCTCTGTTTAAGCTCATGTTCCTGGTCATATTTACCTTCATATCTCTTAAGTGCCTGCCCTTGTTCATACCTTTATGCCCATCGCATCTTATGTTCCCTGTCTTCATTGCCCGGTTCCGGCCCCGCTTGTATCCTCTAATGCCGTTGCTATACGCTCACCGACTTAATTTATCCCGGTACTCTTTCGCTTTACCGGATTGAATTGCGGTTTTTTCTGCAATATAATTTTAAACAGTCTTAAGGTCTGATAGAATGAGTTTATTACGCAAAAAACGAAAGGGGCGGCCTATATGTCTATTCAGGCTAAAGACGTCCAGCATGTTGCCAAGCTGGCCCGTCTAAATCTGACGAATGAAGAGCAGGAGAAGTTCACGGAACAGCTGAACGCGATTTTACAATATGCGGAGAAGTTAAACGAACTGGATACGGAAAATGTGCAACCGACCACCCACGTGCTGCATCTCAGCAACGTTATGCGTGACGACGTGGTCCAGGAAAGTCTTCCGGCGGAAAAGGTATTCCGCAATGCGCCGGAGGAAGAAGACGGACAATTTAAGGTGCCAGCCGTACTGGAATAGATATGCAGCGCCTTGGCAAAGCAGCAGTCATCAGATATTAGGAGGGAAAGGCATTGACGTTATTTGATTTAAGGCTCCAGGAGCTCCATGACCGGCTTCACGGCAAGGAACTGTCCGTGGCCGATCTGGTTGGAGAGGCTTTCTCCGCAATTAAAGAACGGGACGAGCGTGTCCAGGCATACCTCACTTTAAATGAAGAGAATGCCAGACAAACCGCAGCCAAGCTGGATGAGAAGCTGGTCAAAGGCGAAGCGCGCGGCCTATTGTTCGGTCTGCCTGTCGGAATTAAGGACAACATGGTGACCGAAGGTTTGCGCACGACCTGTGCGAGCCAATTCCTCAAAAATTACGACCCGATTTACGACGCAACCGTCGTGTCCAAGCTGAAAGCAGCTGACGCCGTTACGGTCGGCAAGCTGAACATGGACGAGTTCGCCATGGGCGGCTCCAACGAGAATTCCAGCTTCCAGGTGACCCGCAACCCTTGGGATTTGACGCGTGTTCCCGGCGGCAGCAGCGGCGGTTCCGCAGCGGCCGTAGCATCCGGACAAGCTTATTTCACATTGGGCTCCGATACAGGCGGTTCGATCCGTCAGCCGGCATCCTACTGCGGTGTAGTTGGACTCAAGCCTACATACGGCCGCGTTTCCCGTTTTGGGCTTGTCGCGTTTGCGTCCTCTCTGGACCAAATCGGTCCGATCACCAAAAACGTCGAAGACGCAGCGTACGTCCTGCAGGCCATCGCCGGTTATGACACTAAAGATTCAACGTCCGCTAATGTCGATTTGCCTGACTTTGTCAGCGCGCTCACCGGAGACGTGAAAGGCCTTCGCATTGCCGTGCCGAAGGAATATCTGGACGGCGTAGATCCGAAGGTTAAAGCCTCCGTCATGGACGCGCTTAAGACACTTGAATCCCTTGGCGCAACTTGGGAGGAGGTTTCCCTGCCGCATACGGAATACGCGGTGGCCGCTTATTATTTGCTGGCTTCCTCTGAAGCTTCCTCCAACCTGTCCCGGTTCGACGGGGTCAGATACGGCGTTCGCGCCGACAGCAGCAACCTGCTGGAGCTGTATCACGAGTCCAGAAGCCAAGGCTTTGGTCCGGAAGTGAAACGCCGGATTATGCTCGGGACCTATGCGCTCAGCTCGGGTTACTATGACGCTTATTATTTGAAAGCACAGAAAGTCCGTACGCTGATCAAGCAGGATTTTGACCAAACGTTTGAAAAATTCGACGTCATCATCGGGCCTACAGCCCCGACGACGGCTTTCCCGATCGGCTCCCAGGTAGACGACCCGCTCACGATGTATCTGAACGACATCCTGACCATTCCGGTCAGCTTGGCTGGGGTTCCTGCCATCAGCGTGCCTTGCGGTTTCGCGGACGGACTGCCTGTCGGCCTGCAAATCATCGGCAAAGCGTTCGACGAAAGCACAGTGCTGCGCACCGCGCATGCCTTTGAAATTCATACGGAGCACCATAAGCGGCGCCCGTCGCTTTAAGTGGAGTAGGAGGTTCTTATGTCAACATCCAAATATGAAACTGTCATCGGGCTGGAAGTGCACGTGGAGCTGCATACGAAGAGTAAAATCTTCTGCGGATGCTCCACCGAATTCGGCGCGCCGCCCAACAGCCATACCTGTCCGGTCTGTCTTGGCCACCCCGGCGTTCTGCCGGTGCTGAACCGTCAGGCCGTCGATTATGCGATGAAAGCCGCCATGGCCCTGAACTGCGAAATCGGTGACGTCAGCAAATTTGACCGGAAAAACTATTTCTATCCCGATTCGCCGAAAGCTTATCAGATTTCCCAGTTTGATCAGCCGATCGGCCTGAACGGGTATATCGACATTGAAGTGGACGGCAAAACCAAACGCATCGGCATTACCCGCCTGCATTTGGAGGAAGACGCCGGCAAGCTGACGCACGTGGACGGCGGTTACGCTTCACTGGTCGACTTCAACCGCGTCGGCACGCCGCTTGTTGAGATCGTGTCCGAGCCGGACATCTCCTCGCCGGAAGAAGCCCGCGCTTATCTGGAGAAGCTGCGCGCCATCATGCAGTACTGCGATGTCTCCGATGTGAAGATGGAGGAAGGCTCGCTGCGCTGCGACGCGAACATCAGCCTTCGCCCGCACGGCCAGAAGGAGCTTGGCACCAAAGCCGAGCTGAAAAATATGAACTCCTTCCGCGGCGTACAGCGCGGCCTGGAGTACGAACAGCTCCGCCAGGCAGAAATCCTGGACGAAGGCGGACAAGTCGTGCAGGAGACGCGCCGCTGGGACGAAGCCCAGGGCAAAACGCTGACCATGCGCAGCAAAGAAGAAGCGCATGACTACCGGTATTTCCCGGACCCGGACCTGGTCACGCTGCATATCGATGCCGAGTGGAAGGAACGGATCCGCGCTTCCATTCCGGAGCTGCCGGATGCGCGCAAAACCCGCTACACCTCGGAGCTTGGCCTGCCGGACTACGATGCCGGCGTCATTACCTCGTCCAAGCCGCTGGCTGATCTGTTCGAAAGCAGCCTGCAGTCCACATCGGACGCCAAGGCCGTATCAAACTGGATCATGGGCGACCTGCTCGGCTACCTGAACAGCAATAACCTTGAGCTGGCTGACGTCAAACTGACCGGTCAAGGTCTTGGCGAAATGATCGGCCTGATCGAGAAAGGTACGATCAGCTCCAAGATCGCCAAGACGGTCTTCAAAGAAATGCTGCAGAGCGGCAAGCTGCCGCAGCAGATCGTCGAGGAGCAGGGACTCGTGCAAATCAGCGACGAAGGCGCTATTTTGGCAATCGTTCAAGAGGTCATTGCCGCCAATCCGGCTTCGGTAGCGGATTATAAAGCCGGCAAGGAGAAGGCGATCGGCTTCCTGGTCGGTCAAGTCATGAAACAAAGCAAAGGCAAAGCCAACCCTGCCCTGGCCAACAAACTGCTGGTTGAAGCCTTGAAAGAAGCGTAAGCTTTGTATTTTTCAAGGCGGCTTTAACAAAGGGCTTTGACAAGTGGCTCTTATAATCGGCTTTCACGAGGGGCATTCGCAAGCCCGTTTGCAATCGGCTTTATAAAAGCCATCTTCGCAAGCCGCTCTCAGAGCAAACTGAAACCATAAGCAGCAATTTAAGTGTCTCCGCATCAGCGGGGGCACTTTTTTGTTCAAGTGTTTGCTTTTCCAGTAGCTGGATGAGTTTGAAGAACCTTTACGTGTTCCAGATCCTCAGGCATGTTGTATAATCATATATTGTGATTATTTTAATTTAGATCAGAATGGAGGCACCTGAGGTGGCTATGAGCAAATGGCAGTTATTTCTTAAAGCTACCCGGTTTTACTCACTTCCCGTGATGCTGGTTCCCGTCGTTCTGGGAACGGCTGCAGCTTATGTATGGGAGAAGGAGTTTCATCCGGTTTTATTTATTCTTGCGTTTCTGGGGGCGGGAGCGGCCCATCTGTTTTCCAATATGATTAATGATCTGTGGGATTACCGCAACGGGACGGATACGGCGGCCCAGCAGAACTCGGATCTGGTTTCCACCCATTCAGGGCTGCTGACTGGCGGCATTGTATCGGAAAAAGCTTTCGCGGCGCTTACCTGGCTTTTCCTCGCTTTCGCCGTCGTCTGCGGCGTATTGCTTTGTGTGTTCAGCGGCTGGGAGCTGCTTTATTTCGTTGTGGTAGGAGCGCTTATCGCATACTTCTACGTGGCGCCGCCGCTTCGGTTCGGTTACCGGGGAAAAGGCTACAGCGAAGTGGCGATCTTATTCGCCTTCGGCATCATGCCGGTTGCCGGCTCTTATTTTGTACAGACCGGGGAGTTCAGCTTGCGCTCCGTATTGCTGTCCCTGCCGGTCGGAATTTTGACAACGCTGCTGCTGTTTAACCATCATTTTCTGCATTGGCAGAGCGATCGGGAGGTAGGCAAACGGACCTTGGTCGTCGTATGGGGCGAACAGAAAGCGCTTGTGCTTTCCCGAGTGATGACCCTGATGGCTTATGTGTTACTGCTGGTCTGCATCTTCGCCGGCGTACTTCCGTTTTACGCTGTAGTGGCCTTGTTATCGGTGCTGCCGCTTTACCGGGTTTACCGGGGACTTGCCGCGCAAAATCCTTCCGTGGCCTACTTGCCGCTGATGGGCGCTTCGCTGAAAGCTTCGATGTGGTGCGGGATCATCATGTCGGTGGCTCTGCTGCTTGAAAGCCTGATTTGATCGATTCATAAGCCTGCGGGCCGAATCATTCGGTGAACAGCAATTAGCTAATCCAATCCTTATTGACATGACCTCCTTTGATTCCTTGCGGATCTAAGGAGGTTTCATCTTTTTCGTATATGCTGGCTTTCTGAAGCTGGTTACGGTCTATTGTAAAATCGGGTATTATAACCTTATGGCAAGGCCAAACATAGGAGTTGAGTACAGCATGAAAGATCACACTCTCCAGGAGGGCGGAAGCGGGCATACGGAAAAGATGGAGGGACCGGGCGGAGGGGCCAAAACCGTCGGCTTTAAGCCGCGAAGGCGCAAGCTCAAGCTGATATCGGTGCTGCTCACGGCTCTTTTCCCCGGTTTGGGTCATCTCTATTTAAGACAGCTGGGCAAAGGGATAACCCTTATCTATTTTATTTTGATCGATGCCGCCTCACTGGTTTATTTCTCATCCGTAAGGATGCATATTAATGTTCCATTATTGATTCTGCTAGCCATTTTGATACCCGTTATTTATTTCTACAGCATTTATGACGTGCTTCAGTCGACGGATTACTGGAATGCACGACGCAGCGGGACTGCAAGACATAAGCGTACGGCAGCGCAGGCCTTCTGGCGGGGGCTTGGTATGGGAGCGCAGCTGATTGGCGGCGGATTGATCCTGTTTCTGCTCCGACAGCAGCCGGCGTGGCTCAGCAGCTTTATTCAGAATTATGCCGGATATACGGTCGCTGGTTTCTTTCTTGCGGCGGCAGTTCTGCTGTTCATGGGGGAAAACCGGCGCAAGTTCAGACGAACAGGTCGTCTGACGGCGTCGTTGTTCGCGGCAGGCGTTGGCATATTGCTGATTCTCGATCTCAGTTTAAACAGGGACGCCATGCTGCTTTTGCTGAGATGGTGGCCGGTTCTGCTGATCCTGCTTGGTTTTGAAGCTATTTTTAATATGCTGCGGGTTCGGAACAAACGAAGCACAGCCGGAATGGGCCGCATCCGTTTTGATTTAAGAGGGATGCTGCTGACGCTGGCCGCAGCAGTTTCGGTATTTGCGATTACCCAGCAGGACCATTACGTGCAGCTTTGGCAGAAGGTTAGCCTTGATTTAACGGCGGCCAGCATGGAGTTTAGTGAGGAGAAAGGGTACTCCGTAACCAAACCTGCACTTGAAATTCCGCTTCCATCGGAGACCCGCAAGCTGTCCATCAACGGCATTAACGGTAATATTACGATTAGCAGAGAAGCTGTTTTTAATGTTCAAGTGCAGTATAAAGTATATGTGGATTCTGGAAATCTGCAGGAAGCGGCCAGCATTGCTGAGCAGACTCATATAGAAGCGACTGCCGACAGTACGCTGGGCCTTGTAGTGAAAGACGCTGGTTACGGACAGTCCGGCAAACGTCACCCGAAAGTCAACATGAACATAGTGATTCCGTTTAACCGAAGCTTAACGATGAATGTTACGACGACGAATGGCAATCTCTTGGTCAAGAACCTGGCCGCCGATCATGTTGTGCTGGAGACGGGGAACGGTAAAATAGAGCTCCGGAATCTGCAGGGCGAATTCAAAGCGTCCACCTTGAACGGAGACGGTTATATATCCGGATTTCAGGGGGACATTACAATGAACACTCAAGGCGGGAATTTGTCGGCCGACAATATTCAGGGCAAGTTGAAGTTGTCTACGCTGGTTGGCGATATTGCAGTCAGAACGACGTCAGGCGATATCGACGTTAATACAAAGAACGGTAACCTGGACATTGAGGAAGCTCCTAAAAAGCTGGACGCTCAAACCTTAAACGGTATGATCCGGGTGGAATCCAATGTCATTGGCGGAGATTGGAATGTCTACAGCGCAGTAGGTGAACTTCACATCACGCTGCCGGAGCAGGCAGATTATACGCTTGAAGGTTCCAGCGGATACGGCGGGATTGAAACCAATCTGCCGTTCCCGGTTGAGAATAAAACGATAAAGGGCACATGGGGAACCGGCGAATACAAAGTGAATTTGGACGGCAACAGCAACGTATTCATATATAAGGAGGCCATTAATGCTTTGGATCCGCTGCCTGCGCAGGAGTAATCTTTCGGATTCAAAATGCCGCACGGCGTGTTAATTCGAGCCTTTTGTATCCCTGGCTATGCGTTGACAAAAGATTTAACGGAAACGTACAATAAAATTAATCCGATTTTAACTTTTGTAAATTTTTTCGAAAAAGGCGGTGGACATCATGTCTACAAAGGTGCATCATGCCCTGGAGCAGCTGAAAACAAACGGTGTCCGCATCACGCCGCAGCGTCATGCTATACTTTCTTTTTTAATGGAGTCGATGGAGCATCCAACGGCTGATGAGATATATCGCGCGTTATCACCGAAGTTTCCTAATATGAGCGTTGCTACCGTGTATAACAATCTTAAAGTATTTATTGAAGCCAACATGGTACGCGAACTCACCTACGGCGACAGTTCCAGTCGGTTTGACGCGGACGTTTCCGACCATTATCATGTAGTCTGTCAGCAATGCGGCAAGATCAAAGACTTTATGTATTCTTCTTTGCGTGATGTGGAGGAGACCGCTGAACAAGCGACCGGGTTTAAGGTTTACGGGCACCGGCTGGAGCTTTACGGTGTTTGTCAGGAATGTGCGTCAGATAAATAATTATAAATTTACACTCTAAATGTATATAGGTTACAGGTATGTTGAACAAGGACGTGCGGAATTCCCGGTAGGAGTTCTTCGCGTCTTTCTTTTTTATGTAGAGTTAAGAGGCACGGCAATTCTAGTAACGGAAATTAAACTAGTTTATAAATTTAAAATAATACGAATTCATGTAACATTACCTGAATAAACTATTAGTAGAGTTGTTTCTTTTACAAGAGTCGCTCTAGTTTGCTAGGATGTTTAGCGTCAATAACGGAGGTAGTAGCACAAGATGAGCCGCAAAAACAAATGGAGTAGGCGTAATAGTAGGAAGCCGTGGCGCAAGCTGGGCTTGGCGGTTGTTTTTTTGTTATCAGCGTATATAGTCTACCGGATTTTTGTCCCTAGTCACACGCACATTGATCCGGAGTGGAAAGGAATGGACAAGCCGATCTTTTTTGCGGATGAAGTTGAAAGATACTCCGCAGCGGGTACAGGCGCTTCGCTGAGCCTTCCTTTACCGGTCATTCAGGCTAAGATTGACGACGGTGTCCGTTATGAGAAGACGACGGGATCGGTAATCCTGGCGACCGCGGACAAGCTTGTTCGCGTGCAAATCGGCAAACGTCAGGGATCTCTGAATAATGCTGCTTTTAATTTGAACAGCGCTCCTTCCGAGCAAGATGGAGTGGTTTATGTACCGGCCGATCTGCTTGAGCAGGTTTACGGGGTTGAGGTAGAAGAGGACAAACCATCGGGAGCAGTCCGGGTATTTATGCCGGGGGAAAGCATTCAACATGCCGAGGTCAAGCCCGATAAGGCGGGAAGAACCTCACCGCTTCGTTTGGGAGCTTCCATTCACTCGCCGATCTTGACGGATGTGCCGCCGGAAGCCCATGTGCGAATTTTGAACCGGGAAGGCGATTGGTATTATGCCCAGACAGACAGCGGGTATACCGGGTTCATCCGTACCAAACTGGTTAAACCTGGTGAGAAAGACGAGGTTCCGAAACAGGAGCCCAAAGTGCTTCCTGCCGTACAAACCTGGCAGAGCAAGCGGATCAATATGACTTGGGAAGCTGTTTACCAGGTGCCGGCCAATCCTAAGAACATTGGAAGCCTGCCGGGAATCAATGTCGTCAGTCCGACCTGGTTTGAACTAGCGGATGCGAAAGGAAACGTCAACAGCAAGGGTGATGCTAAATATGTAAAATGGGCCCACAGCCAGGGGATGCAGGTGTGGGGTTTGTACAGCAACAGCTTTAGTCCCGAGCTTACGACCGCTGCCTTTGCCACATTTGAAACTCGAACACAGGCGATCAAGCAGCTTGTAGGTTATGCGAAGCAGCTGGATTTGGACGGCATCAACCTTGATTTTGAAAATGTTAAAACAACCGATGGTGACAATATCACACAGTTTGTGAGAGAGCTAAGACCTTTGGCTCGTGCGCAGGGACTTATTGTTTCTATGGATGTGACGCCAAAGTCGGACAGCGAGCTTTGGTCGAAGTTTCTTGACCGCCGTGCCTTGAGCGGCTTGATCGACTATATGGCGCTCATGGCTTATGATGAGCACTGGGCAGCTAGTCCCGTTGCAGGCTCGGTAGCTTCTCTCCCTTGGACGGAAGCCGCGCTGAATAAAATCCTGACGGAAGATGCCGTACCGCCTTCCAAACTGATTTTGGGTGTGCCGCTTTATACGCGCGTTTGGACGGAAACGACCAAAGACGGGAAGACGAAGGTCAGCTCCAAAGCGATCGGTATGAGCAAGGCGCAGAGCATTATTCAACAATATGGACTCAAACCTAAAATGGCCGCTGATACGGGACAAAACTTTGTTCAATATAATGAAGATGGAGCAGTCAAAAAAATATGGCTGGAAGACGAGGACTCCTTATCACAGCGTGTCGCTTTGGTCAAAAGCCTGAGTTTGGCCGGGATTGCCTCTTGGACCAGAAGCTTTGGTTCTGCTGATGCCTGGAAAGTTCTCGGACAGGTTAATGCCTACTAAGCTGGTCATTAAGTTTGTTGAGAGTTGAATGAAGTATTCAATTTCAATTTCCGGTCTCGTTTATATATATGGATAGCATTTCTGGTATCAAGCGCCTGCGGGAGAAACGACATTCGTTTCTCCCGCATTTTTTGTTGGACATAAATAGCAGCAGCGGCCTAAGGAAAGATAGATTGGCATAGAGAAAAAGCAGGAAACTGACACCGGCTGTAGAATTTTTATGTATCGATAGTTTTACGTAGCGACGCCAAACCGTTAGGGAGGGTACCGTGAAACCATTGTTTATTAACGATGAAATAATGAGCCAGCATGCCTGTGGAGCGGTTGGTTTCCGCCACTCTGCAAATGGGATTCATGATGCTATTATGCTTGGCTTTGATTATTTAATTCTTATTGTATGC
The DNA here is from genome assembly GCF_002240225.1 of Paenibacillus physcomitrellae. Classification (NCBI taxonomy): domain Bacteria; kingdom Bacillati; phylum Bacillota; class Bacilli; order Caryophanales; family Paenibacillaceae; genus Paenibacillus; species Paenibacillus physcomitrellae. The sequence goes on along the minus strand of NZ_CP022584.1, from coordinate 2,315,382 downwards.
AAAGATATGGAACACAAACCTGAACCCGAACATGCTCAGATTGGTATGCTTGATTACCAGCTGCTTTATGTAACGAGCAGCGACCTGGAGAATTGGGTCATGACCGGCGAGAATGCCCAACTGCTGAGTTGTTTTTTGCAGGGTGAGATTATATGGGACGAGCGGGAGGAACTGGAACAATTGAGAGGGAAAATTATTGACTTTGAACAAACAGTAAGAGAGAAACGTAAATTTAAAGAGTTTGCCCGCTTCCTGAGATTTTATCATGAAGCTAAAGCTTTGAATCAGAATGGACATTTCTTTGACGCTTATGCGGCTGTGGTTCGAGGACTTCAGCATTTGGGGCGTTTGGAGCTGTTGGAGAGAAATATCCGTGCTGAGG